>NCCO01000166.1 GCA_002279705.1 Allobosea sp. 12-68-7
GACGGCCGCGCCACGGCAGCGCCGGCCCCCGCCGGCGAGCCCGCCCGCCTGCGCCAGCTCGCCGAAGCCGCCTTCGCTCGCAAGGCTCCGGCGCCCCGCCTGGCGGCTCCCGCGCCGCGCCCGGCGCCGGCGCCCGCCAGGAAGGTCGCCAACAGCCGCGCCGGCGATGCGGGCTGGGAAGAGTTCTGAAATGGTGATGTGGCATGACTAACGTCGTTGCGCAGCGTATCGATCAAGACGACCTTGCTGATCGCGTCGTTGCGGCGATGCGCCTGCACAGATCGCCATCCTATCCTCGGACCTTCGAGGTCTGGTACGCACATCTGTCGGGCACAATCCCGGCGCTGAGCGCAGAACTGCAACAGGTTCTGGACAGCGGCGGCTTCGTTGGCGCGACGGTCATCGACGGTCTGTACCATCGATATGTGGGCACCGAGCGCCTGGTTCAAGAAACGAACCGGACCAGTTCTCAAATTCTGGACGAAATCACCACGCTGACCCACCAACTCAACGAAGCCTTGGACGCGAGCGAGCTCTACCACAGGGAAATCTCTGCGCTCTCCGAACAAGGCCCAGCTTCGGCGGATCGACCCATGCTCCGCCAATGGGTTGAGACCCTGGTCCTATCGACCCGCGCCGAGGTTGCCGGCAAAGCGAAGCTCGAACTGCAGCTGCGCGACAGTTCACGGGAGATTCGCAACCTGCGAGACGCCCTCGAAACCACCCGGATCGAGGCACAGACAGACGCGCTGACGGGTCTCGCCAATCGGCGGCATTTTGAGGAGAGGCTGCAGGCGTGTTTCGAGGTGGCGACATCGGACGGCAATCCTCTCACCTTGGTCATTGCCGACGTTGATTACTTCAAGCGCTTCAACGACGATCACGGTCATGCCACAGGCGATCAGGTTCTGCGGCTGGTCGCCCAAACCATGACGGAACACATGGTCGATCGCGCTGTCATCACGCGCTTCGGTGGCGAGGAATTTGCCATCATCCTGCCCGATACAAATCTGAATGACGGGAAGCTCTACGCAGAAGCCGTTCGGCAGGCGCTGTTGAAGCGCGAACTGATCAAACGATCCACCCATGAGAAGCTCGGCCGGATCACGATTTCATCTGGCGTCGCGGCCTATAAACTGGGCGACACCCCAACTTCATTGATCGAGCGCGCAGACCAGGCTCTTTTGGCTGCCAAGCGCACCGGCCGAAATCGAACAGTTACTCAGGACGCGCTCACCCGGTAAGCATAGCTGCCCGAACGTGGCCGTTCGGCGCACCGAATTTTGGATCGGCCATCGCTTGTGCCCATCCGGGTTGCGGGGCGCTGCGGCGTTACATGCGCGAAAATCGAGGAGGCCGCGATGACCGTGCAGGGTTTTCAGTTCGCAGTGACGTCCCGGACGCAGCCCGGCGTCCAGATTTTTGTCGTGGCGGCAGCGACGCAATCCAGCGCTGAGCGGATTCTTCAGCGCGACCAATCGGTGGCCGCGGGATCAACGATCGAAATCCAGCGACAGCTGACGGCAGATGCATTGGCTAAATACGGCCTCGCGTCTGGAGGAGTGATCAAGATCCGCTAGGCGCCCCTTTGGCGGGTACGAGGGATAACCCCGGAGAACCCTGTGAACCTGACCTCGCCAAGCCCGCGGGAGCTGATTGGCCTCTACAGCGCCTAGCGCCTTGGAGAAGACCGTCGCCGCCGCCCTAATCAGGGGTTCGTTCGTCTCCACCGCCTCCGCCACCGACTGCGGCGTCAAGGTGAAGCCGGTCAAGCAGTACAGCCGCAAGACGGCCGTCGCCGGGGCCCTGCTCGGCCCCAGTGGTGCCCTCATCGGCGCGGCGATCGTCAGCAACCAGGCCCGCGACCTGCTTGAGGCCGGCTATGGCCACCAGCAACCGGTGCACTTCGTCGAGGCCGAGGAGGACTGCTTCGAGAAGCCGATCAAGCGCTTCGACCGCTACTCCGGCGAGACCATCATCGTCGGCTACAAGACCATTTGCCGCTGATCGCATGACGCAGCATCGTGCCCCTGGCGAGCAGACCAGGGGCCGTTCTTTTGGGCGGCGCGGGCGCGTTCGCCTCCTGCGCAAGAGCAGGGACCGTCAACAAAGCCGAGTACAGCGAGGATCGTAAGGGGGCTGCAAAACGCACGTCATGAGCAGTCTGTCAGACGGCAATGCAGGCGCCATGAGCGAAAAAGCGACAACTCACTGGGTGACGAATTGAATGACGGAGGGGCCTGTAACGATGCGAGCTACAGCCAGCACGTCGTCCAATCCCAACGATGACGTTGCTTCTCTCACGCAACGTCTCGCGTCTCAGAAAAAGATGCAGGTAAAGCCATGCCGCAGAACGCAACCGGTTCATTACGCTGTTAATCATTCAAATTAGTCTAAACGCCGGGTTTTGTTTTTGATTTTTGCTTAGTGATGGCAATGGGACCTGATGAACGACGCGCCATCAGAAACGAAAAACGTAGACCGCATCTGGATCACAGTGGTTCGGATCTCAGCGGGGATGATCATTCGCGATTTCGGAACCGATGCTTACGATCAGGCCAAGCGCCTTGCTCAGCAGGCGCAGCTTGAACAAAATGAGATTGCCATCCGGCTGTGGAACGCGGTTGCCGACGAGATTGCCATACGCGATAGGACAAAACTACAATAACGCTGCTGCTCTAAAGACTTGACTGTATCCGGGTCCGTTTCAGTTGCGCGCAGAGACTTCACCCATGTCACATCCCCGCATCGCCGTCGCCGTCGAGGCTGCAGCGCGAGCACTGCATGAGGCTGTGCGTCGTCCAGAGCAATTGGGTTGGGATGCCATGACAGAAACATGGCGCAACGATCTGCGCCGATACATTCAGCCAAGCGTGGAAGCCGCCCTTAAGGCTTCCGACGCATATCTTGCGACCCCACGCCCGCGACATCTCGCCACCAACAGGCCGCGCGTTCCGTCAGTCCGCGCGTGAACGCGAGCTCAGCGAAGAACCTTGGTCATCGCCTCTCAGACGGTGTTGCGGGCCAACATGACCGAGTTGTCCGCCCTGTCACGCAGCCGATGCGCCGACCGCCCAGGTCGTATCGCCTTCCTGCAACCGGGTTGGCATTATGATCGAACGTACAACGACCGCGCCGTTCATTCGGGCGACGAGGTTGCGAGCACCGGTCACGCCCATGGCGTTGAGTGGGGTCCGAACGGTCGTGATCGGCCGCGGCAGGACCGTGTTGAGTTCCAACCCGTTGAAGCCGGCGATGCCGACGGCTTGCGGGACTGGCAGCTCCAACCTCTCGCAGACCGAGAGGCCCCCGAAGGCCATGTGGTCGTTGAGATAAGCGATGACGTCGGGCCGCGGCCCCGGCCGATTCAGCAAGGCTTCGGTGCCGACGGCGCCAGCCACAAAGGCAGCGCGCCGGTCGACCCGCTCGACCATCATCTCGGCAACACCGGCCGCCTCGAAGCTGGCGCGCAGGCCTGCCAGCCGCTTGTCGGCCCGCCTGTCGCGTCCCTCCGGAACACTGACGAAGGCCGGGCGACGGTAGCCACAGGCGATGAGGTGACGTCCGAGCATCTCTCCGGCCGCGTGGTGGTCGACGCCAACACAGATATCGATCGGATCGTCGCAGACATCCCATATCTCCAGAGTCGGGATCTGCAGGGCACGCAGATGGTCACGCATCTCCGGCGCATGGTCGATCCCGCTGAGCACCAGCCCTGCCGCATTCCAGTCCAGCATGCGCTCGACCCAGGCCGCTTCGCGGGAGCGATCGTAATCGGTCGTGTCGATCACGGTGTCGAAGCCGGCATGGCTCAGGGTGGCGCGCATACCGTCGAGGATTTCGGGGAAGACGTCGCTGAACAGGGTCGGAATCGAGATGCCGATCAGCGAGGACCGCGCACTTGCGAGGGAGCGTGCCGTTCGGTTGGGCCGATAATCCATGACCTCGGCCATGCGCAGGATTTCGGCGCGCATGGCTGGCGAGACGCCCTCCACACCGCGTAGCGCCCGCGACACCGTCATCATGCTGACGCCGACCGCGCGGCCGATATCCTTGATCCCGACGTTGATCTTACGCGTCATGACCGCTCCGCCCAAGGCAGCGTTAGCGCTAACGTTGATTTTCGCAAAGCCGGATTAACTTCGGGCGCTCGGTGCGACATCCTGCCGGCAACAAAAAACAAGATGGGTGGAAATGTGCCTGAGATCGTCTTTGCGGGCGTCGAGAAGCGTTTTGGAGAGGTCCAGGTTCTCAAGCCGCTGGTCCTGACCTTACCGGACGGCGAATTCACGGTCCTGGTCGGCCCGTCGGGCTGTGGCAAGTCGACGACCTTGCGAATCCTGGCCGGTCTCGAAACCCTCACGAAGGGCGAGATTTATTTCGACGGGACGCCGGTTAGCCGACGCGACCCTAAGGACCGGGACATCGCGATGGTGTTCCAGGACTATGCCCTCTACCCGCACATGAACATCGCGCGGAACATGTCCTTCGCGTTGCGCCTGCAGCGCCGTCCCAAGGCGGAAATCGCCGCCAAGGTGCGCAGGGTCGCCGAGATGCTGAACATCGCGCATCTGCTCGACCGCAAGCCGGCGGAGCTGTCCGGGGGGCAGCGCCAGCGTGTGGCGATGGGCCGGGCCCTGGTGCGGGACGCCTCGACCTTCCTGTTCGACGAGCCCCTGTCCAATCTCGACGCCAAGCTGCGTGCGAGAATGCGCACGGAACTGGCCGAGCTGCGCCAGCGCATCGCCAAGAATATGGTCTACGTCACCCATGACCAGGTCGAGGCCATGACGCTGGGCGACCGGATCGTGGTGATGAACGAGGGGGTGATCCAGCAGCAGGGAACGCCACGAGAGCTGTTTGAGAACCCTATCAACCAGTTCGTGGCCGGCTTCATCGGTTCTCCGACGATGAATTTCCTGCCCGGCAACATCGTCTCCAGCGGAGATGCGCTATCGGTGAAGGGCGAGGATTTCGAGGTCGCGCTGCCGCAACGACCGGGCGGATGGCCCGTCCGGGCCGAGCCCGTCTTGGTCGGCATCCGCCCCACTGCGATTGAGCTTGCGCCGCGTTCCGGCAGCGCGCTGCGCCTGAGCGTGATCCTCTCGGAATATCTCGGGGCCAGCGCCGTCATCGCGGCGCGCTGCGGTGAAACGCGCATTCTCATCGAGACGCCCAGCGTCGCGTTGCACCGCCCCGGCGATGCGATCACGGCCTCGGTCGCGCCCGAGCACATCATGATCTTCGCAGCAAAGAGCGGACAACGGCTCTAACGAGACCAACGAGGGGAGGACTTATGTTCAAGGTTTTCACAAGCGTGGCGCTGGCCGCGATGGTTCTGGCGGGAGGGGGCGGAAGCGCCCAGGCCGGGCCCTACGACGCACACAAGGGCAAAACGCTCGTCGTCAATTTTCCAGCTCACCCGCACTATGACGCCGTGGTCAAGGTGCTGCCGGAATTCACCCGCCAGACCGGCATCAAGGTCGAGGTCGACCAGCTCGAATATCTCAAGATGCGGGAGAAGCAGACTCTGGAGCTGACGAAGGCCAGGGGCGACTACGATCTCATCGGCTATGTCGTCTTTTCGAAGGCCGACTATGTCTTCGCCGACCAGCTGGAAAACCTCGCACGGTTCTTCATGAACCCGCTGCTGTCGGACCCCGCCTACGACGCTGCCGACATCATCCCCGGCTATCTGCAAAACATCGGCGTGGCCGGCGGCGAAAAGGGCTATTTGCCCGGTCCGACGGGCTCGCTATTCGGCATCCCCTTCGGAGCGGAGACCTCGATCCTCGGTTATCGCAAGGATATCTTCGAGAAGCATGGGCTGAAGGTTCCCGAGACCTATGACGAGATGCTCGACCTCGCCTGCCGGATCCCAAAGCTTGAGCCCGGCATGGGTGGCTTGGCCTCGCGCGCCGCGTCCGGCCAGCACGCGGCGCATGCGTTTCTGCTTCACCTGGCTCCGCTGGGCGGGCGCGTCTTCGACGGTCAGTGGAACCCGATCATCAACAACGAGGCCGGGGTCAAGGCTGCCCAGGCGCTGAAGACCATCGTCGATTGCGGCCCTGAAGGCGCCAAGACCTTCGGCTTTGCCGAGGCCGGCACAGCCTTCCTCCAAGGCAAGACGGCGATGTTCCTCGATTCCACGGTTTTTGCCGGACAGGTGGACGATCCCACCAAGTCCAGGATCGCCGGCAAGGTCGGCTGGGCCATCCATCCCAAGGGCGTACGTTACGGCTCCCAGACCGGCGGCTTCGGCGTCGCGATCCCGCGTAATGCCAAAAACAAGGAGGCTGCCTTTCTGCTGATGCAATGGCTGACATCGAAGAAGGCAGACAAGCTGATTGCCCTGCAGGGTGGCAATCCAATCCGCTTCTCGACGCATGCCGATGCCGACGTCAACGCCAGGTACCCCTACATGAAGACCTTCGGTGAGGCTCTGAAGCAGGCCGATCCGGACTGGCGCCCGATCATCCCGCCCTGGGGGAAGATCAACAATGACCTCGGCACGACGGTCTCGAAGATCCTGACCGAGAACGCCGACATCAAGCAGTCGCTCGACGGTCTCGCCGGCCGGATCAAGACGACGATGAAGGAAGCCGGCTACGAGACCTTCAAGCCCTGACGTCGCGCACCGGGCGGCGGCTCTGCCGCCGCCCGGTACCACGCCGTCGAAGCAGGCCGCTCCCGACATGCAAGCTGCAAACGCCTCCCGCCTGACGCCCTACCTCTTTCTGGCCCCGAGCCTGGCCGTGCTCGGCGTAGCGCTGCTCTATCCCGTCGGCTACATGGTCTACGCCAGCTTTCTCGATTGGAATCCGAGCCAGCGGATCTCGCAGGCCGATTGGGTCGGGTGGCGCAACTATCTGTTTCTGCTCAGCGATCCCAGCTTTCGCGAGTCGCTGTTCGTCACGCTGAAATTCGCCGCCGTTGTCGTGACCTGCGAAATGATCCTGGGCGTGGGTCTCGCGCTGCTTCTGGATCGCCCTTTGCGCGGCATGACGCTGCTGCGCACGCTGTTCATCCTGCCGATGATGATCGCCCCGATCGT
>NCCO01000007.1 GCA_002279705.1 Allobosea sp. 12-68-7
GCTCGGCAGCAGTGTCGGTTGGGGCTTCCAGCTGCAGTCGCCGCCGCTGGTGATCGCGCTCGCCGTGGTGATGACGCTGATCGGCCTCAACCTGCTGGGCGGCTTCGAGATCGGCACCGCGGCGGCCGGCGTCGGCCATGGCCTCGCCAGCCGGGGCGGGCGACTGGGGGCCTTCATGACCGGCGCGCTGGCGGTGGTCGTCGCGACGCCCTGCACGGCGCCCTTCATGGGCGCGGCCATCGGCTATGCGGTGACGCAACCGCCCGTGCTCGGCCTATCCGTCTTCCTGTCGCTGGCATTGGGTTTCGCGCTGCCGGTCGTGGCGTTGTCGTTCGCGCCGGGCCTGCTGCGCCTTCTGCCGAAGCCCGGCCGCTGGATGCTGATCCTGAAACAGGCCTTCGCCTTCCCGATGTTCGCCACCGCGATCTGGCTGATCTGGGTCGCTTCGGTCCAGGCCGGGCCGGGCGGCGTTCTGGCGGCGCTCGTCGCGGTGCTGGCGGCGGGCTTCGTCGTCTGGCTGGTCGGTGTCACGCGCGGGAGTGGCCGCGGCCGGCTCGCCTCCTCCCTCGTGGCGGTTCTGGTAGCGAGCGGTGCCGGTTGGTTCGTGGTGCAGAGCGCCGTTCCGGAGGTGGCACAGGCGCGCGCGGGCGACACCCAGGCCTGGTCGCCCGAGCGGGTCGTGGCGCTGCAGGCGGAAGGGCGGCCGGTCTTCGTCAACTTCACCGCCGCCTGGTGCATCACCTGCCTCGCCAATGAGCGCGTCGCGCTCTCGCGGCAGGAGGTCAAGGACGCCTTTGCCGAGCTCAAAGTGGTCTATCTCAAGGCCGACTGGACCAATCGCGACAGCCGGATCGCCTTCGCGCTGGCCGAGCAGGGCCGGGCCGGCGTGCCGCTCTATTTGTTCTATCCGGGCGGCAAGGGCGGCCAGCCCGAGATCCTGCCGCAACTCCTGACACCCGACATGGTCGTGTCCGCCGCGCGGCGCGCCGCGGGCAAGGAGGTCAGGACCGCCGCCCGCTGACTCCGTTCACCCCACGCAGAGAACAAGGAGACAGACGTGAAGGCCCATCTGACCCGCCAGACCTTTATCGCCGGCCTCGCTCTCGCCGGGTTCTCTCTCGCGGCAGCCCCCGCTCTGGCCCAGTCCGCCGCCAGGATCGGCGCCCCGGCCCCGGCGTTCGAGGCGGTCGATGCCGACGGCAAGACCCGCAAGCTGTCGGAGTTCGCCGGCAAGACGGTGATCCTCGAATGGACCAACCATGACTGCCCCTATGTCCGGAAGCACTACAACAGCGCCACCATGCAGACGCTGCAGAAGGACATGGCCAAGGAGGGCATCGTCTGGCTCTCGGTCATCTCCTCGCCGGTCGGCGAGCAGGGCCATGTCGACGGCGCCAAGGCCAACGCGCTGAGCAAGAGCCGCAACGCCGCCCCGACCGCCGTCCTGCTCGATCCCAACAGCAAGGTCGCCCGCGCCTATGGCGCGACCACGACGCCGCATATGTACATCATCGATGGCAAGGGCACGCTCGCCTATATGGGCGCGATCGACGACAAGCCCTCTGCCAGCGCCGCCAGCATCGAGGGTGCGAAGAGCTATGTCCGCCAGGCGGTGGCCGAGCTCAAGGCGGGCAAGCCGGTCTCCGAGGCGAGCACCAAGGCCTATGGCTGCGCGGTGAAATACGCGCCGGTTTCGTAAGGCCGCGCAAACCTCAGCATAGAACCCTATCCCGGAGGGAGAGGGCAGGGTGAGGGGTAGGCCGTTTGACGCGGTTTCCGTGACCTCACCGCAGCCGAGACGATGGGTCCGCGCTCCTCTGGTCGAGGGGCCGACACCTCACCCCTGCCCCTCTCCTTACAGGAGAGGGGTTCCCAGCGGTTCGTGCGTTCGCCTAAACCCGCCCCAGCCGCGCGCCCGTCTTGCTGTCGAAGACATGGACGCGGTCGGGATCGATCGTGATCCAGATGCGGCCGGCCTGGGCCGCGACGACGTCGGTCGCCGCCTGCATCACGAAGGGCAGACCGGCGAGCTGGCCGTGGAAGAGCTGGGTGGCACCCAGCTCCTCGATGAACTCGACATCGAAGGGCAGCGAGCCGGCTTCGCCCTCGGAAGCGATCTCGACATCCTCGGGCCTTAAGCCGACCTCGACCGCCGTCTGCGCCGGCAGGTCCTGGCGCAGGTCGCGCGCCTCGAGGATCGCATCGCCCAGCGCCACGATGCCGGGCCCGTCGATCGTGCCGGGCAGGATGTTCATTGGCGGCGAGCCGATGAAGGTGGCGACGAACTTGCTCGCCGGCTTCTTGTAGACATCGGCCGGCAGGCCGATCTGCTCGACCTGGCCGCCATTCATCACGACCAGCTTGTCGGACAGCGTCATCGCCTCGACCTGGTCATGCGTGACGTAGATCGCGGTGACGCCGAGCGCGCGCTGCAGCTTCTTGATCTCGACGCGCATCTGGACCCGCAGCTTGGCGTCGAGGTTGGAGAGCGGTTCATCGAAGAGGAAGACCTGCGGCTTGCGCACGATCGCGCGCCCCATCGCGACGCGCTGCCGCTGGCCACCCGAGAGCTGCTTGGGCCGCCGCTCCAGCAGCCCCTCGATGGCGAGGATGCGGGCGGCTTCCTTGACGCGCCGGTCGATCTCGTCCTTGGGCGTGCCGCGGTTGCGCAGGCCATAGGCCATGTTGTCGTAGACGCTCATATGCGGGTAGAGCGCGTAGTTCTGGAACACCATCGCGATGTCGCGGTCGGCCGGGCCGATCGCGTTGACGACGCGCTCCCCGATCGAGACCTCGCCGGCGGAGATCGTCTCCAGCCCGGCGACCATGCGCAGCAGCGTGGATTTCCCGCAGCCGGAGGGGCCGACGAGCACGCAGAAGCCGCCATCGGGGATGTCGAACGACACGCCCTTCACCGCCTCGACGCCGCCGGCGTAGACCTTCTTGACGTGGGTGAGAGTAACCTGGGCCATCGGCGACTTATTTCTCGGTTTCGACCAGGCCCTTCACGAAGAGCCTCTGCATGACGATGACGACGAAGACCGGCGGCAGCATCGCCAGCATGGCGGTCGCCATGGCCAGCGGCCATTCGGTCAGCGCGTCGGAGGTGACGATCATCTTGCGGATCCCGATGACGATGGTCTGCATCGAGTCCTTCGTGGTGATCAGCAGCGGCCAGAGATACTGGTTCCAGCCATAGATGAACTGGATCACGAACAGCGCCGCGATCGTGGTGATCGAGAGCGGGATGACGGTATCCTTGAAGAAGCGGAACGGCCCGGCGCCGTCGATGCGCGACGCTTCCAGCAGCTCGTCGGGGATCGTCATGAAGAACTGGCGAAACAGCAGCGTGCCGGTGGCCGACGCGATCAGCGGGACTGCGAGGCCCTGATAGGTGTCGAGCATGTTCAGGTCGGAGACGACCTTGAAGGTCGGGAAGATCCGCACCTCCACGGGCAGCATCAGCGTGACGAAGATGATCCAGAAGGCCGTCATCCGGAAGGGAAAACGATAATAGACCACCGCATAGGCCGACAGCACCGAGATCACGATCTTCCCGAGCGCGATCGCCAGCGCCATCACGAAGGAATTCAGCATCATGCTGGCGACGGGTTCGCGGGTCGAGCCGGACGTGCCGACGAACAGGATCCGGTAGTAGTTGTCGAACAGATAGGGGCCCGGATAGAGCGGCAGCTGGCCGTTGATGATCGTCGGGTTGTCCCAGCTGGAAGCGACGAAGGTCAGCCACACCGGGAAGGCGACGATCAGCACGCCGATCGACAGGATGACATAGGCGATCGCATCGCCCAGGCGGCGGTCCTCGACCATCAGTAGCTCACCTTGCGCTCGATGAACTTGAACTGCACCGCGGTCATCGCGATCACCATGATCAGCAGGATGACCGACTGCGCCGCCGAGCCGCCCAGGTCCGAACCGCCCTTGCCGTCCGAATAGACCTTGTACACGAGGGTCTCGGTCGCGCCCGAGGGGCCGCCGCCGGTGACCGTGTCGATGATGCCGAAGGTGTCGAAGAACACGTAGACGATGTTGACCACGAGCAGGAAGAAGGTCGTCGGCGACAGCAGCGGGAAGACGATCGTCCAGAAACGCCGCATCGGCCGCGCCCCGTCGATCACGGCGGCTTCGATCACGCTCTTGGGGATCGACTGCAGCCCCGCCAGGAAGAACAGGAAGTTGTAGCTGATCTGCTTCCAGGTCGCGGCCAGGATCACCAGCGCCATCGCATGATTGCCGTCGAGCCGCGGGTTCCAGGCGATCCCGAGCGACTGCAGACCCCGCGCCAGCATGCCCAGCGACGGGTCGAACATGAACAGCCAGAGCACGCCCGCGATCGCCGGCGCGACCGCATAGGGCCAGATCAGCAAGGTCGTGAAGACCTCGGCGCCGCGCAGCTGCCGATCAGCCATCACCGCAAACAGCAGCGCGATCGACAGGGAGAGGATGCAGACGAAGGTCGAGAAGATCGCCGTGTTGACGAAGGCCTTGTAGTAGCCCGGCTTCGAGAACAGCGTGACGTAATTCTCGAACCAGACGAAATCGGTCGAGATGCCGAAGGCGTCCTGCAGCAGGAAGCTCTGCCAGACCGCCTGGCTCGCAGGCCAGTAGAAGAAGACGAGCGTGATCGCCAACTGCGGCAGGAGCAGCAGAGCCGGCACCGTCAGCCCGCTGAAATAGGCGTTCTTCTGCATGGCGTATCCGAAACGAACCGCCGCCCCGGGAAGGGGGCGGCGGCGATGGTGGTGGGAAACGGATCAGCGAGCGGCCGTCCGCTCGAACTGGCGCAGCGTCTGGTTGCCACGCTCGGTGGCGGCGTCGAGCGCGGCCTTCGGGGTCTTCTGGCCGTTCAGGGCCGCCTCGAACTCCTCGGCCCAGATGTCGCGGATCTGCACCAGGCTGCCGAAGCGCACGCCGCGCGAGTTGTCCGTCGGCGCCTTGTTGTTGAGCGAGAGCAGCGGGGTCTCGAGGAACGGCTTGTCCTTGTAGAAGCCGGACGCCTTGACCTTCTCATAAGCGGCCTTGGTGATCGGCAGATAGCCGGACTCGGTGTGCAGCTTCACCTGCCGGTCGACATCGGACAGGAAAGTGAAGAACTTGGCCACGCCCTTGTATTCGTCGGCCTTCTTGCCGCCCATCACCCACAGCGAAGCGCCGCCGATGATCGAGTTCTGCGGCGCGCCCTGGATGTCGGGGTAATACGGCATCGGCGCATTCGCCCATTCGAACTTGGCGTTGGCGCGGACATTGCCGAAGAAGGCCGAGGAGGTCAGGAAGATCGGGCATTCGCCCGAGGTGAAGCGACCCTCGCCGGTGTTGGTGCGGCCGGAATAGTCATAGGTCTTGTCCTTCTGCATCTCGACCAGATTGGTCAGGTGCTTCAGGAAGACGCCCTTGTTGATGACGAATTCCGTGTCGAATCCGTCGAATCCGTTGGACTTGGTGCCGACCGGCTCGTTGTGCCAGGCGCCGAGCTGCTCGATATTGACCCAGGTCACCCAGCCATTCGAGAAGCCGCACTTGTCGTGGCCGGCGGCCTTGAGCTTCTTGGCGGCCTCGAAGACCTCGGGCCAGGTCTTGGGCGGCGCGTCAGCGTTCAGCCCGGCTTTCTTGAAGGCATCCTTATTGTACCACATCACCGCGGAGGACGAGTTGAAGGGGAACGACAGCATGTCGCCCTTGGTCGTCGAATAATAGCCGGTGATGGCCGGCAGATAGCTCTTCGGATCGAATGTTTCGCCGGCTTCCTTCATCAGGTCCTGGACCGGCTTGATGGCGCCCTTGGCGGACATCATCGTCGCCGTGCCGACCTCGAAGACCTGCATGATGTGCGGGGCATTGCCGGCGCGGAAGGCGGCGATGCCGGCGTTCAGCGTGTCGGCATAGGAGCCCTTATAGGCCGGAACGACCTTGAAGTCCTTCTGGGAGGCGTTGAACTCCTCGGCCAGGCGGACGATGACGTCGTTGTTGACGCCGGTCATGGCGTGCCACCACTGGATCTCGGTCTGCGCCAGCGCAGGCGCGGCGCCGCCCAGCACGAAAGCCGCGACGGACATCAGGATGCGTGATTTCGCTGTCATCTCTTTCTCCCTTACGCCCTCGGTTCGCTTGGGCGGCTGTTCTTGTTGGTGCGCAAGCTAGCATGAAGGGCCGGCGACGTTTCAATGACAAAATGATGACGGACGCAAACCGCGGCGTCGCCCCCACCTGTGTGCGAGCCCTTGCGCAATCGTCCGGAAGGCGCTGTTCTCGCGCCTCCTTCCCGCCTTCGATGGATCATCGCCATGTCGCGCCTGTCCCTGACGCCCGAACGGACCCTTCCCCAGGATGCGCTGACCGCTGCCCTGCTCGGGCGCATCTGGCGGCCTGATGTCGCAGGCCCCGCGATCGTGACGTTGCGCGAGGGAATGCTCGTCGACGTCACCCGCGCTTTCCCGACCAGCCGGGACCTCTGCGAGACGCCCGATCCCGCCGCGGCGCTGCGGGCCGCTCCGGGCGAGCCGGTTGCGACGCTCGCCGACATCCTGGCGAACACGCCCGTCGACGGCCGCGACCCCGCACGGCCCTGGCTGCTCTCGCCGCTCGACCTGCAGGTGGTCAAGGCCGCCGGCGTCACCTTCGCCGTCTCGATGCTGGAGCGCGTCATCGAGGAGAAGGCGCGCGGCAACCCCGCTGCCGCCGCCACGATCCGCGGCGAGATCGGCAAGCTGATCGGTGACGATCTCTCGAAGCTGAAGCCCGGCTCGCCCGAGGCGATGCACCTCAAGGAGGTGCTGATCGGGCAGGGGGCCTGGAGCCAGTATCTCGAGGTCGGCATCGGCCCCGACGCCGAAATCTTCACCAAGGCGCCGCCGATGTCCTCGGTCGGCACCGGCTTCGACGCGGGCCTTCACCCGTCATCGACCTGGAACAACCCCGAGCCGGAGATCGTGCTCGTCGTCGCCTCGGACGGCCGCATCGTCGGCGCCACGCTCGGCAACGACGTCAATCTGCGCGATGTCGAGGGCCGCTCGGCGCTGCTGCTCGGCAAGGCGAAGGACAACAATGCGGCCGCTGCGGTCGGCCCCTTTATCCGCCTCTTCGACACGGGTTTCACGCTCGACCATGTCCGCAACACCACGGTCACGCTGACGGTCGAGGGCGAGGACGGCTTCACGCTCGAAGGCTCGTCCTCGATCGCGAAGATCAGCCGCGATCCCGCTGATCTCGCCGCCCAGATGATCGGTCCTCATCACCAGTACCCCGACGGGGCCGCGCTCTATCTCGGCACCATGTTCGCGCCGATCAAGGATCGCGACACGCCGGGCGGCGGCTTTACCCACAAGTATGGGGACATCGTCACCATCGCCGCCCCGGAACTCGGCGCGCTGGTCAACCGCATGAAGCGCACCGACCATTGCGAGCCCTGGACCTTCGGCGCCTCGCATCTGATGCGCAGCCTGGCCAAGCGCGGGCTGCTGTGAGCCCAGGTGACATCCTCGTCGTCGGCGAGGCGATCGGCGATTTCATCCCGCGCGATGCCGAGGGGCGTCGCTACGAGGCGGTGCTCGGCGGCTCGGGCTTCAACGCCGCCTTGGCGCTGGCCCGCTTCGGGGCGAGGCCGGCCTATGCCAGCGCGCTGTCGACCGATGCGCTCGGCCGGCGGTTTCGCGCAGCGCTGGTGGCGGAGGGCATCGATGCGGCGCTGATCCGCGACAGCGCGCGCCCGACGGCCGTCGCGATCATCGCTCCGCTGGGTCCCGACGGCGTGCCCGCCTATGGGCTTTATCTCGAAGGCACCGCGCACGCCGAGCCAAACGGCACGCCGGACCGCTGCCCGCCGGGTACGCGCCATGTCCATGCGGCGTCGTTCGGGGCGACGATCGGCCCTTCGGGCGAGGCTTCGCTGGCGCTGATGGCCGATGCGCGTGCAGCCGGCGCCAGCATCAGCTACGACGTCAACATCCGGCCTTCGGTCCTGCCTGATCGCGAGATGACACTGGCGCTGGTCGAACGCCGTATTGCGCTCTGCGACATCGTCAAAGTCAGTCTCGAAGACCTGGACTGGCTTTGCCCCCGCCAGTCCGCCGATGAAGTCTCGCTCGCCTGGCGTGCGCTGGGCGCAGGCACCGTTCTGGTGTCCATGGGACAGGAAGGGGCGGTTTGCGACGGACCCGATGGCATTTTCGGCCTGCCATCTCCGAGCATCACGATTGCCGATACGGTGGGTGCTGGCGACACTTTCATCGGTGGCTTTCTGGCCATTCTGGCCGCCCGCGGGAGGCTCGGCCATGGCTTCCACGACGCCAGCCGGGACGATCTCACCGCGGCACTCGCCTTCGCCTGCGCGGTCGCCGCCGACAGTTGCACCCGCCCCGGCTGCGATCCGCCGCGCCGCATCGCCGTCTGACGGGAGGTCCGATGCAGATCCGCTATCTCGACTACCACACCTGCGGCGAGCCGGTCCGCATCGTCACGGGGGGCTACCCCCTGCTCAGGGGCGCGACGATCCTGGAGAAGCGCCGCGACGCGCGCGAGAACCACGACCATCTGCGCCGCGCCGTGATGCTGGAGCCGCGCGGCCACGGCGGGATGTATGGTGTCATCCCCGTCGCGGCCGCTCACCCGGAGGCCGCCTTCGGCGTGTTGTTCACCCATCACGAGGGCTACTCGACCATGTGCGGGCACGCGACCATCGCGCTCGGCCGCTACGCGATCGAGCATGAGCTGGTGCCGGCGGTCGAACCGGTGACGCGCTTCAGCATCGAGGCCCCCTGCGGCCTGCTGCGGCTCGCATGCACGGTGCGCGACGGACGGGTGGAGAGCGTCGTCTTCGAGAGCGTGCCGGCCTTCGTCTTCGCCCGCGATCTCGTCGTCACGCTGCCGGGCTATGGCGAGGTCGTCACCGACATCGCCTATGGCGGCGCCTTCTATGGCATCCTCCCGGCCTCGCGCTTTGGGCTCGACCTGTTCGAGACGCCGGTCGCGACCCTGACCGATGCGGCGGCTGCGCTCACCGACCATCTGCGCGCGAGCCTGCCGGTGACGCATCCGACCGAGCCCGATCTCGGCTTTCTCTATGGCACGATCATCACCGACGACCGCTCCCCGACCGGCTCGGGCGTCACGGCGCGCATGGCGCTGGACCATGCCAAGGGCTTCGTCGAGACTGGCGTGACCCGCCGCTTCCGCAGCGTCACCGGCGGCACCTTCACCGGCCGCGTGGTCGGCCCCGTTGCGGGTTTCGCGGACGGGGCGGTCACTGTCGCGGTCGGCGGCACGAGCAACTTTGCCGGCGAAGGGACTTTCGCCATCGAGGCCGACGACCCGCTGGGTCATGGCTTCGCGCTGCCGGTGCGCTTCGCCGAGATCGCGCGCGGCTGACGGCGTAGGGGGGGCGCGTTGGTCGGGCCGTCACCGCCACGTCATCCGGTGGCGATCTGCCCGGCCTCCCAGCCGAGGATCGCGCGCTTGCGCGTCAGCCCCCAGTGATAGCCGGTCAGCGCGCCCGATTTCCCGATGACGCGATGGCACGGTACGACGAAGGAGATCGGGTTCTTGCCGACGGCCATGCCGACCGCCCGTGAGGCGGAGGGCTTCCCGATCCGGCTGGCGACGGCGCCATAGGTGGTGGCACGGCCGACCGGAATCCGCAGCAGCGTTTCCCAGACCCGGACCTCGAAATCCGTGCCGATCAGCACGATGCGCAGCGGTGTCTCCGCCGACCAGGCGGCGGGATCGAAGATGCGTGCGGCATAGGGCGCCGTCGCCGGCGGGTCGAAGCGGTATTCGGCATGCGGCCAGCGCCGCATCATGTCCGCCAGCGCCTCCGCCCGGCCACCGACGACCTTGCCGCCGTCGAGCCCGTCGGAGACCCAGCCGAGCCCGGCCAGCCCGCGCGGCGTCGCGACGATCAGAGCCTCGCCGAAGGGGGATGGATGGAAGCCATAGGCAAGGGCGAGCCCGCCGCCGCCGGCCTTCCATTCACCGGGCGACATCGCCTCATGCGTCACGAAGAGATCGTGCAGCCGCCCCGGCCCCGACAGACCGACCTCGAGCGCGGTGTCGAGCACGCTGGCCGACGCGCCGAGCAGCCCCTTGGCATGGTCGAGCGTGATCGCCTGCAGGAAGGCCTTGGGTGTCAGCCCGCACCAGCGCCGGAACAGGTGGTGCACATCGGTCGGCGTCGCGCCGGCGGCCTCCGCGATCGCCTCGATCGTCGGCTGGGCGCGCCAGTTTTCGGTGATGTAGGCGAGGATGCGCCGCACCGTGTCGTAGTCCGAGCCGGGTGCGACCGTCGGAAACGCGGCCGCCGTCGGCATCGCCTCGGCCGCACGCGCGAGAACCGCGTCGGAAAAGCGGGTCGGCTTCATCGCGCCGAGCTTCTGCAGGGGAGCGTTCATCGCCGTCACCTTCGCATCATCGATCATGCGATGACATTAGGGGCGCCCGAAAGCGGGCTCCACCCGAAAGCTGCGCTGTTCCGCGACGTGGATGCACCATCCGGGCTTGATCGTCATGGACCGTTAACGTGGTCGTCAAAAGACGGTTGGCTTCATCTTGGAACATTGCCAGTTTAGGCGCGACATCGCCGGAGATCCACGCAGATGAAGCGGTCGGCAATCTCGCTCGTTGTACTGGGCGCCGCATGCTTGTTCCAGACACCGAGCCAAGCTCAGGACGGCAGTATCGTCGGTGTCTGGCGGCAAGTGCGATCGAATGCAGGTGAATGCCGCACATGCCAGATCGAGATCGCAAAAGGCGATGCGTCATTGGATGTCAGGGCCAATAACGGTTGGTCCGGCAGCGTCCGGGCAGAGCCGGCAGACGACCTGACCACGGCTGCTGGTGGCGGGCGCTGGAGGCCGGGCGGAACCAGTCCTCACTCAGGGAAATTCTTCCGCCTGCGCCTGGTCAGTCAGGATTCGCGTCTCTACCTCCTCATGAGCGGGACGGGATTCCAGGTGGAGGCGGTGTTCGAGCGGGCCCCGCCCAAGAGCATCTGACCTGCGACTATCGTGCGTCTTCGTAATCCGGCCCGCGCCGCGCCGTCGCCAGGGCCCGCCCGAGCGCGTCGGCAAAGCCTTCGCGTTCGCCCGGGGACAAGGCGGCCGCGACGGCGACGCGCCGTCCGCGCGAGACGAGGTCGAGCCCGAGCAGGCCGTAATCCTCGTCGATCTGGCGCTCCAGCTTGGTCCAGGCCGGGTTCGAGCACCAGATGGCCTCCTGCCCGTGATGCGAGACTTTCCGCAGCCGCACCTCGAGCGGCGTCACGACGACGCGCTCGAAGGCGCGCGCATGCCGGAAATTCACCTGGAAGGCGATGAAGAGCGCGATGACGTCGAGCCCCATGAAGCCGGCCACCGGCCAGGCGCCGAGCACCATGAAGGGAATCGAGGAGGCGATGGCGGCGAGGCAGACCAGCGTCATCACGATTCGAACAGCGTTGCGGTCGAGCGAGCGGTGCGGTGTGATCGTGGCGTCGAACACCGGCCGCTCGGCCAGAGCCGAAGCCCGATCATCCGCTGCGGAGGCAGGGTGCTTGCCGAGGTCCATGACGTGACTATAACGCCCCGATGAGGCAGGAGAACAGGGCCAAGCGCCGCGCCCCCGCCGCGCCGCGGATCACGAAGCCGCGCGCCCGGAGCGCCGCCGGCGTGCGCGAGATCTTCGCGCGCTTCGAGGCCGGCAACCCCGAGCCCAAGGGCGAGCTCGACTACGTCAACCCCTTCACCCTGCTGGTCGCGGTCGTGCTCTCGGCGCAGGCGACCGATGTCGGCGTCAACAAGGCCACGCGCAGGCTGTTTGCGATCGCCGACACGCCGCAGAAGATGCTGGCGCTGGGCGAGGATGTCGTGCGCGACCATGTGCGGACGATCGGCTTGTTCCGCACAAAGGCGAAGAACGTGATCGCGCTCTGCGAGAAGCTGATCGCGCAGTTCGGCGGCGAGGTGCCGACGACGCGCGCGGCGCTGGAGAGCCTGCCGGGCGTCGGCCGCAAGACGGCCAATGTCGTGCTCAACATCGCCTTCGGCGAGATCACCCACGCCGTCGACACCCATGTCTTCCGCGTCGCCAACCGGCTGCGGATCGCGCCGGGCAAGACCGTGCTGCAGGTCGAGATGGGGTTGGAGAAGGCCGTGCCGGCGGCATTCGGCCGCCATGCGCATCACTGGCTCATCCTGCACGGCCGCTACACCTGCAAGGCCCAGCGCCCCGAATGCGGGCGCTGTCTCCTCAACGATCTCTGCGACTCCCCCGACAAGAGGGTCGCTTGACGCTCGTCCCGCGATAGGGTCACCTCCCATTCTCCGGCGCTCCGGACGCTGACGACGCGATCCCAGAAGAGAGCGCAGAGGTCAGAGGAAACGCGGGAGATCGCCATGTTCAGACAGATGTTGTTGGCCGCCGGTGCCGCTTTGGCGGCGTCGGCTTTCTCGTTGCCGGCCCTGGCCCAGGCCAAGGGCCCGATCATCGGCGTGAGCTGGTCCAACTTCCAGGAAGAGCGCTGGAAGACCGACGAAGCCGCGATCAAGGCGGCGATCGAGAAGGTCGGTGGCACCTATCTGTCGGCCGATGCGCAGTCGTCGCCGGCCAAGCAGCTCACCGATGTCGAGAGCCTGATCGCACGCGGTGCCAAGGCGCTCATCGTGCTGGCGCAGGATGCCCAGGCGATCCGGCCCGCCGTCCAGAAGGCGGTCGACGAGGGCATCGCGGTCGTCGGCTACGACCGACTGATCGAGATCCCGCAGGCCTTCTACCTGACCTTCGACAATGTCGAGGTCGGGCGCATGATGGCGCGCGAGATCCTCAAGGCCAAGCCGGAGGGCAACTACGTCTTCATCAAGGGCTCGTCGACCGATCCCAATGCCAATTTCCTCTACCAGGGCTCGATCGAGGTGCTCAAGCCCGCGCTCGACGGCGGCAAGATCAAGAATGTCGGCGAGGCCTCGACCGATGGCTGGCTGCCGGCCAATGCCCAGAAGAACATGGAACAGATCCTGACGCGCAACGCCAACAAGGTCGATGCCGTCATCGCCGCCAATGACGGTACGGCGGGCGGCGCCATCGCCGCCATGGCCGCGCAGGGTCTGGCCGGCTCGGTGCCGGTGTCCGGGCAGGATGCCGACCGCGCCGCGCTGAACCGGATCGCGCTGGGCACGCAGACGGTGACGATCTGGAAGGATGCGCGCGATCTCGGGCGCAACGCTGCCGAAATCGCGATCAAGCTCGCCGGCGGCGCCAAGCTGACCGAGATCGCGGGCGCTGCAAGCTGGAATCAGGGCCCGGCCAAGCAGGCCATGACGGCCTTGTTCCTCAAGCCGGTGCCGGTGACGCAGGCGAATCTCAAGGTCGTGATCGATGCCGGCTGGGCGCCGAAATCGGCCGTCTGCCAGGGCGTCGCGGCCGGCAAGGTCAAGGCTTGTGACTGACGTCGCGCCGGCTCCGGCACAGCCGGCCCCGCGCAGCAGGAGCCTGCCCGACCATCTGCGCGAGATCGAGTTCGATCCGCGCATGATCGGGATGATCGCCGCATTGGCGGCGGTCTGGCTCGGCTTCGACGCGTTGTCCGGCGGCGCCTTCCTGACGCCGCGCAACCTCTGGAACCTGCTGGTCCAGTCGGCTTCCATATCGGTGATGGCCTGCGGCATGGTGCTGGTCATCGTCACCCGCAACATCGACCTGTCCGTCGGTTCGATGCTGGGCTTCATCGGCATGGTCGTCGGGCTGATCCAGGTCCGGCTGCTGCCGGAGTTCTGGGGCTTCGAGCATCCCGCGACCTGGATCGTCAGCCTCCTCGCCGCGGTGGCGCTCGGCGGCGTCATCGGCCTGATGCAGGGCGCGCTGATCGCCTGGCTCGCCATTCCCTCCTTCATCGTCACGCTGGGCGGGCTGCTCGTCTGGCGCGGCGCCGCCTGGTGGGTGACGCAGGGCCAGACCATCGCGCCGATGGATTCGCGCTTCCGTCCGCTCGGCGGCGGCATCGAAGGTGCCATCGGCACCAGCGCCTCCTGGGCGATCGGCCTGGCGATCTGCGCCGTCATCGCCGGCGGCAGCGTCGTCGCGCGCCGCCGACGCCGGCGTTTCGGCTTCTCGCTGCGCCCGCTCTGGGCCGATGTCGTCATCGCGACGCTGGGCTGCGGTGCGGTGGTCGTGACCGTCATGGTCGCCAACGCCTATGCGCTGCCGACCGGGATCGCGCGCCGCCTCACCGAGGCGCGCGGGCAGGTCTGGCCGGAAGGCGGGCTCGTCATTGGTCATGGGCTGGCCGTGCCGGTGCTGCTGGCGCTGGCCGTCGGTGTCGCCATAACCTTTCTGGCGACGCGGCTGCGCTTCGGCCGCTATGTCTTTGCCATCGGCGGCAATCCGGAAGCGGCGCAGCTGTCCGGCGTCAACACCCGCAAGGTCGTGATGCTGGTCTATGGGTTGATGGGCGCGCTCGTCGGCATCTCCGCCTGCATCGCGACGGCGCGGCTGAACGCGGCGACGAACTCCGCCGGTGCGCTCGACGAGCTTTACGTCATCGCCGCGGCCGTGATCGGCGGCACGTCTCTCGCCGGCGGCGTCGGCACCATCGCAGGCGCGATGCTCGGCGCGCTGGTGATGCAGTCGCTGCAGTCGGGCATGGTGCTGATCGGCGTCGACACGCCGCTCCAGAACATCGTCGTCGGCCTCGTGCTGGTCGTCGCAGTCTGGCTCGACGGCCTCTATCGCAAGCGGTTCGGGTGAGGGATGGGCGCGCGAAACGCCACTGTCATGCCGCGGCTCGCGATGCGAGAACCCGGAACCCACGACGGGGTGAGACTTCGAATGCAGCCCCGTCGATTGCGCGTGCCTGGCCGTGGGTTCCGGTTTCGCCGCTGCGCGGCACCCCGGAATGACAACGGAGAAGCCCGCTCATGGACATGACCAGCCCCCTCGTCGAGATGCATGAGATTTCGATCGCCTTCGGCGGCCTCAAGGCGGTCGATGCGGTCAGCGTCGATCTGCATCCCGGCGAGGTCGTTGGCCTTCTCGGGCACAACGGCGCCGGAAAATCGACCCTGATCAAGATCCTGTCGGGCGCCTATCGGGCCGATTCCGGCGAGATCCGGGTCAATGGCGAGCCGGTCTCGATTGCCAGCCCGCGCGACGCCAAGCGCCATGGCATCGAGACGATCTACCAGACGCTCGCGCTCGCCGACAATGTCGACGCAGCCGCCAACATCTTCCTCGGGCGCGAATTGCTGACGCCCTGGCGAACGCTCGACGATGCGACGATGGAGTCCGAGACCCGCAAGGTGATGGGCCGGCTCAACCCGCATTTCCGCCGCTTCAAGGAGCCGGTGAAGGCGCTCTCCGGTGGCCAGCGCCAATCGGTGGCGATCGCCCGCGCGATTTATTTCAACGCCCGCGTACTGATCATGGACGAGCCGACGGCGGCGCTCGGGCCCGCCGAAACCCGGCAGGTGGCCGAGCTGATCCTCGAGCTCAAGCGCCAGGGCATCGGCATCTTCCTGATCAGCCACGACCTGCACGACGTTTTCGATCTCGCCGACCGCGTCAGCGTGATGAAGAACGGCCGTGTCGTTGGCAATGCCCGAACCAGCGACGTCACCCAGGACGAGGTTCTGGGCATGATCATCTCGGGGAAATGCCCGGCCGGGGCTGTGCCCGGGCCGGGCGCGCTGCGCGGATAGGACACGCCCTCGCGACGCCTGCACGTCGCGAGGGCCGGAATGCGGGCGCCGCATCCAGGCCGATTGCTGCGATGCGCCGGACGAGCGCCTCGCCAGGCCGGTCGCCTGCTGGCTGGTGGTACGGCTGCCGTTGACGCAGGTGGTCGTCATGGTCTTGCAGACGTCGTTCACGCATTCGCGCCGCGACTGGCTCGAGGTCCGGCCCTGCTGCTGGGTCGACTGTGTCGGGATCGTCAGCGACGGCGCCGGCCGCGACGGCGTGGGCTGGACGGTGGTGTTGGGGATCCGCACCGTCGGCGTCATCGGCAGCGGCAGGGGCCGCGGCGGGCCGGGCGGGCTGACGTTGCCGCGGATCGCGGCGGCCATCGCCGCATCGGCCTGACGGCGGTGCGCCCTGTCGCGCGCCTCGGACTGGAGATCGGCATCGGGCGCGGGCTGGCCCCGCCGTGCCAGAGCCTCCGCAGCCTGCAGGCTGCCCCAGCGCGCGCCCTGCGTATAGTAGAACAGGTAGAGGTTCTCGTCCTTCGGGAAGCCGGCGATCCCGCGTTCGTGGCTGCGCCCGGTGGCGAACAGGTTCGAGCCGGAGTTCGGGGCCAGAAGCCTCGCGGCCGCGCACCATTCCGGCGAACAGGAGGGAGCCGAGGAGAGCGTCAGTTGCGGTGTGGCCTGGCAGGCGCCCAGCAGCGCGGTGATGAGCAAAGCGGCGGGGAGACGAAGATCGGGCAGTTGGCTAAAGCTGACCAAGGTCGAGAGATCGCAGAGGTTTTCGTCTTTCTCCAGCGTGTCGCGAAGCGGCGACAAGGTTCAAAACGCGTAGTTTTTTCGGCGACCTATCCGTTTGACACAGCCAGCTCGGATACGCGTCCTGCGTCACGGATGGCCGGCCGGGAGCGGCGCCATGATCGCGCCCGCATCGGCTGACAGAACCCCCGCTTGGCGCGGCGGCCTGCGGGTTCTGCGCGCGGCAACAAGGGAAGCTCCGACATGACGATGACAGCGATCGACGTTCTCGCGCCCGGCCATGTGGCGGTCGTCACGGGCGGGGCCTCCGGTATCGGCCTCGCGGCGGCCCGCGCCTTCGTCCGCCGCGGCATGAACGTCGTCCTCGCCGATCGCGACGAAACCACGCTCGCTTTGGCCTTGGCAGAATTCGCTGGCTCGGACGCGCATGTGCTCGTGCGGCCGCTCGACGTCGCCGACCGCGGCGCGCTGGAGACGCTGCGCGACGAGGTCATGGGCCGTTTCGGTGCCGTGCATGTGCTGATGAACAATGCCGGCATCCAGCCCGGCAGCACCCTGTTCTCGCCGGTCGAGGACTGGCAGCGCATCCTCGCGGTCAATCTCTGGGGCATCATCCATGGCACCCAGGTCTTCGTGCCCGCCATGCTGGAGAGCGGCCAGTCCGGCTTCGTCATCAACACCGGCTCGAAGCAGGGCATCACCACCCCGCCGGGAGACCCGGCCTACAATGTCTCGAAGGCGGCGGCGAAGGCCTTCACCGAGGCTCTGCAGCACGATCTGCGCGGTCGCGCCGGGTGCCGCATCAGCGCCCATCTACTGATTCCCGGTTTCGTCTTCACGCGGCTGACGGCCAGGGGCCGGCTCGACCAGCCCGCGGGCGCCTGGACGCCCGACGAGACCGTCGCCTTCATGCTGGAGCGGCTGGAGGAGGGCGACTTCTACATCCTCTGCCCGGACAACGAGACGCCGCGCGCCCTCGACGAGAAGCGCATGGCCTGGGCGATGGGCGACATCATCGAGAACCGCCCGCCGCTGTCGCGCTGGCACCCCGACCACGCCGAGGCATTCAAGACCTTCCTGAAGAAGGCGCCCGCGGCTCAGTAGCCGCGCGCGGGGTCGACGACGTGCTCCAGCGGCGCGCCGGCCTCGAGCCTTCGGATCTGCGCCGCGATCAGCGTCGCCACGGCCTCCGGCTCCGACATCGCCGCATTGTGCGGCGTCACGGTGACGGCCGGATGCGACCACAGCGGTGACTCCGCCGGCAGCGGCTCGGTCTCGAAGACGTCGAGCGTGGCGCCCTTCAGCGTGCCGGCATCCAGCGCAGCCAGAATGTCGGCCTCGACCTGCAGCCGGCCGCGGCCGGCATTGATCAGGAACGGCCCGCCGAGGCGCCCGCCCTGGGCCAGCCCGGCGAGCAGCTTGGCGTCGATCAGGCCGCGCGTGTCCGGCGTCAGCGGCAGCAGGCTGACGAGGATGTCGGTACGGCCGAGGAAATCCACCATGCCCTCGCTGCCGGAGAAGGTCACGAGACCGTCGATCGTCCGGGGCGAGCGGCTCCAGCCGGCGACGTCGAAGCCCATCACTTTGAGCTTGCGGGCGGCGTCCTGCCCGAGCTCGCCCAGCCCCATGATGCCGACGCGCACCGAGCGCGCGGCCGGCTGGTTGCGGTCGTCGTCCCAGATCGCCTCGCGCTGCTGGCGGTCATAGCGCGGCTGCTGGCGCAGATAGCGCAGGCAGTGCAGCACGACATATTCGCTCATCCGCGTCGTCAGGTCGGGATCGACCACGCGTGCGATCGGCACCTCCGGCAGGCGCGTATCGGCGAAGAGATGGTCGACGCCGGCACCGAGCGAGAACACGGCGGCGAGGTTCGGCAGGCCCGAGAGGCTGCCCTCGGGATGTTTCCAGCTCGCGACGTAATGCACCGAGCGCCGGTCGAATGGCTCGCCCAGGATCACCACCGGCATGTCCGGCAGCAGCGCCGCGAAGCGCGCCCGCCAATCCTCGACATGCCATCCCGTCATCGCCAGCAGCAGGCTCATGCGTTCGAACTCTCCGTGATCCGCTCGGCGATCAGCGTGCCGCGCCGGGGCGCACCCTCTCCCAGGCGATAGGCCTCGCGCAAGCGCCTCTCGGCCATGGCATGGCCGGCCTCGTCGCGTGCATGAACGATGCCGAGCGGCCGGCCGGGACCGACCGCCTCGCCGAGGCCTGCGAGATCGACGATGCCGACGGCATGGTCGATTGTATCCTGGGGTCTCGTCCGCCCGCCGCCGAGCGCCACCACCGCCAGCCCGACGCCGCGCGTGTCGATCGCCTGGACGGTTGCAGCGGCCGCGGGGAAGACGGGCCGCGCGAGCGGCGCCCGGGCGAGGTGGCGCTCCGGCTTCTCCAGCAAATCGGCCGGCCCGCCCAGCGCCGCGACCATGTGGGCGAAGCGCTCGGCGGCCGCGCCGCTGGCGAAGGCCGCCTCGATCTTCGCTGTCGCGTCGTCGATGTCGGTGGCGAGCCGCCCGAGCAGCAGCATCTCGGCGCCGAGCGCGACGGTGACGGCGTGGAAGCGCGGCTCGCGCCGCTTTCCGGTCAGGTGGTCGAGCGCGTAGGCGACTTCGAGCGCATTGCCGGCCGCGCTCGCCAGCGGCTCGTCCATGTCGGTCAACAGCGCCGTCGTCGGCAGCCCCGCGCCATTGGCGACGCCGACCAGCGCATCGGCCAGCGCGCGCGCCTTGGCGGGATCGGGCAGGAAGGCGCCCGAACCGAATTTCACGTCCATCGCCAGCCCATGCAGCCCGGCGGCGAGCTTCTTGGAGAGGATCGAGGCGGTGATGAGCGGGATCGCCTCGACCGTCGCGGTGACATCGCGGATGGCGTAGAGCCGCTTGTCCGCGGGGGCGAGATCGGCCGTCTGGCCGATGATGGCGCAGCCCACGGTTCGCACCACCTTGCGGAAGAGATCGTTGTCCGGCTGCGTGACATAGCCCGGCACCGCGTCGAGCTTGTCGAGGGTCCCGCCGGTATGGCCGAGGCCCCGTCCCGAGATCATCGGCACATAGCCGCCGCAGGCCGCCACCACCGCCGCCAGCGGCAGGCTCACCGTGTCGCCGACACCGCCGGTCGAGTGCTTGTCGAGCGCGGGGCCGGGCAGATCGTCCCAGTTCAGCACCGTGCCGGAATCGCGCATCGCGAGCGTCAGTGCGACGCGTTCCCTGGCGCTCATGTCGCGGAAGAACACCGCCATGGCGAAGGCGGCGGCCTGCCCCTCGCTGACGGCGCCATCGCTGATGCCGGCGATGATCTGCCGGATGTCGGCCTCGGGCAGTTCGGCGCCGTCGCGCTTGGCCGCGATGATTTCCTGCGTCAGCTTCATCTCAGTAGGACCCGCTCGCCTGCCCCGACATTGCGCCCGTGATCGCGTCGACCAGCACCTGATGCAGCCCGCTCGCGCCGAAGCGGAAGCTCTCCGGCCTCGCCCACTCCGGCCCCATGATCGCGTCGGCCAGTTCCAGATAACCCGCGGCATCCGCCAGCGTGCGGATGCCGCCCGAGGGCTTGAGGCCCACCGGCCGGCCGCTCTCCGCGATGACCTCGAGCATCGTCCGGGCCGCCGGCAGGCTGGCCGAATGCGTGGTCTTGCCGGTCGAGGTCTTGATGAAATCGGCACCGGCCGCGATGGCGAGTTCAGAGGCGGCGCGAACCTTGTCCAGATCGGGGTACTCCCCGGTTTCGAGGATGACCTTCAACGTCTTGCCGCCGCAGGCCTCCCTGACGGCGCGGATCATGGCCTCGGCCGCCGCGGCGTCGCCGGCCAGAAAGGCGCGCCAGGGCAGGACGAGGTCGATCTCACCAGTGCCGGCGGCGAGCGCGCCCAGCGTCTCCGCCAGCACCTCGGCGCCCGTCGCCTCGCCCTGCGGGAAATTGACGACGGTCGCGATCCTGACCGGCGCTCTCCCCAGCATCGTCCGAGCCTGCGCCACGAAGCGCGGCCAGATGCAGATCGCCGCGACCGGACCCGGCGCTGCGACGGCGCGCACGCAGAGCGCAGACAGCCCCGCCTCGTCGGCATTGTCGGAGAGATCGGTGAGGTCGAGCAGGGACAAAGCCCGCCGCGCGGTCGCGATGGTGGATGCCGGCATCACAGGCTCCTCAGGAAGGCACGCAAGAGGCGGGCGAGATCGGCGGCGGCCCGGCCGGCCACGTCCTTGGTTTCGTCGTGATGGGGCGCGCCGCCATGCAGGCCCGCGCCCATATTGGTGACGATCGACAGCCCCGCGACGCGCAAACCCTGCCGCCGCGCCAGAATGACCTCGGGCACGGTCGACATGCCCACCAGATCGGCGCCCATCATCTGCGCCATCCGGATCTCGGCCGGCGTCTCGAAGCTCGGGCCCGAGAACCATAGATAAACGCCCTCGCCCAGCGACAGCCCCTCCGCCTTCGCGGCGCGTGCCAGTCCCGCCCGAAGCACCGGGTCATAGGCGTCGATCATCGGCACGAAGCGCCCGTCGCCGGCATCGCCGACGAGCGGGTTCGGCCCGTTCAGATTGATGTGGTCGGTGATGACAGCCAGGCTGCCCGGCGGCATCTGCGGCTTCAGCGAGCCGGCGGCGTTGGTCAGAATCAGCGGGGGCGCCCCGAGCGCGCCGAGCATGCCGAGCGGCACCCGCATCACCGCCGGGTCGCCGCCCTCGTAGTAATGCGCGCGGCCCTGATAGATCAGCACCGCCTTGCCCTCGAGCCGGCCGATGCAGAGCTGCCGCGCATGGCCGGAGACGCCACCTGCCGGAAAGCCGGGGATCGCGGCATAGGGAATGCGGATCGCATCCTCGAGCTGGTCGGCGAGCCCGCCGAGCCCGGTGCCGAGCACGATGGCGCAGTCGATCGGACCCGTCGCGCCGCGGGCCCGCACGGTTTGCGCGGCGTCGGTGAAGGCGGTGTCGGTGCTCATTCCGTTACAGTCCCGTTCAGCCCTCAATCTGAGGAGCCGCGTAGCGGCGTCTCGAAGGATGGTCCAGTGGGTTGTGGAGCATCCTTCGAGACGCGCCAGCCCGTCACCGGCGCAGATTGTCCGGCCCGAAGGAGGCGGGCAACAGTTCCGCCAGCGAGAACATCTGGCGGATGCCGCCGGGCCCCGCGATCGCGACGGGGGTCTCCGGCGTGGCGAATTCGCGGATGCGCTGGCGGCAGGCGCCGCAGGGCGTCACCAGTTCGTCGCCGTCGCCGACGACGAGGATCGCCCGGATGTGCCGGCCGCCGCCGGCGATCATCGCCGAGATCGCGCCCTGCTCGGCGCAGCTTCCCGACGGATAGGCGGCGTTCTCGACATTGCAGCCGGGGTAGACGACGCCGTCGTCGCCGAGGATCGCCGCGCCGACGCGAAAGCGCGAATAGGGGACGTGGGCGAAGGTCTGCACCCGCGCCGCAGTGGCAAACAGCGCCTCGAAATCGATCGCCTCCGGGCTTTCCGCCATGGCTCAGCGCTCCTTCACATAGGGCAGGCCGGCGGCTTTCGGCGGTGTCGACCGGCCGATGAAGCCGGCGAGCAGGATCACCGTCATCAGATAGGGCAGCGCCTGGATCGCCTGCACCGGCACCTGCCCGATGCCGGGCAGCGCCACGCCTTGCAGGCGGATCGCCACCGCGTCGAGCCCGCCGAAGAGCAGGCAGGCCCAGAGCGCCGGCCAGGGTCGCCAATTGGCGAAGATCACGGCGGCGAGCGCGATGAAGCCCTTGCCGGCGGTCATGTGCGGCAGGAAGCCAGCCGATTGCGAGACCGCGAGATAGGTCCCGCCGAGCCCGCACAGCACGCCGCAGATGATCACGGCGCTGTAGCGCAGGCCTGCAACGGAGATGCCGGCCGTATCGACCGCCGCCGGGTTCTCGCCGACGGCGCGCAGCCGCAGTCCGAAGCGGGTGCGCTTCAAGACCAGCGCGGTCAGAACCACCGCCAACAGCGCCAGATAGGCCGGCGCCGACTGGCCCGAGATCACTTCGTCATAGATCAGGCCAAAGCCCGGCACCTGCTCCCGCAGCGTTTGCGCAAACGGCAGGGTGATCTCGCCGAAGCGCGCGGCGCCTTCGAGCGTCGGCGTGCGGCCGCCCTGGCCGAACCAGGCATTGCCGAGGATCACGGTCAGCCCCGCCGCCAGCATGTTGATGGCGACGCCGGAGACGATCTGGTTGCCGCGCCAGGTGATCGCGGCAAAGCCGTGGACCAGCGACAGCATCACCGAGGCGAGGATGCCGGCACCGAGCCCCGCCCAGGCCGAGCCGCTTTGCGCGGCGATGACGGCGGCGGCGAAAGCGGCGACCAGCATCTTGCCCTCGAGCCCGATATCGACGACGCCGGCCCGCTCCGACCAGAGGCCGGCCATCGCGGCGCAGAGCAGCGGCACCGAGAGACGGATCGCGGAGTCGAGCACGACGGCGAAGATGGCGATCGCGTCCATGGTCAGCACCGCCCCGCTGTCATTCCGGGGCGCACCGAAGGTGCGAACCCGGAACCCACGACGGGGTACAAGCGCTTGAAGCCACTGCAGCCGGGCTCACCCCGTCGTGGGTTCCGGGTTCGGTCCTCTGGACCGCCCCGGAATGACAAAAATGGTCGCGCGCTCATGCCGCCCGCCCTGGCCGCAGCAGCGCCGCCACGGCCCGCCGGAACAGCCCGTCGAGCGCACCGGCGAAGAGGATGATGACGCCACCGATCACCACCACCATGTCGCGGGTGATGCTCGGCTTGTCGAAGGAGAGCTCCGCCCCGCCCTGGTAGAGCACGCCGAAGAGCAGCGCCGCCAGCGCCACGCCGACCGGGTGCCCTCGCCCCATCAGCGCCACCGCGATGCCGACGAAACCGTAGCCGGCGGTGAAATCGAGCAGCAGCCGATGCTGCACGCCCATCACCTCGTTGACGGCGAGCCCGCCGGCGAGCGCGCCCGAGATCGCCATGGCGACCATGGTGATGCGCGCGGGCGAGATGCCGGCATAGGCCGCGGCCCTCGGATTGGCGCCGACGGTGCGGATCGCGTAGCCCAGCCGCGAGCGGAAGATCAGCGCCCAGACGGCGACGAGCGCGGCGAGCGCCAGCAGGAAGGCGCTGTTCAGCGGCGTCGAGGGGAGTGTGATGCCCAGCGGCGCCAGCAGCTTGTGCATCGGGGTCAGGACCGCATGGGCGGCGAATTCCGGCGTCTCCGGCTGCATCGAGCCGGGTTTGCCGATCACTTCCACCAGCAGATAGACGGTCAGCGTCGCTGCCAGGAAATTGAACATGATCGTGGTGATCACGACATGGCTGCCGCGCGTCGCCTGGAGCCAGCCGGGGATGAAGCCGTAAAGCGCGCCACCCGCCGCCGCCGCCAGGATCGCGAGCGGCACCAGGAGCAGGCCGGGCAGCGGGGCGAGCCAGAGGCAGGCCAGCGCGGCGAAGATGCCGGCGATGGTCGCCTGGCCCTCGCCGCCGATGTTGAACAGCCCGGCATGGAAGGCGACCGCGACGGCAAGCCCGGTGAAGATGAAATTCGTCGTATAGTAGAGCGTGAAGCCGATGCCCTCGGCCGAGCCGAGCGCGCCGCGCAGCAGGAGCGCGGTCGCCTCCAGCGGGCTCTCGCCGATGCCGATCACGACGAGCCCGGAGACGGCGAGCGCGGCCGCGACGGAAACCAGCGGAACCAGCGCCGTATCGGCCCAGCGCGGCAGTTCGATGGGGGCGGCGCTCATGGCGTGACCCTCGAAGGTAAAGCGCGGGGAACCCTCTCCCGTAGGGAGAGGGCAGGGTGAGGGGTCGGCCCCTCGACCAGCGAGACGGAAACCCGCCCGCTGCCTGGTTCAAGCCAACGATGTCTGGCCGTCACCTCTCCCCTGCCCCTCTCCTTACAGGAGAGGGGTTCCCCGCACCCCATCGATCCAGCCACAGCGCTTCTCACGCCGCCTGCTCCGTCACGCCGGCCATCAGCAGCCCGAGATCGCGCTCGTCGGCCTCGCCCGCCAGCCGTTCGCCGGTGATGCGCCCGCCGCACATGGCGAGAATCCGGTCCGACAGCGCCATCACCTCCTCGAGCTCGACCGAGACGAGCAGGATCGCGACGCCTGAATCGCGCAGGCCGATCAGCCGGCGGTGGATGGATTCGATCGCGCCGATATCGACGCCGCGCGTCGGCTGGCCGACGAGCAGCACCCTGGGGGCCCGCTCGATCTCGCGGGCGAGCACGATCTTCTGCTGGTTGCCGCCCGAGAACTTCGCCGTCTTCAGGCCCGGGTCCGGCGGGCGCACGTCATAGGCCGCGAAGGTGTCCCGCGCCCGAGCGGCGATCGTCGCCGGTGACAGAAAAGGACCGGGCCCCAGCACCGGATCGTCCTGATAGCCGAGGATCGCGTTCTCCGCGGCGGGAAAGGCGGTGACGAGCCCGGTGCGCAGCCGGTCTTCCGGCACATGCATCAGGCCGAGCTTGCGCAGGCGCGACGGGTTGCGATCGGCCGAGGTCAGCACCTGCCCGTTCAGCCGGATGACGCCGCGCGAGGGCCGGGCCAGGCCGGCCAGCACCTCGAGCAATTCGCTCTGGCCGTTGCCGGCGACGCCGGCGATGCCGACGATCTCGCCTGCATGCAGCGTCAGGTCGATCCCTGAGAGCAGCGCGACGCCGCGCGCATCGACCATGTCGAGTCCGACCGCCTCGAGCACCTTCGCGCCACGCGGCCGCGCCTCCTTCTCGACGCGCAGCAGCACGCGCCGGCCGACCATCGCCTCGGCGATCTCCGGCGGCGAGGTCTCGGGCGTCGCCAGATGCGCGACCATCTCGCCGCGCCGCATCACCGAGACACGGTCGGTGATCGCCATGATCTCGCGCAGCTTGTGGGTGATCAGGATGACCGTCTTGCCCTGCTCCCGCAGCGCCCGCAGCAGGGCAAAGAGCTGGTCGGCCTCCGGCGGCGTCAGCACGGCCGTCGGCTCGTCGAGGATCAGGATCTGCGCGCCGCGATAGAGCGCCTTGAGAATCTCGACGCGCTGCTGCAGCCCGACCGAGAGATCACCGACGATGGCGTCCGGATCGATCGCCAGCCCGAATTGCTCTGACAGCCGTGCCAGTTCCGCCCGCGCCCGCTTCACGCCGCCGCTGAGCCAGGCGCCGCCCTCGGCCCCGAGCACGACGTTCTCGACGACGCTCAGCGTCTCCACCAGCATGAAGTGCTGGTGGACCATGCCGATGCCGAGCGCGATCGCATCCGCCGGGGTGCGGATGCGGCAGGCCTGGCCGCCGACCGCAATCTCGCCCGCATCGGCCTCGTAGAAGCCGTAGAGAATCGACATCAGCGTCGACTTGCCGGCGCCGTTCTCGCCGACGATGCCGTGGATCGAGCCGGGCGCGACCGACAGCGAGACGTCGCGGTTGGCCTGCACCGGCCCGAACCGCTTCGAGATGCCGGTCAGCGCGATGGCGGGGATGGTCATGGTGCGGTCGGCGCGACGCAAACCCCTCCCCACGAGGGGGAGGGGGAAAGGTCTAGTCGCCTCACGCCGCGCACTTCGAGTCCGACATGTAGTCGTGGACCTTCACGGCGCCGCTGATGATGTCGGCGCGCGCCTTGTCGGCGGCGGCCTTCATCTCGGGCGTGATCAGCGCCCTGTTGGCGTCGTCCAGCGCCCAGCCGACGCCATCTTCCTTGAGGCCGAGCACCGAGATGCCCGGCTTCCAGTTGCCGTCGCGGGCCGCCTTGAACGAGGAATAGGTGGCGACGTCGACGCGCTTGAGCATCGAGGTCAGCACCTTGCCGGGCTGCAGGCCGTTCTGGTTGGAATCGACGCCGATGCCGAGCTTGCCGGCGTCGGCCGCCGCGCGCAGCACGCCGATGCCGGTGCCGCCGGCGGCGTGATAGATCACGTCGGCGCCGCGGTCGATCTGCGACTTGGCGAGCTCGCCGCCCTTGACCGGGTCGTTCCAGGCGGCCGGGGTCGAGCCGGTCATGTTCTGGAAGATCTCGGCGTCCTTCTTGGCCGCCTTGACGCCCTGGACATAGCCGCAGGCGAATTTCCGGATCAGCGGGATGTCCATGCCGCCGACGAAGCCGACCTTGCCGGTCTTGGACGCCATGCCGGCGAGCAGGCCGACCAGATAGGAGCCCTCATGCTCCTTGAAGACCACAGACTGCACGTTCGGCAGGTCGACGACCATGTCGATGATGGTGAACTTCAGCGCCGGGAACTCGGCTGCGACCTTCTGCAGCGCGGTCGCCTGCGAGAAGCCCACCGCGATGATCGGCGAATGGCCGTCGCGGGCGAAGCGGCGCAGCGCCTGCTCGATCTGCGCGTCGTTGGTCGGCTCGAAGTCGCGGAACTCGACCCCGGTCTCGGCCTTGAACTTCTCCGCTCCCGCGAAGACGCCCTCGTTGAAGGATTTGTCGAACTTGCCGCCCTTGTCGTAGACGATGGCCGGCTTCACCGCGGTCTGCGCCATCGCGACGACGGCCGAGAGGGCGACGCCGGCGAGCGCCAGTGCGAGCGTTTTGAGATGCATACGAGGTCCCCTGTCGATGTCTGGGAGCGTTGGTCGCTCCATCTGGTCCTCACGATGGCATGGCTTTCGGGCGCGGCCAAGCGGGTCCCGGGGGTCGATTCCGGACCTGCGTCTTCAAAGGGTCGTCAGTGCGGCGGTTGCGATTGCCCTGCGGGCGGGATCGGCCTAACCCTTCCGCCCATGAGCCTGAACGAGGACGAGGTCGAGCGCTATGCGCGCCATCTGGTGCTGCCGGAGATCGGCGGCCCGGGCCAGCAGAAACTCAAGCGTGCCCGGGTGCTGGTCGTCGGTGCCGGCGGCCTCGGGGCGCCGCTGATCCAGTACCTCGCCGCGGCGGGTGTCGGCCATATCGGCATCGTCGACGACGACATCGTCTCGCTGTCGAACCTGCAGCGCCAGACGATCTACGGCACGCACGACATCGGCGCCCACAAGGCCGTGGCGGCGGCGGCTTTCGTCAAGCGGCTGAACCCGCATGTCGTGGTCGAGGAGCATGTCACGCGGCTGGCCCCCCACAACGCCCGGGCGATGATCGCCTTCTATGACGTCGTCGCCGAGGGCTCGGACAATTTCGCGACGCGCTATGCCGTCTCCGATGCCTGCTTCCACGAGCGCAAGCCTGTGGTGATGGCCGCGCTCGGACGCTTCGACGGCTCGCTGACGACGATCCGGGCCCATGAGACGGGCGCGGACGGCCGCCCGAATCCGACCTGGCGCTGTCTCTTTCCGGACGTGCCGCCGCCGGGCACGGTCCCGACCTGCGCCGAGGCCGGCATCCTCGGCGCGCTGCCGGGCGTGATGGGCTCGCTGATGGCGCTGGAGGTCATCCGCGCGATCACCGGCTTCGGCGAGCCGCTGGTCGGCCGGCTGCTGCTGGTCGATGCCCTGACGATGCGCTTCGAGACGATGCGCTATGGCTGGGACGAGACGAACGCGCTCAACGGGATCACGGCCGGATAGCGGCTCCCTTCGCGGCGCGCCGGCCGCCTCAGCCGCGATGAGCCACCTTGGCCTCGATCACGTCGAAGAGCTGCGCCGCCAGATCGGGCCCGCCGAGCTTCTTGATCGCCCGCACGCCGGTCGGGGCGGTGACGTTGATCTCGGTCAGCTTGCCATGGATCACGTCGATGCCGACGAGCAGCAGCCCGCGCTCGCGCAGCGAAGGCCCGATCGCCTCGCAGATTTCGAGCTCCTTGGCCGAGAGGTCGGTCGGCCGGGCTGCGCCGCCGCGCACCATGTTGGCGCGCAGGTCGCCGACCGCCGGCACACGGTTCACCGCGCCTGCCGCCTCGCCATTGATCAGGATGATGCGCTTGTCGCCCTCCGAGATCTCCTTGATGTAGGCCTGCACGACCCAGGGCTCGCGGAAGAGATTGGCGAAGAGATCGTAGAGCGAGCCGAAATTCGGGTCGATCTTGCTGGTCTTGAACACGGTCGCGCCGCCATGGCCGTAGAGCGGCTTCATCACGATCTCGCCGAACTCGTCGCGGAAGGCCTCGATCTCGGCCTTGTCGCGGGTGATCAGCGTCGGCGGCATCAGCTCCGGGAAATGCGTGACGAAGATTTTCTCGGGCGCATTGCGGACATGGAAGGGGTCGTTGACCACCAGCGTCTTCGGGTGGATCCGCTCCAGCATATGTGTGGTCGAGACATAGGCCATGTCGAAGGGCGGGTCCTGCCGCAGCAGCACGACGTCCAGCGTCGAGAGATCGGTGCGGACCTCGGCGCCGGCCGTGAAATGGTCGCCCTCGACATCGCGCACCGTGACCGGGCGGATCGGCGCCGTGACCTTACCGTCGCGCATCGACAGCTTGTCGGGCGTGTAGGTGAACAGCGTGTGCCCGCGCGCCTGCGCCTCGAGCATCAGCGCAAAGCCCGTATCGCCGGCGACCCGCAGGCGCTCGATCGGGTCCATCTGGATGGCGACGCTGAGGGTCATGATGTGCGCTCCGGTTCTGGAGCGACCTTATCGACCCATGGGCGGGTGATCGGCAAGGGGCCGCGCCCGCGTCGCGCGACGCGCCATCGTGAACTGGAAACATGCCTCAGGCGAGACGGGGCTGCCCCGAGGCGTCCATCGGCCTAGAGTCCCAGTTCGGCGATCGCCGGCACATGGCGCGGCCAGCGCCAGGGAGCCAGAAAGACCGCGTCGGCCCGCAGATGATGCTCCATCGCCCAGGGGTTGAGCGCCAGCCACTGCCGGATCCGCAGCTCGACCAGCCGGTGCTTCTCGGGCGTGATCGCGATCAGGGCCTCGTCCATCGCCCCGCGCGCCTTGACCTCGACGAAGGCGATGGTCCGGCCGCGCTTCATGACCAGGTCGATCTCGCCGCCCTTGCCGCCGAAGCGCCTTGCCAGCGGACGATAGCCCTTCAGGCCGAGCCAGAGGATCGCGAGCCACTCCGCGCGCCGCCCGGTGACGCCGGAGCGGCGCGCGCGGCGGCTGCGGGCCTCGCCCGTCACGGCGTCTCGCGCGTCAGCTCCAGCGCGCGGGCATAGACCTTGCGCCGCGGCTGGCCGGTCTCGGCCGCGACCTGCGCCACCGCCTCCTTCAGCGAGAGGTCGGCGAGCGCGATCCGCAGCCGCTCGCCGACCGCGTCGCCGGCAGCCGCTTCCGTCTCGGCTCCGGGCGGGCCGATCACGACGACGATCTCGCCGCGCGCCTCTTCCTCGCCCTCGTAATGGGCCGCCAGCGTCGACAAGGGCCCGCGCCGCACGGTCTCGTAGAACTTGGTCAGCTCGCGCGCGACGGCGCCCGGGCGCTCGCCGAGGACGCCCGCCGCGTCCGACAGCATCTCGGCCAGCCTGCGCGGCGATTCGAAGAAGACGAGCGTGCCGGGAATGGACGCGAGTTCGGTCAGCCGCCCGCGCCGCGCCGCCGCCTTGGGCGGCAGGAAGCCCTCGAAGAAGAAGCGGTCGGTCGGCAGGCCCGCCAGCACCAGCGCCGCCAGCACGGCGGAGGGGCCGGGAATGCCGGTGACCGGCAACCCCTCCGCGACGACCTCCGCCACCAGCTTGTAGCCGGGGTCGGAGACCAGCGGCGTGCCGGCATCGGAGATCAGGGCGAGCCTGCCGCCCTCGCGCAGCTTGGCGAGGATCTTGGGCCGCATCTGCTCGGCATTGTGCTCGTGATAGGGGTAGAGCGGCGTCGAGATGCCGTAATGCGCCAGCAGCGTCTTCGAGGTCCGCGTGTCCTCCGCGAGGACCGCATCCGCCGCCGCCAGCGTCGCCAGCGCGCGAAACGAGATGTCGCGCAGATTGCCGATCGGCGTCGCGACGATGTGCAGGCCGGGCGCCAGCGCTTCCGCCTCCGCCCTGATCCCGAAGGCGGTGTAGCTGGGTGCGCGCGGCGCGGCGGGGGCAGGGGCATGGGTCGGCGTCGACATGGCGGCGAACCTGCCACAGCCGTTGCCGCTGCGCCATCCGCGCGGGACAACGGCCTCGTCGCCCGCGGCTGCAACCCAGAGTTAACAACTTGAAAATACCCTGCCGCACTGGCAGGAGATTCCCCACGGTCGGGGGACTGTAACGCCGGACGGGCCTGCACCGATCCGGCACGAGATCTGGAGATCGCCCGTGTCGCGTCATCCGCTCAGGGAACCGGTCCGCCGCCGCAGTCTCTCATCGCTGGCGGTGCTCGCCTGCCTGTCTCTGTCGGCCTGCAGTGGCGGGCCGAGCGGGCTGCCGGGCTTCGACACCGCCCCGCCGCAGGCGCAGCCGGCGCAGAGCACGGGCCAGACGATCGGCACCGGCAAGGTCAAGGTCGGGCTGATCCTGCCGCTGACCGCTGATGGCCAGGGCGCCGTCGTCGGCAACTCGCTGAGGAACGCCGCCGAGATGGCGCTCTCCGAGTTTCCCAACGCCGATCTGACGTTGCTCGTGAAGGATGACCGCGGCACGCCCGAGGGTGCCCAGGCCGCGGCGCAGGAGGCGCTCGCCGAGGGCGCCGAACTCCTCATCGGGCCGCTCTTCGCGCCCTCCGTCCAGGCGGCCGGGCAGGTCGCGCGCGCCGCCAACCGTCCGGTCATCGCCTTCTCCAGCGACACCAACGTCGCCAGCCGCGGCATTTACCTGCTCTCCTTCCCGCCCGAGAACGACGTCAACCGCGTCATCGCCTACGCCTCGCAGCAGGGGCGCAAATCCTTCGCCGCCCTGGTGCCGGACACCGCCTATGGCAAGGTCGTCGAGGCCGCCTTCCAGCAGGCGGTCGCAGGCCGTGGCGGCCGCGTCGTCGTGATCGAGCGCTTCTCGCCGGACTCGAACGCCATGGCCGCCGCGGCGCGGCGCCTGATCCCTGCCCTGCAGCAGGCCGATGCGCTCTTCGTGCCCGCCGCCGCCGATACCATGCCGGCACTCGGCCTCGCCCTGCAGCAGGCGGGTTACGATCCCGCCAAGGTCAAGCCGCTCGGCACCGGCGTCTGGAACGACGCCAATGTCGCGCGCGTGCCGGCGATCCAGGGCGGCTGGTTTGCCTCGCCCGACACGGCCGGCTTCAACGCCTTCGCCGGCCGCTACCAGACGCGTTTCAACAGCGCCCCGACGCGTACGGCGACGCTCGCCTATGACGCGGTCTCCCTGGCGGCGGCGCTGGCGCGCACGCAAGGGTCGCAGCGTTTCTCGGAGTCGGTGCTGACCAATGTCTCGGGCTTCGCCGGCGCCGACGGCGTCTTCCGCTTCCGCCCCGACGGGCAGAACGAGCGCGGGCTTGCGGTCTTGGAACTCCGCAACGGCCAGATCGTCACCATCAACGCCGCCCCGCGCGATCTCGGGCCGCGCACGCAGTAGTCGCAGGCGTCAGGCGGCTTTCGGTGCAGGCACGAAGGGCTTGACGTCGATGCTGCCCGCGCGCTTCCGCGCCTCGGCGATGTCGAAACTGTTCTGCATGCGCATCAGCGTATCCATGGACAGCCCAAAGGCCTTCTCGAAACGCAAGGCCATCTCGGCGGAGAGTGCGGCGCGCTCGTTCAGGAGGGCGGACAGCGCCGGGCGCGTGACCCCCAGAACGGCTGCGGCTGCCGTCACCGATAATTCGGCGGGTTCGATGACCTCGGTCTTGAGGAAGCTCCCGACATGCGGCGGGTCTTTCAGCCGGTAGCCCTCGCGAGGAGCGGTTTCATCATCCATCAGTGGTAATCCTCATAGTCCAGATCGATGATCTCGATGTCGTTCTGTTCGATACGAAAAGTCAGGCGCCAGTTCTTCGTCACGAACAGGCTCCAGACGCCCTTCCGGTCGCCCGTCAGCAGGTGAGCCTTCCAGGTCGGGACGAAACGAAGTTCGTCAGGGCCCTGCATGTCCTGCAGGAACGCGATCATCTTGCGGAGCTTGTCGACGACCTGCGGCTGAAGGCCTGACGAATCGTCCGCCTCGACCAGCCGGCGCAAGCCCCGGTGCCTGATGGTCCGGATTCGCATTGCCGAGCGATATAGCAGCCGAGCCCCGTTTCGTAAAGCGAGGCTTTACGCTTTACGCCGCCAGATCCGCCACCACCGCGTCCAGCACCAGCGCGCCCTCGGGCGAGCAGGCGAGCTTGCCGCCGGGCTTGCGGACGAGCAGCCGGTCGAGCACGAGGCTGGTCACGCGCCGCTCGTTCAGCGCGCGGCCCGACAGGGCCCTGAACACGGCCGGGTCGATGCCCTCGACCAGCCGCAGTCCCATCAGCAGATATTCGTCGCCCTGCGCCACTGTATCGAGGCGCTCGTTCTCGACCAGCGCATGCCCCTCCGCCTCGACGCGCTCCAGCCAGGCCTCGGGCCGCTTCTCGGTCGAATGCGCCATCCGCCCCTCCGCCGTGACGAGGCGGCCATGGGCGCCGGGTCCGACACCGGCATATTCGCCATAGCGCCAGTAGACGAGATTGTGCCGGCATTCCGCGCCCGGCCGGGCATGGTTGGAAATCTCGTAGACCGGCAGGCCGTGCTTGGCCGTGATCTCCTGCGTGATCTCGTAGAGCACGGCGCCCGCATCGTGATCGGGGACCGCGAGCTTGCCGGCCTTGAACAGCCGCTCGAACATCGTGCCGGGCTCGATGGTGAGCTGATAGAGCGAGAGATGCTCGGCGGCGTGGCTGATCGCCAGCTCCAGCTCGGCCCGCCACAAATCCGGCGTCTGCGTCGGCGTGCGGGCATAGATCAGATCGAAGGAGTAGCGCTCGAAACACTTCCGCGCGATCGCGACCGCATCCAGCGCCTCTTGCGTCGAATGCATCCGCCCGAGCGCCTTGAGATCGGCATCGTTCAGCGCCTGCACGCCGAGCGAGACGCGGTTGACGCCGGCGGCCCGGAAATCGGCGAAGCGTCCGGCCTCGACGCTGGTCGGGTTGGCCTCGAGCGAGACCTCGCAATACGGGTCGATCGCCCAGGCCTCGCCGATCGCATCGAGGATCGCGCCGACCGTGCGTCCCTCCATCAGTGAGGGCGTGCCGCCCCCGAAGAAGATCGAGGTGACGGTCCGCCCGGGCGCCAGCGTCGCCCGATGGGCGATCTCGCGCCGGAAGGCCGCGACATAGCGGGCCTGGTCGGGCGGCTGCAGCCGGACATGGGAGTTGAAGTCGCAATAGGGGCATTTGGCCAGGCAGAAAGGCCAGTGCACATAGACGGCGAAGCCCGCATCCGACGTCGGATGCGGGATCGGAGATGTCGGCGCGAGGGTGGCCGCGCCGCTCACGCCGGAGCCCTGAGGCAGGCGGCCGCCAGCTGCTTGAAGGCGCGCGCCCGGTGCGAGAGCGCGTCGTCCATGCCGCTCTTCACGGTGCTCGACATCTCCGCGAAGGTCACCTGGTAGCCGTCGGGCTGGAAGATCGGATTGTAGCCAAAGCCGCCGCTGCCACGCGGCGCGTCGACGATGCGGCCATGCACGCGACCCTCGAACAGCTCCTCATGGCCGTCCGGCCAGGCGATCACCAGCGCCGAGACGAAATGCGCCTTGCGCTGCTCCGGCGCCGTCGCACCACGCTTGGCCATCTCGGCGAGCACGCGCGCCATCGCCGGCTTGAAGTCCTTGCCCGGGCCGGCCCAGTTCGCCGAGAACAGCCCCGGCGCGCCGTCGAGCACATCGATGCAGAGCCCGGAATCGTCGGCCAGCGCCGGCAGGCCGGACGCCTTGGCTGCGGCATGGGCCTTGATCGCGGCATTCTCCGAGAACATGTAGCCGGTCTCGTCGGGCTCGGGCAGGCCGAGTTCTCCGGCCGAGACCAGCTCGATTCCGAACGGCGCCATCAGCTCGCGCATCTCGACGAGCTTGCCCTTGTTGTGGGTCGCGATCACGACCTTGCCGGTGAGGAGGCGGTGGGATTGGTAGTTTTCGTTCATATCCAGTGCCCACCTCAATCGTCACTTGGAGGGCTGTCAGCTCGATCAACCGTGCTTGAATGTTCGCGTCGGTTGCCCTTGCTGGGTCGTCGAAAACTCACTGCGACAGCCGCAATCAGAATTGCGAGAGCAATCCCAATCCCAAGTGCGATCTCAAGCCACGACATCACCGTACCTTATGCCACCGCCGCTTTCTGCAGCGCGACCAGCTTGCTCACCCCGCCCTTGGCGAGCCGCATCAGCGCCATCAGCTCCTCCTCGGAGAAGGGCGCGCCCTCGGCCGTGCCCTGCACCTCGACCAGCCCGCCCGAGCCGGTGATGACGAAATTGGCGTCGGTCTGCGCGCCGGAATCCTCGACATAATCGAGGTCGAGCACCGGGTTGCCGGCGACGATGCCGCAGGAAATCGCCGCGACATGGTCCTTCAGCGGGTTGGAACCCTTCAGCATTGAACGCGCCTCCATCCATTTCAGCGCGTCGTGCAGCGCCACCCAGGCGCCGGTGATCGAGGCCGTGCGCGTGCCGCCATCGGCCTGCAGCACGTCGCAGTCGACGACGATCTGGCGCTCGCCGATCGCGGTCAGGTCGACCACGGCGCGAAGCGAGCGCCCGACGAGGCGCTGGATTTCCTGCGTGCGGCCGGACGGCTTGCCGGAGGTCACCTCGCGGCGGTTGCGCTCATGCGTGGCGCGCGGCAGCATCGCATATTCGGCGGTGACCCAGCCCTTGCCGGTGCCGCGCAGCCAGGGCGGGCCCTTCTCCTCGACGGTCGCGGCGCACAGCACCCGGGTCTCGCCAAACGAGACCATGCAGGAGCCCTCCGCATAGCGCACGACGCCGCGTTCGAGCGTGACCTTGCGCATCTCGTCTGCGGCGCGTTTGGAGGGTCGCATGGCGGTATCCTGATGGTTCGGGGTTGGCGGCTTGTAGGCGGTCGCCGCAGATGCGGCAAGGCGGACAGGGGTCGCACGCGTTTTCGCTTGATCGGGCGCCGCTCCGGATCAACAATAAGCCCATGTCGAGAAAGCCGTTTCGCCTGAGATGAGCGCCCACACGCCGCGTCCCGACACAGCCAGCGGGTTGATCGAGACCGATCAGCGCTCGCGCGAGATCTTCCGCCAGATCGTCGACGGCTTTCTCGCGACCGGCGAGCCGGTCGGCTCGCGCAACATCGCCAGGCTGCTGCCGATGGCGCTGTCGCCGGCGACGGTGCGCAACGTCATGACCGACCTCGAACTGGCCGGCCTGATCTACGCCCCCCACACCTCGGCCGGGCGCCTGCCGACCGAGCGGGGCCTGCGCTTCTTCGTCGATGCGATGATGGAGGTCGGCAATCTGACCTCCGACGAGCGCACCCGCATCGAGGCGCAGATGAAGGCCGCCGCCACCGGCCGCACGCTCGACGGCACGCTGACCGAGGCCTCGGCCCTGCTCTCGGGCCTCTCGCGCGGGGCGGGCGTCGTCGTCACGACCAAGGCCAACGCCCGGCTGAAGCACATCGAGTTCGTCCGCCTCGACCCGACGCGCGCGCTCGTCGTGCTGGTCGCCGATGACGGCACGGTCGAGAACCGGCTCCTGAGCCTGCCGGCCGGTCTCCCGGCCTCCGCGCTGACGGAGGCCGCCAACTTCCTGAATGCCCGCATCCTCGGTAAGACGCTGGGCGAGCTGCGCGCCGAGATCGCCCAGCACCGCGAACAGATGGAGCGCGAGCTCGACTCGCTGACCGCGAGGCTGGTCGAGAGCGGCATCGCCACCGCCTCGGGCCCGAGCTCCGACCGCCATCTCATCGTGCGCGGCCAGGCCAATCTGCTGGAGGATCTCAAGGCGCAGGAGGATCTCGAGCGCATCCGCCTGCTTTTCGGCGATCTCGAGACCCAGACCGACGTCATCGACCTGCTGGCGCGGGCGGAGGCCGGCGACGGCGTGCGCATCTTCATCGGCTCGGAGAACAAGCTGTTCTCGATGTCCGGCTCCTCGATGGTCGCCGCCCCCTTCCGCGACTCCGAGCAGCGCATCGTCGGCGTCGTCGGCATCATCGGCCCGACCCGGCTGAACTATGCCCGCATCGTGCCGATGGTCGACTACACCGCCAAGGTGGTCGGGCGGTTGCTGGACGGGGCGCGGTAGCAACCCTGGGCTCGAGGTGATATCTATCGGTGATAGGTATCGCGGGTGGAGGAGGCCATGAGTGCGGGGACTGCCAAGCTGTTCTGGACCGGGCGTTCGCAAGCCGTGCGCCTGCCGAAGGAGTTTCGTTTCGAGGGCGACACCGTTCGCATCAGGCGCGAGGGGCGCCGTATCGTGCTGGAGCCGGTCGATGACGACTGGGCGTGGCTGAAGAAGCTCAGTGGCACGGTCGATCCGGATTTCGAGGCCGCCGTGAACGAGGAGGTTCCCGAGCAGGAAAGGCCTGAGCTCGACGACCTCTTCAAATGAGGTACCTGCTCGACAGCAACGTGGTCATCGGCGTCATGAAGATGCGGCCCGACCTTCTGGCCGCTTTGCAGGCGCATCGAGCGGCCGATTGCGCAATCTCGAGCCTTGTTCTGCACGAACTGTTTTTCGGGGCCTACAAGAGCCAGCGCCGCGAGGCCAACCTCGCCGATGTCGATCTGCTGTCGTTTGCGGTGCTCGATTTCGATCGATCCGACGCCCGGTGCGCTGCCGAAATCCGTGCCGCGCTGCGCGCCTGCGGCACGCCGATCGGCCCCTATGACGTCCTGATCGCCGGACAGGCTCTGGCGCGTGGGCTGATCCTCATCACCAACAATGTCGCGGAGTTCTCCCGCGTCGAGGGCCTGCGCGTCGAGGACTGGCAGCGCTGAAACCCCGCGATTTGGCATCGCCGCCGGATCGCGCTACCTGTGCGCCAACGCGGCTTGGCCGCCACCCGACACGCGATCCCTAAGGCTTCCGCCATGACCGACACGCTGCCCGACCGCCTTTCGTCCAATCCCAACAGCCCGTTCTACAACGAGGAGCTGCTCGCGCGGGACATCGGCATCCGCTTCAAGGGCGTCGAGAAGACCAATGTCGAGGAATACTGCGTCAGCGAGGGCTGGGTGCGCCTGACCGCCGGCAACGCCAAGGACCGCTTCGGCAACCCGATGACGGTGAAGCTGAAGGGCGAGGTCGAGCCCTATTTCCGCCAGGCGGAATGACGGTCTTCTGCATTCAGTTGCAGCCCGAGCGGGCGACCGGGATCGACTTTGACGCCGTAACGAAACGCGCGGCTGCGTTTGCCGACACGTCGTCGTTCGTGGTGGATTTCTGGACCGATATCGGAGACGATTACATCAATCTGATGTTCGCGACGGAAATGCGCAAGCTTTTCTGGCACGCCTTTTTGGCCGAGTTTCTCGGCCTCGATCCGCATGGACAGGCCATCAGGAATTGCTGTCTGGCCTATTGCGAAGGGAGCCGTGGTTGGGACGACTATTTGGTCCTGCATCACTACGATCCGACGGAACAGCTCGACCGTCTGACCTGATTTTGAGCCGATATCAGCGCAGATCCTTGTAGAAGAACGTCGAGCCGCAATCGCGGCCGTCCGGCATCAGCGCATAGCGCGGGATCGTGCCGACTTCGATCCAGCCGAGCTTGCCGTAGAGCCGGCGCGCCGCGCCGTTTTCGTCGGTGTCGAGCACCAGCAGGTCGCGCTTCGCCTGTCGCGCCGCTATCTCCGCCGCCTGCATCAGCTTCTGCGCGATGCCGCGCCGCCGCGCGCGCGAATGCACCAGCACCTTGGCGATTTCGGCGCGGTGCGGCTGGTTTGGCTTGCCGACGAGCTGCAATTGCGCCGTGCCGAGCACGTCTGCGCCCTGGCGCGCGGCGAACAGGATCGTGCGCCCCGCGGCCACGTCGGCCGCCACGCCCGTCCAGAACGCGGTGTAATCGGCCTGCCCGTTCCATTGCATGAAGCCGACCGAGGCCCCGCTGTCGACCGCATCGGCGAGGATCTCCGCCAGAGCCGGGATCGCGGCGTGCGCGGCCTGTGCATCGAGCGGCTCGACAGTGATCGCATCGTCCTTGGTCATGGCCTGCATCCGTCTCGGAGATCGGCGGCGGTCAGCACCACCGCATAGCGCGCCGGGACCTCGCCCGGATTGTGGAAGGCGATTGGCCCGTCGAGCAGCATGGCGAGGCAGTCCCCCGCCGCCAGCCGATGCTCGCGCCCGCCGACGGAGAGGGTGAGCTCGCCCTCCAGCAGCCAGAGCTGCTGGTCGAGCCGGAAACCGCCGCGCGGCGCGTCGAGCAGGACGCGCGCGCCCGCCGGCATCTCGACCTCCACGATCTCGAGGCGGGAGCCCGTTCCAGCCGGCGAGACGCTGCGCCGGACATAGCCACTGTCGGGATCGGTCCAGACCGGCTGCGCGCCCCGCCGCGCCAGCGGGCCGCCTTGCGCCTCGTCGCGGAAGAGGGCGGAGAGCAACACGCCGAGCCCGGCGCAGAGCCGGTCCAGCAGGGCTGCCGTCGGGCTCGACTCGCCGCGTTCCACCCGCGAGATCATCGCGCGGCTGACGCCCGAGCGTGCCGCGAGCTGGTCGAGCGTCAGGCCACGGCTCTGGCGCAGCCCCCTGATGCGGGCGCCGAGGCGGCGGTCCAGGTCGATATCAACGAACGAATCCATAATAAGAGAATATTTCTATGATGTCGGAAATCAAGCGATTTCCAGCCGAACCGCCTCTGCGCGCTCGCACAGTCCGTCAACGCGGATTTCACCACGATTCCAGCTTCCCGCCAGCGACCGGCCGATCTTTCCAAAACATCAGGGAAACCGCGCTCATATGAAGGGAACGACGCCCAGAAGGGCGCTGGTCGAGGGAACGGCCATGAATCGAGGTCTGGAGTGGCTTGGGAAGGCCGTCGTTGGCTTCATCACCCGCGGCAGAGCAGAGCCACGCGCCTGCGACGAGAAGGCCCTGGCGAGGCTGCGCTCCGCGCTGCGTCCAGGCGACGTGCTGCTGGTCGAGGGCGGCATGAAGGTCTCCTCGGCGATCAAATACCTGACGCAGTCGACCTGGTCTCACGCCGCGCTCTATGTCGGTGACACCGGTCAGTGCACCGACGACGGCGAGCCGCTGGTTCTGGCCGAGGTCGAGATGGATGTCGGTTGCGTGCTCTCGCCCCTGTCGAAATACGGCGCCTTCGGCACCCGCATCTGCCGTCCCCAGGCCCTGGACGGCGAGGGGGCCGCGATCGTCGTCGACTATGTCCTCGGCCGGCTCGGCACCCAGTACGACCCGCCGGCGCATGATCGCGCTCGGCTCGGGCGATCCGACGCGGGCGATCTGCTCGACCCTGATCGCCCAGGCCTTCGAGGCGGCGCGCTATCCCGTCCTGCCGACGATCGAATATGCCCGTGCCATGGACGAGGCGGACTTCGAGGAGATTCTGCACATCCGGCATCATTCGCTCTACATGCCGCGCGATTTCGACATTTCTCCCTATTTCGCCGTGGTGAAGCCGACGCTGGAGGCGGGCTTCGACTATCGGGCCCTGACCTGGGCCAAGGGCGAGCGCGTCGAGCCCCATCCGCCCCTGCCGGCGGGTCGCTCGCAATGGGCCGGGCAATCGTAACGCCACAGCGGCAAAACGCGCCGGCCGGCCGCGGCTTCATGCCCTTGGCGCAGTGCGGCAACGCTGCTATCTGCGCGAGATGAGCACGAAGTCCTTCGACAACATCCGCAACTTCTCGATCGTCGCCCATATCGACCATGGCAAGTCGACGCTGGCCGACCGGTTGATCCAGACCACCGGCACGGTGGCGGCGCGCGACATGAGCGAGCAGATGCTCGACTCGATGGATATCGAGAAAGAGCGCGGCATCACCATCAAGGCGCAGACCGTCCGGCTCGATTATCGCGCCCAGGACGGCAAGGATTACATCCTGAACCTGATGGACACGCCCGGCCATGTCGACTTCGCTTATGAGGTCTCGCGCTCGCTGGCGGCCTGCGAGGGCTCGCTCTTGGTCGTCGACGCCTCCCAGGGCGTCGAGGCGCAGACGCTCGCCAACGTCTACCAGGCGCTCGACGCCGGCCACGAGATCGTCACCGTCCTCAACAAGATCGACCTGCCCGCCGCCGAGCCCGAGCGCATCAAGCAGCAGATCGAGGACGTGATCGGCCTCGACGCCTCCGAGGCTGTGGCGATCTCGGCCAAGACCGGCATCAACATCGAGGGGGTTCTGGAGGCGATCGTCCAGAAGCTGCCGGCCCCCAAGGGCGACAGCGAAGCCCCGCTGAAATGCCTGCTGGTCGATTCCTGGTATGACGCCTATCTCGGCGTCGTCGTGCTCGTGCGCGTCATCGACGGCGTGCTCAAGAAGAACATGACCATCCGCATGATGCGCGCCAACGCCGCCTATGGCGTCGACCGCGTCGGCGTGTTCAAGCCCAAGATGCAGGAGGTCAAGGAACTCGGCCCCGGCGAGGTCGGCTTCTTCACCGCCTCGATCAAGGAGGTCGCCGACACCGCGGTCGGCGACACCATCACCGAAGAGAAGCGCCAGACGCCTCAGGCCCTGCCGGGCTTCAAGCCGGTGCAGCCGGTGGTGTTCTGCGGCATCTTCCCGGTCGACGCGGCCGATTTCGAGACGCTGCGCGCCGCGATGAGCCGCCTGCGCCTGAACGACGCCAGCTTCTCCTACGAGATGGAGACCTCGGCCGCGCTCGGCTTCGGCTTCCGTTGCGGCTTCCTCGGGCTGCTGCATCTGGAGATCATCCAGGAGCGGCTGGAGCGCGAGTTCAACCTCAACCTGATCTCGACCGCGCCCTCGGTGGTCTATCATCTCAAGCTGCGCGACGGCACGGTGCTGGAACTGCACAACCCGGCCGACATGCCCGACGTGATGAAGATCGACACGATCGAGGAGCCCTGGATCAAGGCGACGATCTTCACCCCCGACGAATATCTCGGCTCGGTGCTGAAGCTGTGCCAGGACCGCCGCGGCGTCCAGACCGACCTGTCCTATGTCGGCTCCCGCGCCAAGGTCGTCTACGACCTGCCGCTGAACGAGGTCGTGTTCGATTTCTACGACCGGCTGAAGTCGATCTCGAAGGGCTATGCCTCCTTCGACTACGCCATCACCGACTACCGCGAGGGCGACCTCGTTCGCATGTCGATCCTGGTCAATGCCGAGCCGGTCGACGCGCTCTCGATGCTGGTCCACCGCTCGCGGGCCGACGCCCGCGGCCGCGCGATGTGCGAGAAGCTGAAGGACCTGATCCCGCCGCACATGTTCCAGATCCCCGTCCAGGCGGCGATCGGCGGCAAGATCATCGCGCGCGAGACCATCCGCGCCCTGCGCAAGGACGTCACCGCCAAATGCTACGGCGGCGACGCCACCCGCAAGCGCAAGCTTCTGGAGAAGCAGAAGGAAGGCAAGAAGAAGATGCGGCAGTTCGGCAAGGTCGAAATCCCGCAGGAAGCCTTCATCGCCGCGCTCAAGATGGACAGCTGAGCGGCTGATCGCCACTCAGCCTGGAACGCGGCTTTTCCGTCCTGGTCGGGCTTGTCCCGACCATCCACGTCTTCCTTGTTATAGACAGGTGTTCAAGACGTGGATGCTCGCCACAAGGGCGAGCATGACGGCGCTGTTCTGTCGCGCCAAACTCACCACCCCAGCGCGCAGCCATCCTTGCGGTGGTCGGAGCCCGCCGACAGCACGCCCGTGACGGGATCGATCGCGATCGCCTGCCCGCCGCCGATGGCGGCGCCCGGCGCGGTGAAGACGAAGCCGCGGCGCTCCAGCTCGGCGCGCACGGCCGCCGGCAGGGTCTTCTCCGCCTCGATCGCGGTCTGGCCAGGGCGCGGGAAAACGCGCGGCAGCGAGATCGCGCTCTGCAGGTCCAGCCCATAGTCCAGCAGCTTGCTGACCAGATGGGCGTGGCCCATCGCCTGGTAGTGGCCGCCCATCACACCGAAGGACAGGCAGACCTTGCCGTCGCGCAGCATCATGCCGGGGATGATCGTGTGCAGCGGGCGCTTGCGCGGCGCGATCGCGTTCGGGTGCCCGGCCTTCAGCACGAAGCCCTGGCCGCGGTTCTGCAGCAACACGCCGCTCTTCGGTGCGACCAGCGCGGCGCCGAAGGGGTGGAACACCGAGTTGATGAAGCTCACCGCCATCCCGTCGCCGTCGACCACGCTGATATAGACCGTGTCGGCATGCTCCACCTCGGTGGGCGCGAAGCTCGGCAGCTCTTTGATGGCCTGCTTCAGGTCGATCTGGCCGCGCAGCTGCGCCGCCAGCTCCTCCGAGAGCAGCCAGTCCAGCGGCACCGCGCTCTGGCTCGGATCGGCCAGCACGGCGTCGCGCACCGAATAGGCGAGCCTGGACGCCTCGATCTCGATATGCAGCCGGTCGGCCGAGAGCGGGTCGCTGCCCGGCTCGAAGCCCGAGAGAATGTTGAGGATCATCAGCGCGATCACGCCCTGGCCGGCGGGCGGGCACTCGAACACGTCATGGCCGCGGAAACGGGTCTTGATCGGCGTGACATAGCCGCCCTTGGCGTCGCGGAAATCCTCGAGGGTATGCAGGCCGCCGAGTTCGCGCAGCCGGTCGACCATGTCCTGCGCGATCTCGCCCTCGTAGAAGGCGCTCGGGCCCTCCTCGGCGATGGCCTGCAGCGTCGCGGCGAGCTCGCGCTGGTGGTGGATCTCGCCGGCGCGCGGCGCGCGGCCCTCGGGCAGGAAGACGCGCGCCGTCGGCTCGTCCTTCGCCATCAGCGCGGCCTGCCCGGCCCAGTCGGCGGCGGCGCGGGGCGCCACCACATAGCCGTCCCGCGCCAGCGCGATCGCCGGCTGCAGGAGCTGCGCCAGCTTCAGGCGGCCATGGTCCTTGACCAGCGTCGCCCAGGCCTCGACCGACCCCGGAATCGTGACTGCATGGGGAGACTGGCGCGGAATCTCGCTGAAGCCCTGCTCCCGATACCAGTCGAGCGTCGCCGCCGCCGGCGCCCGGCCCGAGCCGTCATAGGCCAGGACTTTGTCGCTGCCGCCCTTCGCCATCAGCACGAAGCAGTCGCCGCCGATGCCGGTCGAGCCCGGCTCGACCACGCATTGCACCGCGCAGGCCGCCACCGCCGCGTCGATCGCATTGCCGCCGGCCTGCAGGATGGTGATCGCGGTCAGCGTCGCGGTCGGGTGCGAGGTCGCGGCCATGCCGCGCCGGCCCATCACCACCGAACGGCCGGGGAGTTCGAAATCGCGCTGGTTCGGCTGGCTCACGTCGTCGTCTCCCGAGGCTCGGCCGGGTTGCGCCGGCTCTCCCGACCGCACTCGCCCAGCCGGCCGGATTTGGCAAGCGCCCCCGGCGCGCTGCGGCCCTGCAATGGGTTCCACACGGGCCGGCGCGCTGATACGACCGGGGATCGCGAGGAGATTCCGGCCTGCAGGAATCCGAAGCTGGGGAGACCGCCACTGTGCCGCTACCGACCACGCTCGCCGGGCGCCTGCGCCTGCCCGCCATCGCCTCGCCGATGTTTCTCGTCTCGGGCCCCGATCTCGTGGTCGAGACCTGCAAGGCCGGTATCCTCGGCACCTTCCCGGCGCTGAACCAGCGCAGCAGCGAGGGCTACGCCGCCTGGCTGAGCGAGATCGAGGCGCGCCTCGCGGATGTGCCCGATGCCGCGCCTTTCGGCGTCAACCTCATCGTCCACCGCTCCAATCCGCGGCTCGAAGCGGATCTGGCGATCACGGCCAAGCACAAGGTGCCGCTGGTCATCACCTCGCTCGGCGCGGTGCCCGATCTGGTCAAGGCCGTGCATGGCTATGGCGGCCTCGTCTTCCACGACGTCATCAGCCTGCGCCATGCCCGGAAGGCAGCCGAGGCGGGTGTCGACGGCATCATTGCGGTCGCGGCCGGCGCCGGCGGCCATGCCGGCACGATGAGCCCCTTCGCGCTGGTCTCCGAGATCCGCCGCTTCTTCGCGGGAACGATCGTGCTGGCGGGTGCGATCTCGAACGGCGCCCAGATCGCCGCGGCGCAGATGATGGGGGCCGATCTCGCCTATCTCGGCACCCGCTTCATCGCCACGACCGAGAGCATGGCGGACCCCGAATACAAGGCGATGCTGCTGCGCAGCCAGGCTTCCGACATCCTCTACACCCCGGCGATCAGCGGTGTGAACGCCAACTTCATGCGCGAGAGCATCCAGGCCGCGGGGCTCGATCCCGACAACCTCACCGGCCACGACAAGCTCGACCTCGGCAACGAGGCCAAGGTCTGGAAGACGATCTGGTCGGCCGGCCAGGGCGTCGGCGCGATCGAGGACGTGCCGACGACGGCGGAGCTCGGCGCGCGGCTGCTGGCGGAATACCGTCAGGCGCGGGCCTCGCTCGCGGGCTGAGTGCGCGCGCAGATCGTCGGTCCATCCGCGCCGTCATCCCGGACGCAGCGAAACGGAGATCCGGGATCCATCATGGGGCGCCGGAGCCCTCCGATGGATCCCGGGGCAAGCCCGGCATGACGGTGCTGGTTTGGAGCCAGCTGCCCCCCGATCAGCCCTTCAGCTTGGCGTTGCACTGGCTCCAGTAGCCGCCGCCCTTCTCGATCCACTTCAGCTCGCCATTGGCATTGGCGGCCTTGTTGGCGTTGTACTGGTCGGCGCAGGTCTTGAGACGGGCCTTGCCGGCGGTGAGGTCATTGTATTTTGCCGCCACCGCCTTCGGGAACACGGCGGGCTTGGCCTTGGCCGTCGCGGCGGCGGGCTTGGGCGGCGTGGCGGCCGCGGGAGCGCTGGCCGGCGTCGCGGCCGGCTTGGCGGGCTCGCTCACGGCGGCGGCGGCCTCGGCCTCGTCGGCGTCATCGTCGGCGCATTGGGCCTTGCGGAAATCGTTCCACTTCTGGCCCTTGAGCGTGTTGGCCTTCTTGGCCTCCTGATACTTGGCGGAACATTCCTTCATCGTCAGGGCCGCCGCGGGAGTGATCGGCAGGGCCGTCAGCGCCAACAGGGCGGCGCCGGTAAGGATGGCATTCCTCAACATGGTCGTCTCCATCGCAAGGGCTCGTCTGCCCCTGCGGCATGGCACTCCCATTCCGCGCGGCTGGCAAGCGGCATTTTCAAGGCGAGGCGGGCGCCTGCCCGTCTTGGGAGATCAGGCCAGCGAGCGCAGGTCGAAGGCGGGGTCCGCTGCCTGCTCCGGCGTCGGTGAGACGCCCGCCGCGATCAGGCGCCGCCCCATCATGTGATCGGCGGGGCGGTTGATGCTCTCGATCGCCGCAAGCCGCTCGCCATCAAAGCGAAACAGCGAAAAGCGCCCTTCGGCCGGCGAGCCGCGCAGCACGGCTTGTCCCCCCGGAACGCCGAGGCCGACCATCTGGAGCTTGACGTCGTACTGGTCCGACCAGAACCAGGGCACCGCCGCATAGGGCTCCGGCCGTCCGGCGATGGCACAGCCGGTGGCGCGCCCCTGATCATTGGCGTTCTGGACCGAACTCAGCCGGAGGCGCCGCCTTGCATGGACATTCGGGTGGCTGGTGCAGTCGCCCGCCGCGAAGATCAGCGGGTCCGACGTCCGCCCGAAAGCGTCGACCGCGATCCCGTCATCGAGCGCGAGCCCCGCCGCCGCGGCGATCTCGACATGGGGTACGGCCCCGACCGCCGCCAGCACGAGGTCGCAGGGCAGGCGCGAACCGTCGGCGCAGAGGACCGCCGTGACCTTGCCACCCTCGCCCTCGATGCGCTCGACGCGCGTGTCGAGGCGAAGAGTGACGCCGTGGCGCTCATGCACGCCCTGCATGTAGGCGGAGATCTCCGGCGCGACCGCGTGGCCGATCAGCCGCGGCCCGGCCTCGACCACCGTGACCTGCTTGCCCAGCGTGACGGCGGCGGAGGCGACCTCGAGGCCGATGAAGCCGCCGCCGATGATCACGATCGTCCGCGTTGCGGCAAGGCGTGTGCTGAGCGCCTGCGCATCGTCGAGCGAACGCAGGGAGACGACGCCGTCGAGATCGGCGCCGGGGCAGCGCAGCATCGCAGCCCGCGCTCCGGTCGCCAGCGCGAGCTGCCCATAGCCGAGCCCCGAGCCGTCCGCGAAACGCACCCGCCGGGTCTCGCGGTCGATTGCCACGGCATGCCGGCACGGCAGGAAGGCGATGCCGCCCTCGGCGAAGAAGGAGGCGGCCTTCAGCGGCAGATGCGCTCCGGCCTTGCCGAGCAGAAAGCCCTTCGACAGGGGCGGCCGCTGATAGGGCAGCTCGGCCTCGTCGCCCGCCAGCGTGATGCTGCCGGCGAAGCCGGCCTCGCGGGCGGCCGCGGCGATGGCGAGTCCCGCATAGGAGGCGCCGATCACGAGAAGGTCGAAGGCGTCGGCGGTCGGCGGGGTCGGGGAAGCGGCGGTCGGCATCGGGCGGACGTCCAGGCTCTCGGCTCCCGGACGGATCTCCGGGGCGCACGGCGCCCGAAGGCGCGCCCCGTATCTAGGCGAGACCGCCGCCGCCGCCTATCCGAAAAGCAAAGGTGGCGGCGGCGAATGCTGCGGATGGCGTTTCAGAACGCGGTCGTCAGCCGCGTCAGCCATTCCGGCGAGGCGGCGACGAGGGCGGCTTCGAGGCTCTTGTCCCAGCCGGTGAGGATCAGGATGCCGACGGCGACGAGGAAGCCGCCCAGCGCCGTCTTGAAGCCCTGGCCGGCCGACATCATGCGGTTGCGCAGGCTCATCAGCCGGGCCCGCGACAGCATCCCGAGCGCGATCAGCGGCAGGCCGGCGCCCACGCCGAAGGCGAGCATGGTGAGCGCGACGGCGCCGAGGTTCTCGCCCTGTGCCGCGAGAACCGACGCCGCCCCCAGCGTCGGCCCGACGCAGGGGCTCCAGACCGCGCCGAGCAGAAGGCCGACGCCGAACTGGCCGCGCAGGCCGCTCGGCGAGAAGCCGCCGAAGCGCTGTTCGGTCCAGTTGCTGAGCGGGCCGCCCGCCGCCGCCACCCGCGCATGCAGCGCAGGCAGCATCAGCACCAGGCCGAGCAGCACGAGCATGATCGCCGCCGCCATCCGGAACATGCCGGTGTCGAGCCCGATCGCGAAGCCGATCGTCGCCACGAAGAGCCCGATCGCGGTGAAGGACAGGGCCAGCCCCGCCGCCAGCGCGACGGGCCCGTGCCGATGCTCCGAGACCGCCGTGCCGAGCACGATCGGCAGCAGCGGCAGGACGCAGGGCGACAGGATCGACAGGATCCCCGCGATGAGGGCGAAGCCGGCACTGGCCATGATGCGTCAGCCTCAGATCGCGCGGGCGAGCAGGGCTTCGATCGACGCCTTGTTGGTGTCGCCGACCGAGCGCCCCATTTCCGCGCCGCCCTTGAAGACGATCAGCGTGCTCTGCTGCTGGGCCTTCAAGCCGCGCAGCGCGTCCTTCTGGCTGTCGAAATCGACATTGAAGACGACGAGGTTCTTGAAGCGCGGCTGCTTGGCGAGCTCCGACAGGATCGGCGCCTGGGCCTTGCAGGTCGGGCACCAGGGCGCGGAGACGTCGATCAGGACCGGCTTGCCGGCCTTCATCGCGGCGTCGAAGGCGGCCTGCGAGAAGGCCGATTTGTCGAGGGCGAGGGCCGGGAACCCGGACAGCATGACCACGGCGGCGGCGAGGGTGGCGAGAGCGTGGCGACGGTTGAGCATGGGAACCTCTGCGGATGACGGGACCGGCGGGAATCTGAGGAGCCGACTTCCACCTTTTCGGTCCACCGGGTGTGTCCGTTACGTCTTCACATCGAGTTGATGACGTGTCGCGGGTGGGGTCCGGCCCGAAGACAGTCCGAGATCATGAGCCGCTCAGGCCTCTGCCTGAGCCCTGACCCGCGCTGCGACGTGCCCGTCTATCCGATCCTGGCAGCGAACCTGGCCGCGCTCTCGCCTGAAGCCGGTGGCACCGGCGGGATCAGCGTCGTGCCGGCCGCTGCCACCAAGTCGACGACATCACCCCTGGTCTGAGTCATCATGTCGGCGCTCCCCGTCGAACCTCAGCGGTCGCCGCGGGGGGAAACGGAGTGGGCGCAGCCATGGGAAGCGGCGTGGCGATGGGAGCGTAATGAAACGCAGCCTGGCCCCGAAAGGTGGTCACGGGCGCCGCAGGGTCTTCACCGTCGCCCTACGCCATCCCGTCAATGCCCTGCTTTTGATGATCGGGCCACGATGATGCAGCGATTCGATCTGATTCTCGCGGCCGCCAACGCCGGTTCCACCAGCAGGAGCGCGGCGAAATACGCCGCCGCCGGGGCCTTGCGGCAGGCCCAAGTCCCGCACCGGCTGCTGGCGCTGGTCGCGCGCTTCCATCGCTGGCGGCGGGGCTAGCCATGCTCGACCGCTTTCTGTTGCCCGTCGTCAAAAATGGTCTGCAGCCCGTCGCCGCGGCCCTGGCGCGGCGCGGTGTCGGTGCGGACGGCCTGACGGTGACGGGCTTCGTCATCGGCCTGTGTGCCGTGCCGGCGCTGGCCCTGCAGTTCTACGGGGGCGCCCTGATCGCGATCCTGGTCAGCCGGCTGTTCGATGCGCTGGACGGGGCGGTGGCGCGGCTCAACGGCCCGACCGAGCGCGGCGCCTTTCTCGACATCACGCTCGACTTCGCCTTCTATGGCTGCATTCCGCTGGGCTTCGCGCTGGCCGATCCGGCCCGGAATGCGCTGCCGGCGGCGGTGCTGCTCGCTGCCTTCATGGGTACGGGATCGAGCTTCCTCGCCTTCGCCGTCATCGCGGCCAAGCGCGGCCTGACCAGCGAGGTCTATCCGCAGAAGGGCATCTACTATCTCACCGGCCTGACCGAGGGCGCCGAGACGATCGCAGCCCTGGCCCTGATGTGCGTCGTCCCCGAGTCGTTTCCCCTCATCGCCTACGTCTTTGCCGCCGCCTGCCTCGTCACCACGCTGACGCGGCTGCGCCAGGGCTGGGTGGTCTTCGCGGCGCCGCCGGCCGGGACCGGCGACAGGCCCTTGCAGCCGCTGGCGCCGCGGGAGGATGCTTGAATGGTCTCTGCCGGCGCGCTCGCCCGCGCGCCGGCAGAAACGATCAGTTCAGGAACTCCGGCGAGATCAGGCTCGGCAGGAACAGCGAAACACTCGGCCACATGATGATCAGCGCGAGCACCACGAACATCGGGATCAGCATGATCAGCGTGTCCTTGATCGCCGAGCGCATGCTGATGCCCGCGACCGAGCAGGCGATCATCAGGCATAGCCCATAGGGCGGTGTCACCAGCCCGAAGGCGAGGCTGACGATGCCGATCATGGCGAAATGGACCGGGTCCATCATCACCGTCTTGGCCAGCGGCGCCAGGATCGGCCCGACGATGATGATCGCGGGAATGGCATCGAGGAAACAGCCGACGAGCAGGAAGACGCCGGCGATGAAGAAGCCGGTCTCGTAGAAGCCCATGCCCCAGGCCGAGACGCCGGTCAGGATCGCCTGCGGCATCTTGTAATAGGCCATCAGCCAGCCGAAGGCCGACGCCGTGCCGACGCAGAACAGCGTCACGCCGGCGAGCTTGCCGGTGTCGAGCAGGGCTGCATAGAGCCCCTTCAGGTTCATCTCCCGATAGACGAGGAGCGACAGGAAGGCGGCATAGACCACGGCGATCGCCGCCGATTCGGTCGCGGTGAACCAGCCGAAGACCTTGCCGCCGATGATGATGCCGGGCGTCAGCAGCGCCAGCGCGGCCCGCTCGAAGGCCGAGAACACCTGCCTGATGGAGGAGCGCGGATAGGTCGGGTAGCCGCGCCGGACAGCATAGGCATGGACCGTCGCCATCTGCGCCACGCCGATCAGCAAGCCGGGAATGACGCCGGCGAGGAACAGCGCGCCGATCGACGTCGTCAGGATCCCGCCCCACACGATCATCAGGATCGAGGGCGGGATGATGACAGCCAGCACCGCCGAGACCGCGGTGATCGCGACCGAGAAGCTGTCGTCGTAGCCTTCCTTGCGCTGAGCGGCGATGAAGATCTTGGACTGGCTCGCGGCATCCGCCGTCGAGGAGCCGGAGATGCCGGCGAAGAAGAAGGACAGCACCACGTTGATCTGGGCCAGCCCGCCGGGAAAATGCCCGACGAGCGCCCGCGACAGGCTCATCAGCCGGTCCGTCACCCCGCCGACATTCATCAGATTGGCGGTCAGCAGGAAGAACGGGACGGCGAGCAGGATGAAGGAGTTGAACGCGTTGAACGTCTCGCTCATCAGCGTCATCGAATCGAGCCGGGGCTCGATGATCAGGATCGGCAGGCAGGCCAGGCCAAGCGCGAAAGCGACGGGAATCCGCAGGAACAGGCCGAGGAAGAAACAGCCGAACAGGATAAAGGCAGCCTCGCCCGACGAGAGAACGCTGCCGGTCATGGGCTCTGGGTCTTTCCGAAGAGGACGCGAAGATCGTCGATGAACTGCTCGCCGAGGAAGGCGATCCAGCTCACCCCGGCGATGGGCCAGGCGATGTGGATCAGCCAGAGCGGCAGTTCGGCCAGTTCGGAGGTCCGGTTCCAGGCGAATTGGGTGAACTCGACGCCGCCGTTGACGAAGACGATGGCGATCGCGAGCACGCCGAGCTTGGCGACGATGCGCATGAAGGCGTCCCCCCTGGCACCGAGCGGGGGCAGCAGATCGACGTCGAAATGGGCCGAGTGACGCACGCCGAGCATCGCGCCGATCATCACCGTCCAGATGAACAGGAAGCGCGCCAGTTCCTCGGTCCAGATGTAGGACGGAATCAGGTTGGTGTAGCGCGAGACGATCTGCAGCATCACCGGCACGACCAGGATGCCGACAGAGACGACGACGATGGCCGACAGCAGTTGTGCGTAGGCAGCCGTCATGCGCCGCCACAGGCCGGGCCTGCCAGACAAAGAGGCATCCATGAAAAGGTTCCGCATGCGAAGGCAAGGCCCTGGGCGCAGGGGCGCCCAGGGCCGGTGGGATCGGGCTGAGGGGCTCAGGCGCCGGCGATGGCGGTCTGGATGCCGCTGGCGTCGATTTCCTTCGCATAGGCCTGCATAATCGGCTCGGCGAGCTTCTGCATGGTCGGCCGGTCCTCGAACGGGATCCGCTTCAGACGGCCCGCCGCCTCGAGCCTGGCGAGAATCTCTGAATCGCCGCTCGATTCGATCTTGCGCTCGTAATCGGCCGCTTCCTTGCCGGCCTGGATCACCGCGTCCTGCAGTTCCTTGGGCAGGGTCGCCATGGTCTTCATCGAGAAGCAGATCGGCCTGACCGAGACGGCGTGCTGCGTCATCAGGATGTTGGGCGCGACCTCGAAGAACTTCATCTGCTCGATGCCGGCCGCCTCGTTCTCGGCCGCCGAGATGACGTTGTTCTGGATGGCGTTGTAGATCTCGTTATAGGCGATCACGGTCGGCGACATGCCGATGGCCGCGAAGCTGCGCGACCAGATCGGCGCGCCCTGGACGCGGACCTTCAGGCCCTTGATCTCTGCCACGTTCTTCATCGGCTTGTTGGCGAAGAGGTTGCGCACGCCGCCGCCTCCATAGCCGATCAGCCGGACGCCGGCCTTCTTCTCGATTTCGTCGGCGATCGGGTTCAGCAGACCCTTGTTCACCACCGCTTCCATATGGGGGAAGTCGCGGAAGACGAAGGGTGCGTCGATGAAGGGCGCGGCCTTGGCGAAGGTCGACATATGGGCGGGCGAGACGATCGCGTAATCGACGTTCTTCCCCTGCGCCATATACTCGAAATACTGCTTCTCGAGCCCGAGCGAGGAATCCTTGTGCAGGGTGAAGTTCACCGGCTTGTTATAGAGCGCCTTCACGCGCTCCTCGAACTTGAGGAGGCCCTGCGTGAACGGATGCGCGTCGCCGAACTGCACGGCGCCGACCAGCGTCGGCACCGCCTGGGCCCGGACGATGGCGGGGGCGGCGATGGTGGCGGCGACCGCGCCGATGCCCTTGAGCAAGACTCTGCGTTCCATGAAATGATCCTCTCCCTGCACGCCCCTCTGATGGGAGCTGTCGACAGTTTGTCAGACAAGATCCGATTTGGCCATCACCTTGAACAGCCGATCGAAAACCACGAAAAACCCACTGATATATAAACGAGAATGGATGCCCTGCCGGCCTGGTCGGGCTCGCAAAAGGTGTAATCCGAGCCTATCGCGAACGACTTCCCGTGCGCGAGTTGCGGCGCCGAAGCTGGCCGCCCCCAATCCCGTACTGGTCTTTGCCGAGCAAAACAGCATGATCGGGCGCGTTCGCATCACCCGCTGAACGTTGGACCTGAGATGAACGGCGCCTCCGTCCCCCAGCCGGCCCTTTGGCTGCGCATCCTGCATCCGCTGGTCCGCTTGATCGTCCTGGGCGGTGTCCTGCTCTACGTCATGGCTTGGGCCCAGGCACGCCTGGAGCAATTCCACGACAGGCCCCTCCTCAGCATCCTGATCCAGATCGGCCTTGGGCTGCTCGCGATCGCGCTCTACCATGCCTATGGAAAGGTCATCGAGCGCCGCGAGGTGACCGAGCTGGCGACGCCCGGCTTTGCCCGCGAATGGGCCATCGGCGCATTGTGCGGGGCGGGTCTTTACACAGCCAGCGCCGTGACCCTGATGCTCCTCGGGATCTACAAGGTCGAGGGGTTCAATCCCGTGTCCTTCATGCTTCCGGCCCTGGCCTTGGCCATCAAATCGGGCGTCTTTGAAGAGCTGATCTTCCGCGGCGTCCTGCACCGGTCGGTCGAAACCCTGTTTGGAAGCTGGGTCGCGATCCTCGTCGCATCCCTCGCCTTCGGGCTTGTCCATCTGACAAACCCCGCGGCTACGCTGGGCGGCGCCATCTACATCTGCATCGAGGCCGGCCTGTTGTTGTCGGCTGCCTATCTCGTCACGCGCCGACTGTGGATCTGCATGGGCTTTCACATGGCGTGGAACTATGTCCAGTCAGCCGTCTTTTCGGGCGTCGTATCAGGTGCCGTGGCCGATCCGGGCCTGCTGAAGGCCACCATCGACGGGCCAGAATGGCTGACCGGCGGCAGCTTCGGCATGGAACAGTCGATCTTCGCGCTCGTGTACTGCACCTCGGCCGGTGTGATCCTGCTCATGATCGCCATCCGCCGCGGCCACCTGATGCCGCCGATGTGGAAGCACTCCGGTTGACCCGTATGACGCGCACCGGCGGCTCATGAACAGGAGATCGGGTCAACGCGGTCGTGAGCGGCCGGGTGGCGGGCACTGGATGCGGACATTCTGCTCTGGTTTGCGCGCAACGGATTGCGACTGTGGACCTGCGGCGCGGATCGCCAGGCTGCCGCGAAACCAATGCGTCGGATGCCCCATCCGGGGGTACGGCGCACCCTCGTGGGCAGAAGCAATGCCGCGCGTCCGGAAAGCACCGAGCTGGATGTCCGTGAAGAAGAATGGTTATCGTGCGACGGGGAGAGCTTCAACATGGACCACGCGCAGATCCTGGGCTTGATCGCGGCCCTGTCCGGCACGCCGGAGGTTGACCCCTTTGCGCTGTTGCGCGCCGCGGCAGCCAAGCCGGGCACTGTCGTCAGCGTCGAGGCATGCCCCCGTCCTTTGCCTGCCAATGAAATCGAAGGCGTGAGCCTGCTCTGTGGCCGGGTGAAAGTCCCGGAGGATCGCTCGAAACCGGGCGGCAAGTCGATCCCGCTGGCGTTCGCGGTGTTGAAGGCGACGTCGCGTTTCCCCGAAGCAGATCCGGTCATCTATCTGCAGGGCGGTCCTGGCGGCAGCGCGGTCGCGCAAATTCCTCTGATCGAGCGGATCTTTCGGCCGTGGCGGGATCGGCGCGACGTGGTGATGTTCGATCAGCGTTCGGCTGGACTGTCCGGCCTGTCCACGAGTTGCACGAACATGCTTGCGACCAATGCCTATGACATCGTGCGCCCCGATCCCGCGACGACGTTGCCGACGCTTGCCAGGCAATGCGTGGCCGAACTCGAGAAAGAGGGCGTGCCGCTCGCCGCCTACAACACCACGCAGAACGCTCTCGATGTGCCGCTGGTGGTCAAGGCGCTGGGCTATGGCGATTACAATCTCTACGGCATTTCCTACGGCACCAAACTGGCTCTGGAGGTGATGCGCGTCGCGCCCCAAGGGGTGCGGTCGGTGATCATCGACGGCGTAGCCCCGTCCTGGATCAACCTCTATAACGCCTTTGCGCTCAAGAACGACGAGGCCGTGCAGATCGTGGTCGATCAGTGTGCCGCCGACAGAGCCTGCAACGAGGCCTATCCCGATCTCGGCCGCATCTTCAATGAAGCCCTGGACAAGGCTGCGAAAGGCGACATCGTCTTTCAGGGGCAAAAGATGCCCGTCGAAGCGGTCGCTGTGCCGATCATCTCGCGCAACGGAAAATACGATTCGGCGCCCATCACCCGCTTCATCCCGGCCTTCATCTATGAGCTCTGGCGCGGCAAGGAGATGCCGACGGTGGAACTCCTGACCGCCGCCAAGTTCGATGTGCCCAAACCGGACGATGCAGCGGTGCTCATGGCCGCCCGCAAGCTCGACGCCGGTCAACAGGCCCTGATCCAGCAACTTCTCGACAATGTCGCCATAACCGCCCGCGCGGCTTCGGGGTCCGCCCGCGCGATCACGGCGCTTCGGGATGCCAACGAAAGCGTGCGCTCCCTCGGCCCGCTGGTCAGTCTGTTCGATCAGGAACTGTCCGGCGCGCTTCGAGAGGTTCTGCGCGCGGACAAGAGCAAGGCCCAGGCGGTTCTGGCTGACTACACGGCGATGCAGACGGCCCGGCCCGGCAAGGAGATCTTGCAGGCTTTTGTCGATAAGCATACCGAGGGCGCGGCCAAATCACGGCTTTCAAGCCTGATCGCGGGCATGACGGAGAAGGAGCTGCAAGGCTCCTTCACCATCATCCGGCGCGACAGCCTCAAATCGTTGATGTCGTTCTTCAACCAGTTCTTCCTCGATGTGTACGCCTGCCAGGAAGATGTGCCCCGCTCCAGCTTCGAGGGGTATCGGGCGACTGTCGCCACGCTGAAGTATCCGCGCATCGGTGCGCTCACCGATGAACTCGCCAAGGGCTTCTTCGAGGCCTGCGCCCACTTCGGGCCGCAGCCCCGCGACAACTGGCATGTGCCGGTCCAATCCGACATCCCGACGCTGTCTTTTGGCAGTCTGTTCGATATCCAAACCCCGCCAAGCTGGGCGAAGGCCGCAATCGAAAAGCTATCGAACGCGCAGGCCTTCATGATCCCCGAGGCGGGACATGGCGCATTGATCTACCAGCCATGCGTCGGCGAAATGGGCGTGGCCTTCATCGACAACCCGAAGCGCCGCTTCGACAATGCCTGTGCCGCGAGCATCACCATCGACTGGCATATCGCGCCTTGGGTGACCTCGCCAGCGAGGTGAGCCGGCGACGCGTGCCCGGTGCATGCGCAGCCTACGGAGCTGAGAGAAATCCTGAATCAATGGCGGACAGGGCGGGATTCGAACCCGCGATACGGTTTCCCGTATACACACTTTCCAGGCGTGCGCCTTCAACCACTCGGCCACCTGTCCGGCGCGCTGCTTATGACCGCCGAGCCGGCTTCTTTCAAGGGCGATCTGTCGGTGATCCGCAGATCGGGCGAAATCGGCTTTGGGCTTGGTTGCAAAGCGGGAAGTGAAGGGGCACATCGGGGCGGTGATCGATGTTCGGGCGAGCGGCGCCGCGCCGCTCGCCCGGCGCATCGAGGGAGCGACCCGGTCCCGGACCGGGCGGCGGGTCGGTCGGGAGAACGGATGGTGCGGTTTCTGCTGCGGCTTGCCGGTTATCTGTTCGTGGCGGCCGGCTTCGTTTCGCTGGTGATCGACGGGGCCCGCTCGATCGCCAATTCCGGCCTCAACTACACGCCGCTCGATCTGGCGCTCTCGACGCTGGCGGGCCTTCGGGGCGAGGCCCTGAAGCCGCTGGTCGAGCGCAGCCTGCATCCCTGGCTTTGGGACCCGGTCCTGGTCCATCTCCTGCAGGTGCCGGCCGCGCTCCTCGCCTTCCTGTTCGGCTTCCTGCTGCTTAGGCTCGGGGCGCCGCGCGAGGTCGCCATCGGCATCGTCACGAGACGGTGAAGAATCGCGCGGCGGATCGTGCCTGTCGGAATGCCGGAATCATTCCCATATCCTGCGGCGAAACCGTGATGGAGACCGCCATGTTCTTCCTGCGCAAGAAGACCGCCCTGCCCGAGGCCCATGAGGCCCTGCCCGGCCGCGACACGCCGATCCCGACGGCCGAGCGTCATTTCCTCAGCAAGCGCACGCTCGCCGGCCCCTATCCGGAGGGGATGCAGGTCGCGATCTTCGGGCTGGGCTGCTTCTGGGGCGCCGAGCGCAAGTTCTGGCAGATGGGCGAGGGCATCTGGACGACCGCGGTCGGCTACATCGCAGGCTTCACCCCGAATCCGACCTATGAGGAGGTCTGCTCGGGCCGCACCGGCCACAACGAGGTGGTTCTGGTCGTCTTTGATCCGGCCGTGCTGCCCTATGAGGCGCTGCTTAAGACCTTCTGGGAGAGCCATGACCCGACCCAGGGCATGCGCCAGGGCAACGATGTCGGCACGCAGTACCGCTCGGGTCTCTACGTGACGGATGCGCAACAGCGCGCCGTTGCCGAGCGCTCGCGCGACGACTACCAGCAGGCGTTGGCGGCGCGAGGCTACGGGCCGATCACCACCGAGATCCTGGACGCACCGACGTTCTATTTCGCCGAGGACTATCACCAGCAGTATCTCGCCAAGAACCCGGCCGGCTATTGCGGGCTGGGCGGCACCGGCGTGTCCTGCCCGATCGGCGTGGGCGTCGCGGCCGCCTGACGGTCCTGGCTTGCCGGATCGGCAGGGAGCGTGGCAGATGCCGCCGCGAGGCGGTGAGGGGCGAAAGACGATGGCGGGGCAGGGTATCGACGAGACGGACGCGGGAGAGCCGAGCAGCGGGGCCGCGTCGCGGGGCTTCGGCGCCGCGCTCTCCTTCAGCCGCTGGCTGCTGGCGCCGTTCTACCTGATGCTGGTCGTCGGTCTGGCCGGCCTTCTGCTGAAGGCGCTGCAGGAGGCCTGGCACTTCATCACCCATGTCTTCACCGCCACCGAGGCCGAGGTCATCCTCGCCGTGCTCGCGCTGATCGACCTCACCTTCACCGGTTCGCTGATCGTGATCGTGATCTTCTCGGGCTATGAGAACTTCGTCGCCAAGATCGATGCCGGCACCAGCCGCAACTGGCCCGAATGGATGTCGAAGATCGATTTCTCCGGGCTCAAGCTGAAGCTGATCTCGTCGATCGTCGCGATCTCCGCCATCCAGCTTCTGAAGGCCTTCATGGACGTGAAGGGCACCAGCGACCGCGACCTGATGTGGTATGTCGTGGTCCACATCGTCTTCGTGCTCTCCGGGCTGGTCATGGCCTGGACCGACCGGATCTCCGGCGAGGCGAGTGGCGGCAAGACGGGCAAGGGGGCGCCGGCCGCGCCCTCGTCCTGACGCCCGCGCGTCGACGGCAGAACCGTGACTCAACTTTTCGGTTGATCGGCACGGCAAAGCCCAAGACAGTGCCAGCCCTCACCGGGGAGTCCGACATGTCACTGCATCTTCGTTCGAAATTCGTCGTCGCCGGCCTGGCTCTGGGCGGCGCGGCCCTCGCCGCCGGTCTGGCGCTCGCCCAGGCGCCCGCCTTCTTCCGCATCGGCACGGGCGGCACGGCCGGGACCTATTATCCGATCGGCGGTCTGATCGCGAATGCGATCTCGGCGCCGCCGCAGCTCGTCTCCACTGCCGTCGCCAGCAACGGCTCGGTCGCCAACGTCAACGCCATCGTCGGCGGCGCCGCTGAATCGGGCTTCGCCCAGGCCGATGTCGCTTTCTGGGCCTATTCCGGCACCGGTGTCTTCGCCGGCAAGCCCAAGGTCGAGGAGCTGCGCTCGATCGCCAATCTCTATCCCGAGAGCGTCCACCTCGTCGTGCGCAAGGCCTCCAATGTGAAGAGCGTCGCCGACCTCAAGGGCAAGAAGGTCTCGCTCGACGAGCCGGGCTCCGGCACGCTGCTGAATGCCAAGGCGATTCTGGCCGCCTTCGGCGTCAGTGAGAAGGACATTACGCCGGAATATCTCAAGCCCAACCAGGCCGCCGAGAAGATGAAGGACGGCTCGGTCGATGCCTTCTTCTTCACCGGCGGCTTCCCGGCGGCGGCGATCTCGGAGCTCGCCTCGACCGGCTCGGGTATCGACATCCTGCCGATCACCGGCGCGGCCGCCGAGAAGCTCGCCAAGGACTTCCCCTTCTTCGCCGTCGATGAGATTCCCGCTGGCACCTACAAGGATGTCGGCGCGGTCAAGACGGTCGCGGTCGGCGCGCATTGGGTGACGTCCTCCAAGATCTCGGCCGACACCGTCTATGCCGTCACCAAGGCGCTCTGGAGCGACAAGACCCGCGCGGCGCTCGATGCCGGCCACGCCAAGGGCAAGGCGATCCAGAAGGCGACCGCGCTGAACGGCCTGCTGGGCGTGCCGCTGCATCCCGGCGCCGAGCGCTTCTACAAGGAAGCCGGGCTGCTGAAGTAAGCAGGCCCCAACCGCTCACACCAAGCGCGCCGTCATTCCGGACAGGCCGCGAAGCGGCGCCGATCCGGGATCCATGCCTGAACCATTCCGGCATGGATCCCGGGTATCCGCTTCGCTACGCCCGGGATGACGGCGCGTGAATTTTCGCCCCAACAAGCGAACCGCTCCTGATGACCAGCCAGCCCTCCGCCGCCGAACTCGCCAAGCTCGAGGAAGAACTCGATCCCGAGATGCAGTTCCGCAAGGTGCCGCACGGCACGGCGCTGCTCGTCGGCGGGCTGCTGCTCGCGCTCTCGGCCTTCCATTACTACACCGCTGGCTTCGGACTGCTGCGCGAGACGACGCATCGCGGCATCCACCTCGCCTTCGTGCTCGGGCTGATCTTCCTGGTCTTCTCGGCCCGCAAGAGCCAGGGCCGCACGGTCCACGCCGCCTCGCTGTGGAGCCCCGGCGGCGTGCCGCTCTATGACTGGATCTTCGCGCTCGCCGTCGCGGTCTCCAGCCTCTATGTCCCCTGGATCTTCGAGGACATGGTCTTCCGCATCGGCAATCCCTCGACGCCCGACGTGATCATGGGCTCGATCACGATCATCCTGATGATCGAGGCGACGCGCCGCGCCATCGGCTGGGGCCTGCCGCTGATCGCGCTCTTCGCGATGACCTATGCGATCTTCGGCAACTGGTTTCCCGGCATCTTCCTGCATCCGGGCTCGACCTGGTCGAACCTCGTCAACCATCTCTACCTGACCAGCCAGGGCGTCTATGGCGTAGCCCTCGGCGTCGTCGCCACCTACGTCTTCCACTTCGTGCTGTTCGGCGTGCTGGCGACCCGCATTGGTCTGGGGCGGCTCTTCCTCGGCGTCGCGGCGGCCGTGGCCGGGCGCTATGCCGGCGGACCGGCCAAGGTCTCGATCTTCGGCTCGGCGCTGTTTGGCATGATCTCGGGCTCCTCGGTCGCCAACACCGTGACCGTCGGTTCGCTGACGATCCCGATGATGATCCGCCTCGGCTATCGCCGCCACTTTGCGGCGGCCGTGGAATCGACCGCCGCCACCGGCGGCCAGATCACCCCGCCGATCATGGGGGCGGCCGCCTTCCTGATGGTCGAATTCCTGAATCTGCCCTACGCCACCATCATCGTCGCCGCGATCATCCCCGCCTTCATGCATTTCTACGGCGTGCTGATGCAGGTGCATTTCGAGGCCAAGCGCTCCGGCATGGGCGGCATGACCGATGCCGACGCGCCGAAGCTCTCCGAGGTCTTCGCCCGCGACTGGCCGACGATCGCGCCGCTGTTTGCGCTGATCATGGTGCTCTTCACCGGCTACACGCCCTATCTCGCTGCCTTCTGGGGCATCACCGGCTGCATGCTCGTCGGCCTCGCACATCACCGCGCCGCCTCGGCCATGGTCTTCGCGCTGGCGATCGGGCTGGCCGCGCCGACCGAGTTCCTGCGCGTGCCCGGCGTCAACCTCGCCTTCACGGCGGCCGCCTTCCTGGTCATGGCCCATGGCGTGCTCATGAAGTCGACGGAAGGCCGCAAGCGCGTCGACGACATGATCGACGCCTTCATCCTCGGCGCGAAATACGCCATCGGGGTGGGCGCGGCCGCGGCGACCGTCGGCATCATCGTTGGCGTGGTCACCCTGACCGGCGTCGGTTTCAAGATCTCCTGGATCGTGACCTCGCTCGCCGACCAGTGGGCGAGGGGCATCTCCGGGCTGATCCCGTTCTTCCCCTTCGACCTGAAGAGCGCGACGCTGTTCTTCACGCTGCTGCTGACCGGCCTGGTCTGCATCCTGCTCGGCTGTGGCGTGCCGACCACGGCCAACTACATCATCATGGTCACGGTCGCGGCGCCGGCGCTCGGCATGCTCGGGGTCAACCCGCTCGTGGCGCATTTCTTCGTGTTCTATTACGGCGTGCTGGCCGACATCACGCCGCCGGTCGCGATTGCCGCCTATGCCGGGGCGAGCATGGCCGGGGCAGACCCCTTCAAGACCGGCAACACCGCCTTCCGGCTCGCGCTCGGCAAGGTGCTGGTGCCCTTCGTCTTCGTGTTCTCGCCCTCGATGCTGATCATGGTGCCGGGCTTCACCTGGACCGAGCTCGTCGGCTCGACCGCCGCCTGCATCGCCAGCATCACCTTGCTCTCCGCGGCCTTCGCCGGCTGGTTCCTGGCCCCCCTGGCGATGTGGGAGCGCCTCCTGATCGCGCTCGCCGCCCTGCCGATGATCCTGGCCACGCCGACCAGCGTGCTGGCGGGCCTCGTCATCGCCGCCCCCGTCTTGCTGCGGCAGGTGATGGCGCGGAGGGCCGCCGCCGCACTGGCCTGAGTTCTTGATCTGTTCTTGCGCGGAACGCCAAGCTCCGCTAGCCTCCTCGCGGGTCATGGGGTGGCGCTGATGGTGACGCGGGTCGCGACGGTGGCGTTCGAGGGCATCGAGGCGCGCGCCGTCGATGTCCAGGTTCAGGTCACGCCCGGCGGCGTCAATTTCATCCTGGTCGGCCTGCCCGACAAGGCGGTGGGCGAGAGCAAGGAGCGGGTGCGTTCGGCGCTGATCGCCTCGGGCCTGGCGCTGCCGGGCAGGGGCTGATCTGCCCGCATGCCTGCGGGCCCGAGGCCGCCTGGGCGGCTGCCGACATCGACATCCTGGCGCCGCGCTCGCTGATCCAGCTCGCCAACCATTTCAAGGGCACGCAGGTGATGGCGCGGCCGGAGCCTGCGGTCGCGCGCGCCTCCGGCCCTCTGCCGGACCTTGCCGACATCAAGGGCCAGGAGAGCGCCAAGCGCGTGCTCGAGATCGCCGCCGCCGGCGGTCACAATCTGCTGATGAACGGTCCTCCGGGGGCCGGCAAATCGATGCTGGCGAGCCGGCTGCCCTCGATCCTGCCCCCGCTCAGTCCGCGCGAACTGCTGGAGGTCT
>NCCO01000289.1 GCA_002279705.1 Allobosea sp. 12-68-7
ACCCATGCCTGCGACGGTGAGGCTGATGGCGTAGTTGGCGGCGTCAGCAAAGAAATCCAGCGCGTCTGCCTGGAGGGCCGACGAGCTGGCCGCAAAACCAGCTGCGATCTCCGCGGCGAACATCGTGGCGTTGACAACAAGCGCGATCCATAGCGCGCGGCGCCATATCGGATCTACCGTCGAGCCTGCGGTGGAGGCGCAGGCATCATGTTCGCAACATCCGGCCATGTTCAGCTCTCGACAAATCGTCCTGGAGCGCCAATCTGCACCCTGTAGTCGGTACAGGGTCAACATGGAAAAAGCTTATCATTCGATCGGCGAACTCGCAGAAGCGACCGATACCAAGGTCGAGACGGTCAGGTATTACGAGCGCATCGGCATCCTCCCCGCGCCAAAGCGGACAAGCGGAAACTACCGCGCCTATTCTGCCGGCCATCTCGCGCGTCTGAGCTTCATCCGCCGGGCGCGGGACCTTGGCTTCACGCTTGACCAGGTCAGGGCGTTGCTCGCGCTGGCCGACCAGAAGAAGCAGGATTGCGGCACCGTCGACGCGCTGGCGCGCGAGCACCTGGCCGAGATCGACCGGAAGATTTCGGATCTGAAGGCGCTGCGGCGGGAGCTAAGCGGCCTGATCGGTCAGTGCAAGCAGGGGACGATCGCGGACTGCAGGATCCTCAGCGCGTTGTCACCGCGCTGAGGGAAGCAGCAGCTGGCATTGGTCACTCCACCCCGAACTTGAAGCGCATGCCGACGTTCAGGATGAAACCTTCCAGGGGCGACCACGCATCCACCGTCCAGTTGCCATCAGGCGCGCGGACCGGGCGAATGAGAGGATCGTTTTCTGTCTGGCGTACGTCTAGAATGTTTTCGGCGTTGGCGAACACGCTGAATGTACCGCGGTCGCGTTCGCCCATCATGCCGATTTCGACATAGGGCTTGCTCTCGGTCCGGAACGGATTGTCGTCGAGATCCTGCTCGCGCGTGTAGTAGGCCTCGAAGCCCAGTCGCCCGATGCGGAGTCGAGGCATGGCGGGAAGGAGGCGAATAACTAGGTCGCATGGCGCCAACTGATGTCGCGGGCGACCCCGCCGTGCGGGCCGGGCTTTAGGCTACGCCCCGAGCCCCCGAGGGGTCTCGGCCCATGCGGGTGACAATCCCTGTCGCAGACGTCTCAACCGCCATGAAACACCCACACGCCGATTGCCGCTGCGAGAACGGTTGCCGCCGCCCCGATGATCGCGACGCCTATGGCCGTGGAGCGATTGATCCGCGCCACCTTCACGGATGCTTCCGCAGCCGAAAGAGGCGCCGGTCGGATGGGCGTTGAAGGTCGCTTGCGCCGGCTCATCGTGTCGTCCCTTGGACGCCCCGGCCATTGATTCGGCCGGAACGTCTGCGTGAGTGTCTCCCTGGTTCAGGGGGACGCGGATTGACGGTGGGCCCAGCGCCGCCTGACCTCCACGCACCGATCG
>NCCO01000008.1 GCA_002279705.1 Allobosea sp. 12-68-7
ACTTGCTGATCCCCAGGCGAGCGGCGACCTCGGCCACCGGGTAGCCTCGCTCAGTGACCTGAAGGACCGCGTCGCGCTTGAAATCGTCGGTGAAGTTCGCTTTGCCCATCGGGGCCTCCTTGCCTGAAATTTAGGGAAGAAGGCGTCCAGGAATCTAGGGGCTATTCAATCGGGACGAGGACAGTTCCATGAAGGCATCGAAATTCACGGAGGCGCAGATCGCGTTCGTTTTGAAGGCCCAAATTGGCGACAAGCGCCGGCCAGTCAGCCATAGCGGCAAACCGTCTGTCGTGGTCGATGATACGCTGGCCCGGCCGTTCGATGTCGCCGCGCCGGACAAGGCTTGGGTGACCGACATCACCTATATCCGGACCCTGAAGAGCTTTGCCTATCTGGCCGTCGTGATCGACCTGTTTTCACGGCGCGTCATCGGCTGGTCGCTACAGAGCCGCCAGACGACAGACGTCGTGCTGCAGGCGCTGCTCATGGCCGTCTGGCGGCGGAAGCCACAGACCAAGGTCCTGGTTCATTCCGACCAGGGCTCGCAGTTCACCAGCATGGACTGGGCAGCGTTCCTGCGGCAGCACAATCTTGAGCACTCGATGAGCCGGCGTGGAAACTGCCACGACAATGCGGTGGCAGAGAGCTACTTCAATCTGCTCAAGCGCGAGCGGATACGCCGAAAAACCTACAGAAACCGGGATGAAGCACGGCAAGACGTATTCGAACACATCGGGATGCTCTACAGTTCAAAGCACAAACACGTCCGAAGCGTGATGATGTCACCCGTCGAGTCCGAAAGGCAGCAGAAAATCTGAACCGAGGGCGTCCACAAAAATCGGCGCTCTTCAGTCGGGCCCAAACGTCAATTTGTCGATTGACCGCGGAATCTATACGACAATTGGCAACCCCATGTCGTGTGCGATCTTAGAATTTAGATGACGTATCGACATCGTCGCTTGAGCTATTTGACGGAAAGCGGTGTCATCGTTGAACGCGAGCATTCCCGCGTTCGGAGAGCTTTCATGCCCCGCTATTTCTTCGACATTGACGACGGCTAGGAAACGATCACCGACGTAGTGGGCCGGGAGCTTTCGAACAACGTCGCCGCGCGTTGGGCAGGTCTCGATACGCTCTCGGACATGGCGCGCGACAAGGTCGTGGAAGGTGACCGTCGGAGGTTCAGCGTCAGCGTCCGTAACGCCGAGGACACCGTGATTTATGTGGCCCTATTCGCCCTGATGGGCGGTTGGAAGAACGGCGGCGGCGCCGAGGGGCTGCTCGAATGCGGGAACCGCTTCGGGCTTCCGGGGCGCCGGTCGGTTGCCCCGGGGCTGCGACGTCGGAGGCCGTCACCGCTGAGAGGCCTCGGTAGCAACCGGCCCTGTCGCGCCGACGCCGAGCGAGCGCTGCACCATGACGCTGTCGGACCATTTGCCATAGCGATAGGCGACCCCCGGCAGCACTCCGACCCTGACAAAACCGAAGCGCTCGTGAAGAGCCAGCGAGGCGGTGTTCTCTGCGTCGATATAGCCGATCATCTGGCGGAAGCCGGCCGCCGCGCCGGCGTCGATCAGTGCCTGCATCAGCAGCCTCCCGATGCCACGTCCGAGATGCTCGTGATGCACATAGATCGAATGCTTCACGGTGAAGCGGTAGGCCGGACGCTTGCGAAAGGGAACGACATAGGCATAGCCCACGACCTCGCCGCCGCGCGTCGCCACAAGATGTGGCAGGCGGCGGTTGCGCAGGTTCTTGCGGCGGTCCTTCAGATCGTCGGGCTGCGGGGTGCCGGTCTCCTCGACCCCGGCCTCGATGCCGCGGCGGATATGCCGACGATAGATCGCCAGCATGGGCTCGACATCGTCGTCGCGCGAGGGGCGCACGAAGATCGGCAGGTCAGCATCCATCGCGTCGTCCGACCTCAGCGCTCGACCGGCTCGCTGACCACATAGGTGTGCAGGCGGACCCGACCTTCCGCGTCATGCTCGCGATAGACGCCCTGAATCTCGACGTCGAAACCCGGGAAGGCGTTGAAGCAGGCCTCGAACATCTTGAGATAGTCGATCATCGGCTTGGCCCGCTCACACAGTCGCTCGCCCGGCACGATGGTGGCGATTCCGGGAGGGTAGACGACGAAGGGGGTGGTGGCGATCCGTCCGGCGATCGAATCGATCGGCAGATAGTCGACATCGTTGCGGACCAGGCAGCGGGCGGCGTCATGCGGCGACATCGCCATCTCCGGCAGATGCTCCGGCGAGAACTGCCGGTTCTGAAGCTCGCTGACCTGATGATCACGGAAGAAGCGGTGCATCTCGCCACAGAGGTCGCGCAGGCGCACACCCTCATAGCGCTTCGGCCTGCGCCGATAGAACTCCGGGATCGCGTCTTCCATCAGGGCGTTGTCGTCATGGAGCTTCTTGAAGGCGACGAGCCCGCTGATCAGCGTCCCGGCCTTGCTGGCTTCGACGCCCGGCGTCAGCAGGAAAAGCAGCGAGTTGAGATCGTTCTTCTCGGCGACGATGCGGTTCTCGCGCAGGAACTGGGCGACGACCGGCGCGGGGATCCCATGCTCGGCATAGGCGCCGGTCACACGGTCGAAACCGGGCGTGAGGAGGGTGAGCTTGTTGGGGTCGGTCATGGCGAAGCCCGCTTCCATCGCGGCAAAGCCGTGCCAGCCCGCGCCCGGCGCCAGCTCCCAGTAAGCCGGGTCGGCGGCGAGTTGGTCGGTCGCGACCATCTCCCAGGCGATGTCGTGCACGCCGCCGGGGCGCGCGGCATCGGGAATCGACACACGCTCGGGCACGAAGGGCTCGAAGAACCAGCGACGCTCGACCCGCGCCTCCTTCTCCTCGAATTCGCGCCGGACCGCCCGGATCTTCTTTCTGAGCTCGATGCCGAGCCGGATCGTGTCGTCCCAGAGCACTTCGCCCGAGCGGCCCTTCATCATCTGCGCGCCGACATCGAGCGAGGCGAAGAGCGGGTAGAAGGGCGAGGTCGAAGCGTACTGCATGAAGCTCTCATTGAAGCGGCGGTGCTCGACGCGCCGCTTCTGGCCCTTGATGTGCCGGTCCTTGATGTGGATCTGCGAGGCCTGGCTGAAGCTCGCGAGCTGCTTGTGCGTCGATTGCGTGGCAATGATGCCCGGCGAATCGGGCCCCAACCCCGTCAGCCCCATGGCAAAGCGCCCGGCATAGAGCGGGTGGAACTTCATGAAGCCGGCCCAGGCCTCGTCGAACAGGATGTAGTCGCAGAGATGGCCGATCTTATCGAGGATCATCTGGGCGCTGTGGATCGTACCGTCATAGGTGCATTGCTCGACCACCGCGACGCGGAAGGGGCGCGGCTTCCGCCAGGCCTCCTTGTCCTTGACCAGCGGGTTGGTCCGGATGCGCTCGCGCAGCGCCTGCTCATCGAAGGCCGCCCAGCGCATCGGGCCGATCAGCCCCCAGGCGTTGCGTGCGGTCGGGACATAGATCGGAATGCCGCCGGAGATCAGCAGCGCGCCGTGATGGGCGGCCTTGTGGTTGTTGCGGTCGAACAGGACGAGGTCGTCATCGGTGACCAGCGCGGCGAGAGCGACCTTGTTCGAGGTCGAGGTGCCGTTGAGAACGAAATAGGTCTTCTCCGCGCCAAAGATCTGGGCTGCTTCCTTCTGGGCCTTCAGCGCCGGCCCCTCATGGGTCAGCAGGTCCCCGAGGTCGAGCACGGAATTGTCGAGATCGTCGCGGAACACCGCCTCACCGAGATGCTCCATGAAGACCCGGCCGATCGGGCTACGGCTGTAGAACACGCCGCCATTATGACCAGGGCAGGTCCAGAGATGGTTGCCTTCCTCGGCATAGTCGACGAGCGCCCCGAAGAATGGTGTCTTCAGCGTCTCGGCATATTGCTTGAGCCGGCTGATCAGGCTCTTGGCGATGAAGGGCGGTGTTTCCTCGGAGAGGAAGATGTAGCCGTCGATGAAGTCGAGAACCTCGACCGGCACATCCTCGAAGCGCTTGCGTCGGATCAGCAGGATGATCGGAAATTCGAGGCCGCGCCGGCGCATCAGGTTGATCAGCGCCGCGGTCTTGCCCTCCAGACCCTTCTTCCCCCAGTCGACGACCATGCAGCCGATCGCGGCGTCGGTCTGGACCGCGATTTCTGCGTCTTCGAGCTTACGCGCCTTGACGACCTCGAAACCGGAGCGCTCGATCTCCTCGACGATCTGGTGAAAGCGGATTCCCTCGAGGTCCTCCGCATCGAAATTCGGCGTCGCGAACAGAAAGGTGAAGCGCCTGAAGTAATCCATAATGACCCCGACATTGCCAACCTGCAGCTATTCCCGACGTTTATGACGGAACGACGAAGCGTTCGGCAGTGCGCCCTTCAACCGAGAGCGTAACGGGTTGGGGGGCCGCCCGCCAACGGACCATCCGTTGGTGAACTGTCCGAAAACCGTCACCGATTCGACGCCTATCCCCGCCATGCTGCATTGCACTGGGGGTACCCGATGTTTTCGCTGCAAGGTCAGAAGATCCTGGTCGTCGGGATCGCCAATGAGCACTCCATCGCCTGGGGTTGCGCCAAGGCGTTTCGCCGCCAGGGGGCCGACCTTGCGGTCACCTGGCTCAACGCGAAAGCGGAGCCCTATGTTCGGCCGCTCGCCGAAGCGCTCGATGCGCAGATCATGGCGCCGCTCGACGTGACGCAGCCCGGAGCGATGGTGGCGCTGTTTGACGAGATCGGGCAGCGCTGGGGCCGGCTCGACACGTTGCTCCACTCGATCGCTTTCGCGCCGAAGGCGGATCTGCAGGGCCGTGTGATCGATTGCTCGTCCGAGGGTTTCGCGCAGGCGATGACGATCTCGGTCCATTCCTTCCTGCAGATGATGCGGCTGGCCGAGCCGCTGATGCCCGCAGGCGGCACCTGCCTGTCGGTATCCTTCTTCGGCTCCTCTCAGGTCGTGCGGCATTACAACATGATGGGCCCGGTCAAGGCGGCTCTGGAAAGCGCCGTGCGCTATGCGGCGGCCGAACTCGGCGAGCAGGGGATCCGCGTTCATGCGCTCTCGCCGGGTCCGCTGGCGACCCGCGCCGCCTCCGGAATCGATCATTTCGACGAATTGCTCGACGCGGCCGCCAGCCGTGCTCCGACCCGCCATCTCGCCACGATCGAGGATGTCGGCGCGGTGGCGGCCTTCCTGGCCTCTCCGGAGGCCCGCAATCTCACCGGTGGCATTCACGCCATCGATGGTGGCTTTTCGATCATCGCCTGAAGGATACCCGAGCCATGGCCAGCGTCTTCGACCTGTTCGACCCCGGCGTCTCGTCGGGTCTGCCGCGACCGCAGGGCGATGCTCTGGCCATGTTTCAGCGAGGCCTGGCCAGCGCGAAGCGCGAATCCGAGGCTTGCGCCAGCACGGGTGACATCTTGTCGGCCGCCGCGGCGCGTCAGGGCCAACGCATGCTGGACACCCATGCCGAGCGCAGCCGCAAGCTGTTGGAGGAGGCCAGCGCGGTTCTGTCGGGGCTGCATCAGGCCCACGGCAGGACCGCCTTGCCGCAGGCCTGGCTAGAGTACCAGCGCGACGCTGCCGAGCGCGCGATTCTGGCCGCCGACACGCTGCGCAAGCGCGGCGACATCTTTCTGGCGCATGAAGCCGCCGACTGTCCGCCCGTCCTGATCTACGACTATGAAACCGTCATGGACGGGCGCGACCAGCCCTACCCTTCCAACTACATGCTGCTGCGCATCCTGCCGCCGGACGGCGTGGTCATCGACGACACGCAGCGGCCCTACATCATCATCGATCCGCGCGCCGGCCACGGCCCCGGGATCGGCGGCTTCAAGACGGACAGCCAGGTCGGCGTCGCGCTGCGCGAGGGGCATCCGGTCTATTTCGTCGCCTTCCGCAGCCGGCCGGAGCCGGGCCAGTATCTCTCCTATGTCACCCGCAGCGAAGCGGCCTTCGTTCGCGAGGTGATGCGCCGCCATCCGAAAGCGCCCAAGCCCGTCGTGACCGGCAATTGCCAGGGCGGCTGGGCGACGCTGCTGCTGGCGGCCTCCAACACCGATCTGACCGGGCCGATCGTCATCAACGGGGCGCCGGTGGCGCCCTGGGCCGGCCGCATCGGCGAGAACCCGATGCGCTACAATGCCGGTGTGCTCGGCGGCACCTGGATCCCGATGTTCCTCTCCGATATCGGCGGCGGCATCTTCGACGGCGCGCATCTCGTCCAGAATTTCGAAATGCTCAACCCGTCGCGGACCCTGTTTCGCAAGTACACCGATCTCTTCCGCGACATCGACAAGGGCGACACGGCCTTCCTCGAATTCGAGAAATGGTGGGGCGGCTTCTTCCTGCTGACCGAGCCGGAAATCCGCTGGATCGTCGAACAGCTCTTCGTCGGCAACCGCCTGTCGAAGAACGAGGCCCGGCTCGAGCCCGGCCGCCCGGTCGATCTCAAGGCGATCCGCGCGCCGATCATCGTCTTCGCCAGCCATGGCGACAACATCACGCCGCCCCAGCAGGCGCTGAACTGGATCGCCGAGACCTATGCCGATGTCTCCGAGATCCGCATCCGCGGCCAACGCATCATCTACATGGTGCACGACCAGGTCGGCCATCTCGGCATTTTCGTCTCCTCCCAAATCGCCAAACGCGAGCATGCCGAGGTCGGCACCACACTGGAGACGATCGAGGCGCTGGCACCGGGCCTCTACGAGATGCGCATCGAAGACGTGAAGGAGGAAGCGGGCCGGCAGCGCTTCACCGTCGGCTTCGTCGAACGGACGCTCGATGACATTCGCGCTCTCGACGACGGCTACACCGACGAGCGGCCCTTCGCCGCCGTGGCGCGGGCCTCCGAGGTCCAGGCCCAGATGTACGACACCCTCATGCGCCCGGTCGTCAAGGCGCTGGTGACGGACACCGCGGCCGAGGCCAGCCGGGCGCTGCATCCGCAGCGGATGATCCGGGCACTCGCGTCGTCGCGAAACCCGGCCATGGCGGTTCTGGAGAGCGCAGCCGAGCAGGTGCGTGAGAGCCGTGCCAAGGCGACGCCGGACAATCCGTTCCTCGCGGCGGAAGCGCTGTGGGTTCAGGCGACGGAGCAGATGATCGACATCTACCGCGACAGCCGCGACATGATGCATGAACTCGCCTTCTTCGGCATGTGGTCGACGCCTTGGTCCCGGGTCTTTGGCCAGACACATGAGGCGCGCCGCACCCTGAAGAGCACGGACGAGTTGCGCGGCCTGCCCGAGGTCGCATCCGCGCTCTACAACATCGAGCGTGGCGGCTTCCCCGAGGCCGTGATCCGCATGCTCATTCTGCTGGCCGATAATCGCGGCACCGTGCGCCGTGACCGTCTCGAGCGGTCAAGCCAGGTCCTGACCCAGGACGAGCCGTTCAAGTCGCTGGGAGCCGAGAGGCGTGCGCTGATCATCCATGAACAGACGCTGATTGCGACCTATGAACCCGATCGCGCGATCGAAACCCTGCCGAGCCTGCTGTCGACGCCCGAACAGCGCGCTCTCGCCCTGAGGACGGTGCGCTACATCCCGGGCCTGGCCGCCGAGATGGCGCCCGAGACCCGGACATTGCTGCAGCGCTTCGCGACGGTCCTCGATCTTCCCGCCGACGACGCGGACGTGACCAACGATCCGCTGCTGGACGTCCAGGACACGGCGGGGCTGCTCGACGCCGTGACCGCCAATGCGGAAACCGCCAAGGCCGCCGCCATCGCCCGGCGGCACCGCAATGGCAAGACCGCTGCCAGACAGGACGATTGAGATGCATCTGACCAACCGAACCTTCGCCGAGCTGCAGCCCGGCGAGACGGCGGAGCTGCGCCGCATCATCACGCCCGACGACCTCTATGTCTTCGCGGCGGCCTCGGGCAACTACAACCCGATGCACCTGCCGCAGACCGATGTCGATGGCGACGGAAAAGCCGAAAACATCGCGCCGGGCATGTTCGTCGCCTCGCAGATCTCGGCCGTGCTGGGGATGCTGCTCCCCGGCGCGGGAACGCTGTATCGCCGTCAGGTCCTCGATTTTCACGCGCGCGCCCATGCCGGCGACGAGGTTGTTTGCCGGGTCAAGGTCGTCGAAAAGCTGGCCGACGGCGTCGTTCGGATGGAGACGCAGGTCGTGCGGGCCTCCGACGAGGCCCTGATCGTCAGCGGCGAGGCGTTCGTGATCGCGCCGCAGGTGAAGTTCGATCGCGAGGATGTCGAGGTCCCCGGCCTGGTCGTCCAGCGGCACCGGCATTTCGAGGCGCTGCTGGAACGGGCGCGCCCACTGCCGGCCCTGCCGGTCGCCGTGGTCTGCCCGCATGACGAGAACTCGCTCGGCGGCGCGCTGCTCGCGGCCAAGGAAACCATCATCACGCCGATCCTGATCGGGCGCGCGGAGAAGATCCGCGCGGCGGCGCTGGCGCTGGGGGCCGATCTGTCGGGCTTCGAGATCATCGACGTCGCAGGCGACGTCGCAGCGGCGGCGATGGCCTGCCAACTGGTGCATGAGGGACGCGCCGGGGCCGTGATGAAAGGTCATCTCCACACCGACGATCTGCTCAGGCCGATGCTGGACAAGGCGACGGGCCTGCGGGTCGGGCGGCGCTTCACCCATGTCTTCGTCATGGATGTGCCCGGCCGACCCGAGCCCGTGATGGTGACCGATGCCGCGATCAACATCGCGCCCGATCTCGCGACCAAGGTCGACATCGTCCAGAACGCCATCGATCTCGCCCTCTCTCTCGGCATGGAGCCGCGCGTCGGCGTTCTCTCGGCGGTCGAGACGGTCAATCCCGCAATCCAGTCCTCGATCGATGCGGCGCTGCTGTCGAAGATGGCCGAGCGCGGCCAGATCGCCGGCGGGCAGGTCGACGGGCCGCTCGCCATGGACAATGCGGTCGACCATGGCGCCGCACGCAGCAAGGGGCTCAAGGGCTTGGTCGCCGGCCGGGCGAACATCCTCGTCGTGCCTGGCATCGATGCCGGCAACATGCTCGCCAAACAGCTCTCTTTCGTCAGCCACGCCGAAGGCGCCGGCCTGGTGCTGGGCGCGCGCGTCCCGGTGATCCTGAATTCACGCTCCGACAGCGCGATGTCGCGGCTGGCGTCCTGCGCGGTCGCGGCACTTCACCACGCCCACCAGGGAGTGGCGTGATGACAGCCGAATCCATCACGGCTGGCGGGGTCTGGTCCGATGTCGGCTTGCTGGCGCTGAATGCCGGCTCCTCCTCGCTGAAATTCGCGGTTTTTTCGGCGCAGGGCGAAACGGCGCTCGCGACCGGGCAGGCTGACCGGATCGGCCCCGAGGGCACGCTGAAGATCAAGGATGCGGCAGGGCACCCCATCGAACCCGCGCAAGGGGCGCTGACAAGCCACGACACCGCGCTCGCCACCGTCATCGCGACGCTCAAGCGCGCCTTCCCCGATCTGAAGATCGCCGCGGTCGGCCATCGCGTGGTCCATGGCGGGATCCACTATACGGCTCCGGTCGTGGTGGACGAAAATGTCCTGCAGACGCTTTCGACGCTGTCCTCCTTCGCGCCGCTGCATCAGCCGCACAATATTTCCGGCATCCGTGCCGCCATGGAGGCCTTTCCCGGCGTGGTGCAGATCGCCTGTTTCGACACGGCGTTCCACCGTGGACAGCCGCTCGTCAACGACATGTTCGCGCTGCCGCATCGCTATTACGAGCAGGGCGTGCGTCGTTACGGTTTCCACGGGCTGAGCTACGAGTATATCACCGGTGAGATGGTGCGGATCGCGCCGCATCTGATGGCCGGCCGCGTCGTCGTCGCGCATCTCGGCAACGGCGCTTCGATGTGCGCGATCTACCGGGGACGCTCGGTTGCCTCATCCATGGGGTTCTCGGCTCTGGACGGGCTGCCGATGGGCACCCGCTGCGGCCAGCTCGATCCCGGCGTGATGCTCTACATGCTCGACCAGGAACAGCTGAACACGGCCCAGATCCGCCAGATCCTCTACACTGAATCCGGGCTGCTCGGCCTCTCGGGCGGGCTTTCCAACGACATGCGCACGCTGGAGGAGGCCGACACGCCTGAAGCCCACCGCGCGATCGACTATTTCGTCTTCCGCATCCAGCGAGAGCTCGGCGCGATGGCGGCCGTCATGGGCGGCATCGACGCGCTCGTCTTCTGCGGCGGCATCGGCGAGAATTCCCGTGTCATCCGGCGCCGCGTCTGCGAGCGGCTGGGCTGGATGGGGATCGAGATCGACCATGGCCGCAACGCCGAGAGCGCGACGGTGATCTCCTCGGAATTCGCCCGCACGACCGTGATGGTCGTGCCGACCCGCGAGGATCTGGTGATCGCTCGCGCCGCGCGTGCCGCAGCCGGCGTACCGGAGACAGCGGCCAACTGACCAGAGGCGGCCCTGCCGTCGACACCGTCGTTCCGACGCCATCCTTCGCAAACCGCCGGTACCGGAGATGTCCATGACCGCGATCAAGACCATCGGCGTGATCGGCGCCGGCACGATGGGCAACGGCATCGCCCAGATCTTCGCCGTCGCCGGCTTCCCCGTGTTGCTGCAGGACCTCTCCGAGCCGGCCCTCGCGCGCGCGCGCGAGACGATGGCGGGCAGTCTCGGCCGGCAGGTCAAGAAGGGGCTGTTGACAGAGGAGGCGGCGCAAGCCGCGCTCGGGCTGGTGACCGGGACGACCGCGCTGGAGGAGATGGCCGACCGCGATCTCGTCATCGAGGCGATCGTCGAGCGGTTCGACGTCAAGGCTGGCGTGCTGAAGCGGCTCGACGGCATCTGCCGGCCGGATGCGATCTTCGCCTCCAACACCTCGTCGATCTCGCTGACGCAGCTCGCCGCCGCATCAGAGCGCCCGGGCCGGGTGATCGGCATGCATTTCTTCAATCCCGTTCCAGTGATGCAACTGGTCGAGATCATCCGGGCCCTGCAGACCGAGGATGCCGTGGCCGATGCCGTGACCGAGGCGACGCGCGCCATCGGCAAGACGCCGCGGGTCAGCAAGGACAGTTACGGTTTCGTGGTGAACCGCCTGCTGGCGCCGCTCATCAACGAGGCGATCAACTGCGTCCATGAAGGGCTCGCCACGCCGGAGGACATCGACAGCATGATGAAGCTCGGCGCCAATCATCCGATGGGACCGCTGGCGCTGGGCGATCTGATCGGGCTCGACGTCGTGCTCAACATCATGGAAACCCTGTATGAGGGCTTCGATGATCCGAAATACCGGGCGAGCCCGCTGCTGAAGCAGATGGTCCATGCCGGCTATCTGGGGCGCAAGACCGGGCGCGGCTTCGCCGAATACAAGGCGTGACGGGAGGCGGCTCGATGGCGGGACGATCCGGGCGATGACGGCGACGCGACGCTTTCAGGCCAAGGACGGCGCCTGGCTCGTCTACCGTGACGAGGGCTCCGGCCCCCCGGTGCTGGCTCTGGCCGGTCTGACGCGCGACGGCCGTGACTTCGACTATCTGGCGCGGCGGCTCAGCGGTATCCGCCTGATCCGCCTCGATTCGCGCGGCCGGGGCGGTTCCGACTGGACCGGCTCGGAGACCTACAGCGTGGCGCAGGAAGCGCAGGACGCGCTGACATTGCTGGACCATCTCGGCATCCCGCGCGCCGCGATCATCGGTTCGTCCCGGGGCGGACTTCTCGGCATGGTGATGGCCGCGACCGCGCCCGACCGGGTGGCGGGGCTGTGCCTGAACGATGTCGGCCCCGTGCTGGAGCGCGAGGGGCTGGCGCGGATCGGGCGCTATATCGGCGAGAAACCAGCTGTCGACAGCCTCGAGGAGATCGCCGACCGCATGCCGCTTGTCATGCCGGGCTTCGGCGAGGTGCCGGAACTGCGCTGGGTCGAGGAAACGCTGCGCCATTATGTCGAGACGCCCCAAGGCATCGATCTGCCTTACGACCCGGCGCTGCGACAATCCTTCGATGCCGCCATGGCCAAGCCGCTCGGCGATGCCTGGCCCCTGTTCGATGCCTGCAAGGCCATCCCCCTGGCGCTGATCCACGGGGCCAATTCGGACGTGCTGAGCACTGCCACGGCCGACGCGATGCAGACGCGGCGCCCCGACATGATCCGGGTCGAGTTGGCCGATCGCGGCCATATCCCCTTCCTCGACGAGCCGGCCGCTCTCGCGGCGATCGAGTCCTGGCTCAGGCTCTGCTTCGCCGATGGCGAGGATCAGCCCGCAGCCGACAGAAAGCGGCTGTCTGATCCGGAGGCTTGATGTGTCGAGGACGCCCGCCGCGGCGAGCCCATGCCGCCGGCAAGTGGTTCAGCCACTGAGCTTGGTCAATGCGGTTTCGCGATCGTCGCAGACCGTCAGGATCTGAAGGAAACCGCTGATCGCAAAGACCTCATTCACGCTGGGCGTCAGGCCGATCAGGACCAGACGACCGCCGATCTCCTTGAGCCGCTTGGCGACGACGAGGACGACGCGCAGGCCGGCACTGGAGACGTAGGCCACTTCGGAAAAGTCGAGCACGAGCCGGTTTGCGCCCTGCTTGATTTGATCCGTGATCGAGGCCTCGACCGCCGCCGCATTGACGCTGTCGAGCCGACCCTTCAGGGCCAGGACAAGAACGTCCTCAATCCAATCCGACTCGATCATGAGCGGATGATCTCCATCATCATGGCAGCACCGGCAACCGGCGCTCCCGTTTCGGTGAGAGTGACGTCAGGCATCGGCGGCAGCGCTGGCCGTCGGGGTGGGAAAGAGCAGCGTGAGCGTGATGACGTTGCGATCGTCGTCACGGCTGTAGCTGACCTCGTCGATCAGGGTTCGGACGAAATGGATCCCGAGACCGCCGACGGGCCTGTCCTCCAGCGAGGAGGTCGTGTCGGCGACGGCCACTTCGAAGGGATCGAACGCCACGGCCTGGTCGATCAAGCGGACGACGACCCGGTCGTCGTGACGGCGCATCTCGATGTCGATTTCACCGTCCTTCCGCTCGGCGTAGCCATAGGCGATGGTGTTGGTGATGAGTTCGTCGAGCGCGAGATTGAGCTTGAACACCATCGGCGGCGGCAATTGCAGGGAATCGGCGAGATATTCGATCGCATCCGCCAGCTTGCGGATTTCGTGCGTGTCGCTGCGAAGAACGACATGAATTCCACGAGCCAGCATTCCGGCGCCCCAAGCGTAAAGCCGTCATCTGATGACAATGACTAGGGTTCGATTGCAACGGCTCGATTACGGCCGCGGACCGATGTGACCTTCCTCGTTCTGTCACGATTGATCCTCTAAGGTGCCTGCTCAGGGAGACGGGCGTGATCGAGCATTCCGGCGACTTCGCGAAGCGGTTGGGCGAGCTTTGCGGCGAACTCGCGCGTGGCGATTACGACCATATCGACAGCCTGTTCGCGATGACCGTGGCAGCCGATGCTCCGCCGGTCATTCAGGAACTGGCGGAGGCCTTCGGCAGCATGGCGGTGCAGATCGAGGCGCGCGAATATCGCCTCAGCGAAATGCTGGCCGAGCTCAAGGAAGCCAATCGTCGGCTGGAGGAGGCCCATCGCAGTGTCACCACAGAGAACCTGACGCTGCGCGGCGAAGTCCAGCGCCTGTCGATCGAGATCGACCAGACACGCAAGGAGCGCGAAGTCTCCGAGATCGTCGAGACCGATTACTTCCGGACGCTGCAGGAGCGGGCGCGCCAGATGCGCCAGCGCCACGGCAGCTGACATCGAACGCCGGGGCCCGACCGCATGACCGTGATCGTATCGACGCATTCCTACCGCGGCGGCACCGGCAAATCCAACACCACGGCCAACATCGCCGCTCAACTGGCCCATCGCGGCCGGCGCGTCGCGATCATCGACACCGACATCCAGTCGCCGGGCATCCACGTTCTCTTCAATGTCGATCCCGACCAGTTGCGGTACACGCTGAACGACTTCCTGTGGGGACGCTGCCGGATCGAGGAGGCGGCCCATGACGTCACCGACTGCCTCGTCGACCTCGCCGGCGTGCATCCCGGCAGCAAGGGCGGCTGCGTCATGCTGGTGCCATCCAGCATCCGGCCCGGCGAGATCGCCCGCGTGATCAAGGAAGGCTATGACGTCAACCTGCTCAATGACGGCTTCCAGGACATCGCCAGCCGTCTCGCGCTGGATTATCTGCTGATCGACACCCATCCTGGCGTCAATGAAGAGACCCTGCTCTCGATCGCGATTTCGGACACGCTGCTGCTGATTCTGCGCCCCGACCATCAGGATTATCAGGGCACAGCCGTTACGCTCGATCTGGCGCGGCGGCTCGGCGTGCCGCAACTGCTGTTGATCGTCAACAAGGTCCTGCCTTCGCTGAACTTCCGTCAGTTGTCAGACCGGATTGCCAGCACCTACCGCGTTCCCGTCGCGGCCGTGCTGCCGCTGACGGAGGAGATGGTTCGCCTCGGCAGCGGCGGACTGTACTCGCTGATTGCGCCGCAGACGGCCTATGCCGAGGGGATCGCGGCGATTGCCGCGCTGGTCGATACTCCGTCCGCAGAGGATAACGCCCGCGCGAGCGGCGGCTGAACCTCAGAGGCCGAAAGGCGGCGTGCCGTAGAATGCGCGCTGGAATGCTCCGGCATCGGCTGGGCGAAGCGCCGGGTCGAAGGCGAGCGCTGCGGCAAGGACGGTCCAAGCGTGATCGGACAGCCCCGCCGGACGCGGCGCGATCAGCCGCTGGTCGCGGGCGGCGACGGCCGAGGCGCCCGAGAACGGGTGATGCCCCGTGAGGATCAGGTAAACCACGCAAGCCAGTCCATAGACATCGTCGCAGGGCTCGCGGGCCGCACCCTCGATCATGCCGGGGCTGGCATAGGGCAAGGTCAGGCCACCCAGCGTGGTCGGATCGAAGCCGCCGGCGCGGGTCGCGCTGGCGATGCCGAAATCCAGCAGCTTCACCGTGTGCTGCAAGCTGACGAAAATATTCGCCGGTTTGATGTCGGCGTGAACGACGCTGCACTGATGGGCATGGGCGAGACCGGCACACAGACCGCGAATGATCGCATCCCTCATCGTCGGCGGCGGTGGCTCGCCGGGAGTCTTGGCGAGCAGCCCGTCCAGCGGCACGCCATCCAGCAATTCCATGACAATGAAGGGGTGCTGTCCGTCGCGCTCGAAATCGTGGACCGTGACGATATTGGGATGCGCCAGCTCCTGGGCCTTGCGGGCTTCGGCCTCGATCGTGCGAAGGGCATCCGGATGACGCCGAAAATCTCCGGACAGGAGCTTGATCGCGACATAGGGCTGGCGGTGCATCGCCTCGAGCCGACGGCGATCGACCGCGCGATAGACCGTTCCCATCCCCCCGCGTCCAATTTCGCTGTCGAGGATGAAACGGTCCTTCAGCATCGTGCCGATGCCGATTGCCCGCGTCTCCTGACGGGGATCGAGTTCGAAGCGTCGGGCTCGGCCAGCCTCCGCATTGCTGGCGTCGCGGCGGAAGCGCAGGCTCCGGAAATCGGCGAGATTGGCGTCGAGGGCGGCATCCTCGCGCGGGTTCTGATTGCCGCGCCCGCGCCCTCGCAGCCCCGTGAAATTGCCGATCAACGCATCGACGATGACCTCATCCACCCGGTCGCGCATGGCCTGGGCAGGCGGCATGGCTGGCCCGGGTGGCAGGGCTGGCCCGCCCGGAGAGGCGACAGCCGGCACTTGCGGTCCCGCTGCCGCGGCGGGGCGCCCCGGCAGCGGCACGGTCGGTTCGTCGAGCACGGCGCGCGTCGCCTGCCGGGAAGACGCGCCGAGCTCGGAGCACAGCAGCGCCTGAAGATCGACCGGCAGACGACCGAGATCGACCCAGTATTGCAACCTCTCGGGGATCGCGCCGTGAGGATCCCCTGCTGCACGCAGGCTTTTCAAGGCGATCACGAGCCGGTCGAAGGGCAGACGGCCGGCAAAAAAGGATTCCAGGCAGCGGTCGATCTCGGCTGCGCTATCCATGGGGACCTCGCGCTGCCCTCATCGCGTTCCTGCACCCGCTCATCTCAGCAAGGAGGCCGAATCGCATAGCGTTGCAACTTCTCGACCAGGCTGCGCCGCGAGATCTGCAGCACGCGCGCGGCGCGGCTTTGGTTCCAGCCGGCCTCGCGCAAGCGGTTCTCGATGATGATGGCCTCATATTGGCGCACGGCCGAGCGCAGGCTGGCGTCATTCACCGTCGCGGCCGGCGGGATGACGATCTCGGCCGACATCCGGGCGAGATGGGCCGGCAGATGCCTGAGATCGATCCGCTCGTCGCCATCGACCAGCAGCGCGGCGCGTTCGGCGATGTTCTTCAGTTCGCGGACATTGCCGGGATAGCGCCAGCGGCACAAAGCGTCGAGCGCATGCGGGGTCAAGGCGAAGGGCGGCCGCCCATGACTCAGGGCGATCCGGCTCAGAAAGAAATCGAGCAGGACCGGAATGTCCGAGGGGCGCTCGCGCAATGGCGGGATCGTCACCGGGAAGACGCTGAGCCGGTAATAGAGATCCTCGCGGAACAGGCCCTGAGCGATTTTCTGCGGCAGGTCAGCATTGGTGGCGGCAACAATCCGGACATCGACGCGCTCCAGCCGCGTGTCGCCGAGCCGCCGCACCGACCCCTCTTCGAGCAGACGCAGAATCTTGGCCTGGAGGCTCAGCGGCATGTCGCCGATTTCGTCGAGAAACAGCGTGCCGCCGTGGGCCTCGTGCACCAGCCCCTTCTTGTCGGCGACGGCACCGGAAAAGGCACCCTTGCGGTGCCCGAACAGCTCGCTCTCCAGAAGCGTCTCGGGCAGAGCGGCACAGTTCTGTGCAATGAAGGGACGATCATGCCGTTTGCCGAGGCGGTGCACGGCCTGAGCGAAGACCTCCTTGCCCGTGCCGGTCTCGCCCAGAAGGAGCACGGCCACCGGCGACGAGGCCGCCCGCCGCGCCAGATCGAGCGCCGCCTGGAAGCTCGGGCTTTCGCCGATGATCTGATCGTCGGCACTGGCGGTCAGCACCTTGAGACGTGTGTTTTCCTGGGTCAGATCCGCATTGCGCCGGTCGAGCTGACGGATGAGGTGGCGGTTTTCCTCAAACAGCCGGGCATTCGTCATGGCGACCGCCGCATGCGCCGCAAAGGAGGCGACGACGCGCTCAAACGCCTTGGGCAGCGCGCCGATCTGACTGTCGGGCGTCAGCCTGACATTGATCAGTTGCAATACGCCGAGCGTGACGCCCTCGACATTCCACAAAGGCGCAACGACGAAGGAACGTGTGCGGTAACCCGAGCGGGCATCCTGCTCATAGAGCGCCGAAAAATCAAAATTGGTGTAGTCGTAGACGTCGGCCAGGTTGACGGTCTTGCCGGTCACCGCACTGAAGACATTGGCGTCGCGGAGGTTGAAGGCGTTGCCGTCGGCATAGACGGGGATTTCATGCGCCAGAGACGCGGTCTCCGGCGCGGCATCGTTCTGGCCCACCAACCCGTGGAGATGGCGCCCCGTGCGGTCGAGCACCAGAACGCGCCCGCCCTCGGCCCGCGTCAGCCGCCGCGCCGAGCTGACGACGGCGCCGAGGAGCGCCTCGAGGCGGCGCTCCGTCGCCAAGGTCGTCGTCAGCTCGATCAGTTCCTCGGCGACCGAAAGCGGGTCCTGCATGATCGGGCGCGTTCCTATTCGGCGGCTTCGGCCATGAGCTCGGTCATGCCTCCGCCAAAGCGGTAGACGAAGGCGCCGCTGGCATCGAGATCGACCGCCAGGCTGTCGGGGGCGTGCGCATCGCCCATCCGCCCGATGATCTCGGTGGCAATCTCAGGCAGCAGTGTGCGGTTGACGATATGGTCGATGTTGCGCGCGCCGGTGTCGACATCGGTGCAGCGGGCGGTGATCGCCTCGACCACGGCGTCGCTGTAATGGAACGCCATCTTCTGGCTCTCGCGCAGGCGCTTGCCGACCTTGTCGAGTTTCAGCCGGACGATCTCGCCGAGCACGTCGGGCATCAGCGGGTAAAACGGTACGATCTGCATGCGCGCCAGCAGTGCCGGCTTGAAATGCCGCGACAGGGTTGGCCGGATCGCCTCGGTCAACGCCCCGGTGTCGGGCTTCTCGTCCTGCGTGCCCAGCGCCGTGATGATCTCCGTGGCCAAATTCGAGGTCAGGATGATGACCGTGTTCTTGAAGTCGATCACCCGGCCCTCGCCATCGGCGAGCGTGCCCTTGTCGAAGACCTGGTAGAACAGGTTCAGGACTTCCGGATCGGCCTTCTCGCATTCGTCGAGCAGCACGACCGAATAGGGCCGCTGGCGCACCGCCTCGGTCAGCAGCCCCCCCTCGCCATAACCGACATAGCCGGCCGGCGCGCCAACGAGCTTGGAGACGGTGTGCTTCTCCTGGAACTCGGACATGTTGATGGTGATCAGGAAACGTTCGCCGCCAAACAGCAGGTCGGCGAGTTGCGTCGCGAGCTCGGTCTTGCCGACGCCCGAGGTGCCGACGAACAGGAACACGCCCATCGGCTGACCGGGATTGTTGACCCCCGCCTTGGCGGCCCGCATGCCCTCGTCCAGCGCGGCCACCGCATGGTCCTGGCCCTTGATGCGCAGGCGCAGCTTCTCGGCCATGCCCAGAATGGCCGCCGCCTCGTCCTTGACCATGCTGCCGACCGGGATGCCGGTCCAGTCCGAGATCACCTGGCCGACGGCGTCGGCGGTGACCTCATAGTGGATCATCGCCGTCTTGCCGCGAGTCCGCTCCAGTTCGGCTACCGCCTGCTGCAACTCCTGCTCGGCCGTGCTTTGCGCTCCATCGATCGGTTCACCGGCCTCCTTTGTCTCATCGTCGGCGTGATCGTCATTGAGCGGAGGCGTCATCGCCGCGTCGGCCTTGGCCATGCCTTCCGGGCCGATGCCGAGTTCGCTGCGCAGCGCCACAATGCGATCGACCAAGGCCTTCTCACGCTGCCATTGCGCCGTCGATTCAACGGTTTCCTCCTCGATCCGGACAATCTCCGCCTCGATCTCGGCGATCCGAGGATTGTCGCGGCCCAGCGTGGTTCGGTCGCGCTCGAGCGCGCCGAGCTCGCGCCGCAGCGTGGCGACCCGACGTTCCTGATCGTCGATGACCGCGGGCTTGGTCGACAGGGAGAGCTTGACGCGGGCACAGGCGGTGTCGAGGACATCGACCGCCTTGTCGGGGAGCTGCCGGCCGGAGATATAGCGCGCCGAGAGCTGTGCCGCGGCCGCGACCGCATCGTCGCGGACGTAGACGCCATGGCTCTTTTCATAGGCGGCGCGGAGGCCGCGCACGATGGTGATCGCCTCCGCCGGCGAGGGCTCGTCGAGCTTGACGAGCTGGAAGCGGCGGGCCAGGGCGGGATCCTTTTCGAAGTACTTCTTGTATTCCGACCAGGTGGTCGCGGCGACGGTCTTGAGCTCACCCCGCGCCAGCGCGGGCTTGAGCAAATTCGCCGCATCGCCGCCGCCGGCGGATGCACCGGCACCGACCAGCATATGCGCCTCGTCGATAAAGAGGACGATCGGCTTCGGCGACGCCTTGACCTCGTCGATGATGCCCTTGAGGCGGTTTTCGAACTCGCCCTTGACGCCGGCACCAGCCTGCAACATGCCGAGATCGAGGCTGACCAGTTCGACATTCTTCAGGAAGTCGGGCACGTCGCCCTCGGCGATCTTCAGTGCGAGTCCCTCGACGACCGCGGTCTTGCCGACGCCGGGATCGCCGACGCAGATCGGGTTGTTCTTGCGGCGTCGGCCGAGAATGTCGATCATCTGACGGATTTCGCGGTCCCGACCGAAGACGGGATCGATCTTGCCGGCGCGCGCCTGCTCGGTGAAGTTGATGGTGAAGCGCGCCAGTGCCCCATCCGCAGCGAAGGTCCCGCTTCCGGCGGGAGATGCCGTCCCCGTCGCGCCCGGGGTCGCTCCGGCCGGCTCTTCGGACGAGGCCGCTACGATGTCTCGGAAGCGGCTCTTGAGTTCGCCGAGAGGGACGGCGCGCAGCGCCTCGAACCAGTCTGCCATGGCGTAGCGGCTGGGGTTCGCCAGCAAGGCGGCCACGATCGCGCCGGATCGCAGTTGCGACTGCCCCAGTTCGATCGAACCGATCAGCCAGGCATCCGTCAGGAGTTCGATCAGACCCGGCGCGAAGACAGGACGACCGGTGTTGCCGGTCTTGAGCATTTCCGTCGCGCGCTGCAGCCCGCGCTTGAGAGCGGACGCATCCAGCCCGTGATGACGCAGAATGATGCCGAGATCGCGGGCCTCGTCATCCGCCATCACCAGCAGAAGATGTTCGACGGCCACCTCATAGTGGGAGCGGCCGACACTCAGGCCGGCGGCTGTCTCCAGCGCCCGTTTGACGTAGGGATTGAGGCGTCCGAGCAATTGTTTGAGATCGACCTGGATCATGGCGAACGCCTCTTCGAGGGCCGGGCTACGCGGTTCTCGACCGTCACCTCACAAGGCTCAGGTGACCCCGCGATGACAGGCGTTTTCGTTTTCGCCGCGCACATGAAAAAGCCGCCGCGCCGGTGCGGCGCGGCGGCCCAGATCAGTCGGGATCAGGCGTTCTGCCAGGAATCCTCGCCCTCGGTCGAAGCCTTGGAGTGCTTCCAGGTCACCTTCTCATAGGTGAAGGACCAGTCTTCCATCGGGCGCAGATGGTCGTTGGCCTGCGCGACGGTCAGCGGCAGATAGGACTTGCCGTCGCAGAGCTTGGCGTTCTCCCACTTGTACTCGAAGAACTCCTCCGGCTCGCCGAGGCCCGCCGTGTCGGGGCGATAGAACTTGCAGACGATCTCGGTCAGCTTCTCGCCCTTGGCGAGCGCCTGCCAGAGCAGCGGCGACGAGCGGTCGAACACCTTGGTGAAGGTGACCGGCTGGTGGATGCGCGCGCCGGTGGTCGTGCCGGATTTGGGGTCGCGCGGCATGATCACGCCGCTGGTGAAGGCCAGCACGGTGATCTCGTTGCCATGCTTGTCGTATTTCGCGCCGGCGCCGGCGCTCTTGATCGTGCTGGCTTCGCTGGAGATGTCGCCCTGCTTCTCACCCTTGATGGTCATGTAGGCGTCGAGTGCCATTGTCCTGCTCCTTCAAAAATTCACGGTCCGGCCCCAGCCGGCGATCAAAGGATGGCAAGCGACATGCCATGGCGATCATGAAATCAAGTAATTGAAAATACGAATGAATTGGTATTGTGTCGACGTGGTGACTGCGCAGATTTCCGCGCGATCTCGGCGCATTGCGCAAGCGCCTTCTCACCCTGTGCCCCCTGCGGCCCGGACAGCGCCGGCAGCGGTTCCGTCAGATCCCGATGCGGCCGACGCTGTCGAGACGGCAGTCGCAGGCGAGAATGGCGCGTGTCGCCCGGTCAACGATGATATCGGCGTTCAGGCGATAGCCGTGATCGTCGACCGTGACCTCGCCGGATACGCGGATCGCCGCACTGGCGCGGACGCCAAAGCGCGTCTCTTCGCCCGCCCCCGTCGAGAGAGCGAGCCTCACGACCCTGCCATCAGCCAGACGCGCCTCGCGCCAGGCGGTTCCGGGGACGACCGCGAGCGTCATGCCGACCGGTTCCCTCTGGAAGACATAGCTGCGCACGGCTTCGATCACCGCCTCACTCAGTGGGTCCGGCTCCTGGGTCGGCGCTTGCCAGATCGCAGTCATGGAGAAACCTCCGACGCCCTGGTCCTCGCCGCGGGGCGGGGCCGAAACGGCCGGCAGCGGCGCCCCGACCTGCCAGAGGGATGGCTGTGGGTCAGTCGGACGCGGATGTGCGCATCAACTCTTGCCACGCTCAACTGCCCGAAGGTCCGTCGTTCATTTCGAACATCGTGCCCGACGGCGAACGGAAACGGTTGATCGTCTGATTGCGGTTGCCGACGACATTGGGCGTCAGCGGATTGGGAACCGCACCGACGATGATCGGCCGATCGATATCGCCATTGACGCAACTCAGCACCACCTCGGTGCCCTTCAGCAGAGGGAAATGCATGCCGGTATCGGCGGGCCCGGCATAGGGCTCGGCCTTGCGGACGAATTCGCTGGCCTTGCCGTCGGCGCTATCGCCCTCGTCATAACGCAGACGCACCTTGTAGCGGCCGTGCCCGTCGACCTCGGCGCGCGTGCCGTCCGTCTCACCGTCGACGAAGGCGTTGAACAACCCAGCGGCCATGGGGCGCGGCGTCTTGCGCTCGGGCCGAAAGGCGACCGAGAGCGGGATCGCCTCGAAGCGGTTGCTGTAGGGCTTACCGCCGTTATCCACGGCTTCGCCGAAGCCGGTGGGCGCGGGCGTCGACACCTCATGCTCGACCGCGATGACGAGATAGCGCTCGTCGAGCGTCGGATGGTCCTGCAGGTCGAAGAAGACGCCCGGCCGCAATTGCGGGGCGTTGCTGATCCCCCGGAAGATCTTGGCCCGGCAGCCGATCTCTTCGGCCCGCACCTTGGCCAGATGGTCGCCTTCGTCGGGCTCGATGAAGTACTGGCCGTACTCGACGACCGTGCCGGTTTTTCCGGGCTCCACCGCCGCAGTCGAACGCAGCAGCAATGCCGGCTTCTCGGGATTGTACTCGCGCAGCACGACCGACTTCGAAACGGGCCTCGCCGTAAAGCCGAATGAGGTCACGGCCGCGTGCCGGCTGACCAGCAGGCTGTGGCCGTTTCGATAAGGCAATTGCGGCAAGTCGGCTGCGACGAAGGCGACGTTGGAGTCACCGAAGACGACGGTTTCGTCGCTGTCGCCCTGCTTGAAGAAGTAGAACACGCCATTCGCCTCGCACCAGCGCGACAGAAAGGCGAGATCGGTCTCATTGTACTGGACGATGAATTCGCGCTGCCGGTAGGAGGCACTGAGATGGAGTTCGTGGGCGATGGTCATGTGCCCGCGGTTGGCGGCCAGTGTCCCGTTCAGTTCGCCTTCGATGAGGTCGCGCACCGAGACCTTGCTGTTGGACCCATAGACCTGGTTCTGCCGGTTGAGGTCGAGCAGCTTCAGTCGGGGGGCGATCGAGACCGCATAGACATGCCCCTGATCGCCCAACGGATCCTCCGCGACGAACTCGACGACGACGCCATTGATGACGAGTGTGCCAGCCTCATTCCGGAGGGTCACCCGCGCGCCTTCACCGACCACGTCCGTGGACGCGATCTCGGCGTTGGCGCGAAAGCCGATCCTGTGCAGATAGGGCTCCGAGATCGCCTCCCTTCCCTGGAGCCGCTCGACCTGAAGCCCGGTCGAGATGGCGCCGTTGGCGAGCGTCAACTCGATCGTCAGATCATGGCCTTGGGAGATGTCCGACATGGCGGTGCGCCTCGCAAACCTGGCCGATCGATCCTCGTCCGCCGCAGCTGAAAGCCAAGCAACCGAGTCGTGTTGAGAAACGCTAGGGTGCCCTGTTTACAGGTTTAAGACGTTCACGGCGGCGGCTCGCCCGGCGTCGCCCCAGACGGTGCCCTGGCAACGGGCTCCGACGGTTCTTGCTCCGCTGTCGACGCCGATGGGGGGCGGTGAAGCCAGGCCCGCCAGTAGTCCCGCCAGCCAGGAGAGCGCAGGCGCTCGGCGAACGCGGCGACCCGGGCCGTGCGCTCGGCGCGGGCCAAGGTGAGAGCTTCGCGGAGCACGACCCAGCGCGGCGCCGAGAGCGTCGCCGGCCGCGGTGGCGCCATCCTCTCCTGCCAAGCTTGCGCGGCGGTCTTGCCTTCGAAGGGATGGCTGCCGGCGAGAATGAGATAAGCGATCACGGCGAAGGAGAAGACGTCGTCACGCGCGTCGGGACTATCGCCCCCCAGCATTTCGAGGGAGGCATAGGCCGGTGTGACCGCCCGCAACCGGTCGATGTAGAGCGAGGTATCGTCGTCATCGAGCGGCTGGTCGCGCCGCGCCGTCGCCTGTGCTGTTCCAAAATCAATCAGTTTCACGCCGCCGTCGCGGGTGATGAAGATGTTGCCCGGCTTGATGTCGCCATGGATCATGCCAGCGGCATGGGCGGCGCTGAGCCCGGCGCCGACACCGGCGATGATACGCAGGGCTACCGCAGGCTCCAGCGGCTGCCCTTCCCGCTCTGCCAGGGCCCGGGCGAGCGTCTTGCCATGCAGCAACTCCATCACCAGGAAATGCAGCGAGCCGTCCTCGTCGGAATCATAGACGCGGACGATGTTGGGGTGCTGGAGTTCGAGCAGACGCCGCCCTTCGCGGTGGAGCAGCGCGATCGCGTCCTGCCGATAGCCTTCGTCGACATCGATGACCTTGAGGGCGACGTCGGTGTCGATGGCGCGGGCGCGTACGCGTACGAGGTCGATCGCGCGATAGACCGTGCTCATGCCACCTCGTCCGATGACGTCGATGATCTTGAAGCGCTCGCGCACCTTCGTGCCGAGCGGAATCGGCAAGGCCCGCTCGAGAGGCTTGGGATGGATTCTGCCGCGACTGCGTTTCATCGACTGCTTTTCACAGATTTTGTTGTCACGAGCTTGACTGGAGGATCTTCGTCGATCGGTGTCGTCGCGACTCTTGCCATGCCGTGCGGGTCGTCAGCGGCAGCGCGCGATGACGGCCGTGATGTCGTCGCGACCGCCGGCCACGATGGCCCGGGCGACCAGGCGCTCGGCGAGGCCCGATAGTGGCTCGCTCAGAAAGCCGGCGATGTCCTCATCGCTGAGGGCCTTGTTCAGGCCGTCGCTGCAAACGAGGAGCGTATCGCCCGGATGGATCTCGGTGACGGCGCGCTCGATCTCGACCTGGGCGGCCGAGCCGACCGCACGCGTCAGGACATGGCTGTTGCCGCTATCCTCTTCCTCGGCCAGCGAATGGTCGCGCGTCAGCTGCGACAACTGCCCGCCGCTGAATCGGTAAACGCGCGAATCGCCGACCCAGAGACTGACCGCCATGCCTTCTCCCACCAGCGCGACCGCGACGGTCGAGCCGATGATGTCCTTGTGCAGGGAGCTTGCGGCCCTGGCGCGCAGCGCGCCGTTCACGGCCTCGATCGCCTCTTCCGCCAGTGCCACCCGGACGGCGAGCGCGGCTCCCGGCTCCACCACCGCCCGCAGGATTTCGACGATCGACTGGCTGGCGAGGTCGCCGGCGGCATGGCCACCCATGCCGTCGGCGACCGCAAAGAGCCCCGCCTCACACCAGGCCGAGTAGGAGTCCTGGTTTTGCGCATGATGGGGACCACAGTGCGTCGCGGCGGATGTCTCCCAGATCTCGGCCAGATCGAATACGGTCGTCACGACTACGGTTCTCCGCTGCTGAGGATCCAGCCATGGCGCAGCCAGTCGCCATCAAGAAGGCCGGCGAAGGCCGCCGGTGCGGGCATGCCCTGGCAGCGCAGCGCCGCCGGGGCATGCTGGTTCCACCGCTCATGCCACCAGACGCTGCAGCCACCCGCCGCCTTCCCCCGCGCGGCCAGATTCGGCAGCACCGATGTCGTTCCGGCCACTCCGACCAGGAGTTGCGCCTGTGGCACGTCCCGCGCGGCGAAGCTCTGGGGCGTCGACTCGACGAGAGCGGCGAGGGCGGCCTCGACCTGTCGGGTTGTCCGCGCCAGCATGGCGTCAATCGGTTGCTGGGTCGCAATCAGCCCGAGTGCGGCAGCTTCCAGCCTTTCGAGCAGTGGCTCGAGGCCGAGCACCTCGGATGGTATCGCTTCGTCGGCGGGCCGCTCCAACGCCAAGGTCAGCGGAAAATACCGCCGGACCCTGTCGATCGAGCTGACCAATACGCCGCACCAGCCGCTTTCATCGATGATCCCGGGCTCGATCACGAACCGCCAGGGCGGGCTGAGGAGGTAGGCATCTGCCCAGTTGGCGCCGAGCGCGTCACGGCTTTCGGCGAGAGACTGCGACAACCACATGTCCCAGGGACGGACGAACCGGCCGGGAAGGCCGCGCTGAACGAAGTCGCCCTCCCAGGGCAGTTTTCCGAACAAGCCGAAGACGGGCGGGTTCATCACAGCGAATCGGGGCAGCGGAAGGCACGCAGCACCCCGAGGCTGAACGGGTTGTTGATGCTGGCGGCGCGCAACTGGTAGATGACCCGGGCGCCGGCCTCGGTGGCGATGGTAATGCCGAAGCGGTCGGCCCCGCCTCGAGCGGCCAGGCTCGCCCCGTCGATCATGCGAAACAGCGCCCAGGCGCCGGTCCGCTCGACGCGCGTATCCTTGCCAGTCAGATCGGTCAGCGTGACCGCGACGCTGCTGGCGTCGCTACGGGTCGGCCATTCGAGATCGTAGGACCGCGTCGCCTCGTGGCGGTAGATCAAATCGCGACCGTCGATCGACATGGTCGCGCGCAAGAGGCGAGAATCCAGGAAGACGGGGCGCAGGCTGAACTTGACCGAGGGTGCGGCGCCGGTTCCGGTGAAGAAAGCGGCCCGGATCATGCGGGCGCGGTTGAACTGCTGCAGCGCCTCGCTGCGCAGGGGCAACGCCGTCCCGTCCACGATCGCAGGAGAGTAGCCGCTGCGCTGGTCGAGCACGAAGGGCGACATGAACTTCTGAAAAAACTCGTCGATCAGTCCACCGGGACGGAAGAAATCGCTGAAATCTCGCAGGGAGACCTCCTCGCGGGCATCGCCGAACATCGGATAGCGCTGATCGAGAGCGCCCTGGCAGACGGGGAGGATGTCGCGCCGCCAAGCTTCGTTGACGTAACCCAGAGACTGGGTGAGCATCGCATTGCCACTCGAATTGGCGACATCGCGCATCACGCCGCGGACCGGATCCGGGCGCAAGGCGGAATCGGCACGCAGCTGGGCGAACGCATCCGTGCTGCCCTGGTCCTTGCGGCGGACGACGAGCTGATAGGCCGCCTGGCGCGGGTCGGGCGCATTCGCCACGTTGCTGATCGCACCATAGACGCCGCCGAAGAGTTCTCGCACCCGCGCCATCCCGGGCTGGGCACCGCCGGTCGGCGCGACGAGCTCGACCAATGGCCGAAACGGCGCCCCGATCGCAATGCCCGGCCAGGGCGCGTCGCCAAGTGCGGCCGCGACCCCCGCATTGGCCGCGCTGCTCGCCGCCGCAGCGATCAGCCCACCGCCGACGGCGGCGACGGGGCCTGGCGTCGCCGCGCCGGCTGCAGCCGCGGCTTGTTCGCCCGGGAGCGGCAATTCGGTGTTGGTGCGCACCACGCCCACGAGCCGGTCCAACGGCGAGTTGGCGGCCGCCAGGGCCTGCACGGCAGCCAGACCACGCTGCATGTCGGTGAACGGCACCAGCGAGACATTCGCGATCGCGGCCTGCCAGGCGCGCGTGTAGTCGGCGACATATCGGTCCATGACCTCGCGCGCGATGCCCTGAACGACACTGTCTCCGGGCTGGTCGCCGCCGGTCACCCAATCGACGCCGAGCTCCTCCCGGATCAGCACCGGCAGGCGCGGCAGCACGAATTCGTAGAACCCCTCCCGCGTGAAGGCCGAGGGAATGATCGAGACCGCCTCGCTGCTCCGGGCCGAGGCGATCTGGAGGGCGCCCGGGCCCACCACCGACGACAGGTTGACCGGGCGCAGCCGCGGATTCTGGGCCGCTTCGCGCAGCAGGCGGGCATAGACCTGCTCGGTGCGTGGCGTGCGCGTCAGCCGCGACCTGACATAGTCGACCAGCCGGGGGTCGAGGATCATCGGGCGCGGCAGAAGGCTGGCCATCCGCTCGACATGGCCGAACAACTCGGCGGCCTTGGTGCGGTCGACCGGAAAGGCGAGCTGGGTCTCCTCACGGGCGGTCTTGAGGATCGCAGCGCGGTCGAAACGCGCCGGATCCCCGAGCATGAGATAGCTGCGCAACAGGTCGCGGACCGCCTCGGTGTCGGCACCGACCTGGATCAGCCCGTTCAGGCGTTCCGCGATGCGCGTCGCAAGCGCGGGCAACAGCCGCTCGATGAGCATCTTGTCGCGGATCTCGTCCGCCAGCGGCGCAAGCGTCGGGGTGGCGGCGAGGCCGATGCCATCGAGCCAGGCGAAGAAGCCACTGCGCCCGGTTGCCTCCCGCATCGCATCGATCGCGTTCAGGGCCGGCAGCAGCGAGGCCACCGTCGGCCGCGGCCCGATCTCTGAAATACGCGTCTGGGCCAGCGTCGCCGCCTCGGCGGTGGCGACGATGCGCGCATCGCTGCGGCTGGCGGCACCCCACCACAACAGCGAAAATCCGATCAGGAGCGCGACCGCGACCGCGTAGCCTGCGCTCTGGGCCATCACCAATCGGCGCTCGAGCTTGCGGTCGACGCCGACAAGTCCCTGCTCCTCGAAGACGACATCGGTCAGCAGGCGGTTGATGAAGAAGGCCTTGCCCTGGCCCGAGAACGGAGCTCGCTGCGCGCCCGACAGGCCGAAGCTGCGGCCAAGAGCCGCCAGCACGCGATCGATCGGCGTGCCCTCCTGCGTGCCGCTGGTAAAGTAGATCCCGCGCAGCTTGCAGTGAGCTTCGAACCGGCTCGGCTTGAACACCTCGTGGACGAAGCTGCCGAGATCCCGACGCAGACTCGCAAATTCCTTGGGGAAGATGAAGATTCGCCCGCGCCGGCTCAGACTGCGCTCGGCATGGGCGCGTTCGGGCATCAGCAGTTCCAGCCGCTCGGCCAGGCCGCGGAAGTTATGGTCGAAGGTCTCCGCCAGTTTTGCGGTCGCGGACGGATCGACCGGTAAGGTCATGCCCCAGACCTGGCCGCGCGGCGCTTCCGCCATACCGTCGAAGAATTCGGTGAAACCGGCGACGAGATCGCATTTCGTGATGACCAGATAGGTCGGCAGCTCCAATCCGAAGGTCTGGGTGAGCTCCTGCAGGCGCGCGCGCAAGGCCGCGATATGACGCTTCCGCTCCGCTTCGCTCTGCAGCAGGACATCTGACAGGCTGATCGCCAGAATGATGCCGTTGAGAGGCCGCCGGCTGCGATGCGTCTTCAGCAGGTCGAGAAAGCCGCGCCAGGCCGCGCGATCGACGGCATTGCCGCTGTCTTGCGTGGTGTAACGACCCGCAGTGTCGATCAGCACCGCCTGCTCTGTGAACCACCAGTCGCAATGGCGGGTGCCGCCGAGCCCGGCCACAGGGTCGTTGCCGAACTTCCCGGCCAGGGGAAAATCCAGCCCCGAATTCTTCAGAATGGTCGTCTTTCCGGCGCCGGGCGGGCCGATGATGACGTACCAGGGCAACTCGAAGAGATAGCCATTGCCCTTCTTGCCGGCGAAAATGGTCTCGCGCAGCGCACCGAGTGCGCCTTCGAAGCGCTCGCGAATGATCGCGACCTCCTCGACCCCGCCGCTGTCGGCCATCGAGGCCAGACCCTCGGTATCGAGCAGGGATTTGATCATGCGCGCGTTGGCGCGCCTCGCGAGGAACAGCCGCAGCAACCCGATGCCTAGCAATGATGCCAGCAGCAGGACGATGGCGGAGAACCGGTTCTCGATCGGCGCCAGCGGCGCTGCGCCACCCAGCACGAGATAGGGGCCCGCGAACCAGATCAGAACACAGAGCGCCGCAAGCCCGAGCAGGGTCACCAGCCCGCGCAGGCTCAGGAATCCGAGCGCGAAGGAGCGGATCACGGCGCTGTTCCCGGCGATACCGAGGTCGCCAGCCCACGCAACTGCTCGACGACGGGTGCGAGATGGCTGCTCAGCCGGTAGTGCTGATAACTATAGATGCAGACGAGCAAAAAGCCGGTCACTGCAAAGACGACCCAGAGCGGTACGAAGCTGCGCAGCGTCTTCTGGCCGCTGACACCGCGCCATTCCGCCGACAGCTCGGACGGTGGCGGCGGTGAATGCTGTGCGACCAGCGTCCCGACCTCGTCGCGCAGATCGGCCAGACGCTCGCGGCCATTGTCGAGGACGCGATGCATGCCCTCGAAGCCCAGGAGCAGCACGAGGTTCATCAGCTTCAGCAGAGGCAGGTTCTTCCGGGGCTCGCTCTTGACCCGGTCGAGAATCGCGAACACCTTTTCGCCTCCCCAGGTCTCGTTGTGGAAGCGATTGAGCAGCGAACTGGTGCTCCAGGTGCTGGCGCTGCCCCAGGGCGTCGTCATCACCGTTTCGTCGATGAGCGAGCAGAGGATGTAGCGGGCGGCGGCGATGTCACCCGCCGCAGCGCCGTATTTGACCGCCAATTCCTCGAACTGCTGGACCTGGCTGACCACCTCCGCACGCAATGTCGCGACATCGGCGAACTCCACCGAGTCGCGCAGCTGCGCGACGAGCACCAGCAGGCGGCTGGCGGCGGCAATGATCGCGTCGGCCGGCGCGGTCGGCTCGCTGGCGAGTTGCAGACCCGTATCCTTGCCGGACTCCCGTGACGCGACGACGCCTCGCGGCGGACGTGCGACGATGTCACCGCGACAGAGGGCGCCTGCGCCGGTCGCGGTGGCATGATCGGCGTCGTCGGCAGGTCATAGGCGGGGGGCGGCGCCGCACGCGGCTGGAGCAACCCGGCCGGCTTGTGGCCGACCACCGTTGGCGCATCCAGGCTCGGGTCGGGCGTCGGCTTCACGATTTCTTCCCGCGGATCGCCCAGAATTCGAGATGGAGATCGGCGTAGTCGCCGCTGACATGGAGGGCGACCGCGGCCGAGCGTGTCAGGTTGCGCCAGAGTTCCACGTTCTGGTCGAGCTCGAAATAGACGCCGCCCTGGAGAAAGGGCAGTTCGCGCGGTGCGACTGGCAAGGCCCGCAGGGGTATGCCGGGCAATTGCAGATTGACGAGGTCGCGGATCTGCTCGACCGAGCCGATCTTCATCGCGATCGGCAATTGGCTGCGCAGGCTTTCCGTCGGAATGCTCGCTGTCGCGATCAGGATGAAGCGGCCGTCCTGGAACAAGGTGCGGTCAGCGATCGTCGACAGGCGGATGCCATAGCCGCGGTCCTGCAACGGCAGAGCAACGGCGTTGCGCTCGACAAGGGTTGCCAGCAACTGCCGCAACTGGTCGAGAACGGGAGCGAAAGCGGCGTCGAGATCGAGGTGGTTATAGGCCGGAAAGTCGGCGCCGCGCCTGCGCCCGCTGGTGAAGCTCGACAAGGTGCCGGCCAGCGCGACGCTGCCACGGTAGACCGTCTCGGGATGGAGGCCCGGCGTCGCAGCGAAGTGATCGAAGATCGCCTCCTGACCATTGACGATCGAGAGGATCAGCAAATCGATGAGACCGCCGCTTTCGGCCGTAGCCTGAGCCGGGTCGGTCTGGCCGGCCAAAGCCTCGGCCCGGCTGCGCAGCAACGAGCGGATCTCGTTGACGATCCGCAGCAGCCTCGGCGAGGCGTGGAAGTTGAGGCAGGGCGGAACATAGTTTTCGTCGAGCAGGATCGCGCCGGCCGCGTCGACCTCACGGATGCGGGCCACCGGCAGGGTCACGAGGTCGTCTTCGGATTCGCCTTCGATCAGAAGGCGCGGCGCGAGGCGTGCCACACGCAGCACCACGCTGCCTCGCTCAGGCGCCGTCGTGTCGCGCATCGGTTGCTCGACCGGGTCGTAGCGGCGCCGACCGACCGTGCCGATCTCGGCCCCGTCGAGCGCCCGGACGGGAAGCGCGACCTTGACCAGCGCATTCTTGAGGTTCGGCGGTACGGCGCGCGCCTCGAACGGCGCTTGCGACGTGTCGTCGAGCACCGCACCGTCCGGCATCACCGCCCGGATGCGGGCGATGCCGATCCGCCCGAGCGGCAGCAACTCATCCGCGAGAACCAGAGAGCGCAGGCCCCAACCGAAGGCCGTCATGCCAGCCGAGCGCCCTTCGAGGACGTGCTCGATCCAGCGGTCATATTGCTGGAAATGCTGGGGTCGGATCAACATGCCTTCCGACCAGAGCGGCTTGCTGACCAGGGTCATCTGCGGGGGCTTTCCACTGTTGTGCCGGCACATACCCCGGCAGACCAATCCGACCTGAGCCAAGCGCGGATCATGATCAGAACATGCCGAAGCTGCGTGAGGCGCGCGTCAGGGTGATCTTGACCGCCAGCGCCGTCACCTGAATGACAAAGGCGTTGTCGCGATCGGGGACGATATCGATCACCGCGCGCCACTGTGCCGTCTCGATCTCGCGGAATCCGGCGATCACACCGATGTGCTTGGCGTCGGTCGGGGAATCGCGTTTGAAGCTCGATTTCTCGCCCGGCTTGACCTCGAATTCCCGCTTGGCGACCAGGTCGGCCCCCAGTTTGGCGCTGTCGCCATCGAGCAGCTCGAAGAAGCTGGCCTGTTCGAAGGCGGATTTCGTCTTGAGTTCGTAGACCCGCAACACCACGGGAGACGGTTCGCCATTGGTGTTGATGTTGATCTCCTGATCGGCCTCGATGCCGAATTCGAGCGCCGTCGTCTTCACGCTCGGGGCGCCCCCGGCGCAGCCGCCGACGCCGGGGGCCGCAACCAGCCACACCAGCGTCGCCCGCCGGGTCGGGCGCATCATCGCAGTGCCTCTTTGCCATCGGCCTGCGCCAATTGGGCATAGGCCAGGGTAAATTCGTCGGCCAGGAGGGTGCGCATGGTCCGGTCGAGATCCGCGGCGATCCGCTCGTGAGCTTCGACATAGAGGTCCCAGAGCCGCGCGCGATCAGGCTTGCGCCCGAGCAGGCCCGGCTCCGCACCGTTCCCGATCTCGGTCGGCGACAGGCGAGCAATCAGAGCACCGAGCGCGTTCTGCATCGCCATCGCGGTGGCGATCTCATGGGACTTGATGTCCTCGAAACACTGCCGAACCGCCTGGTCGATCGGCAAGTAACCCGGCTTGCCCTCAACCAGAACGCGCCGCAGCGCCTCGTCGCCGTCGCGAAAGAACTTGAACGGGTTGTTTTCCTGCGGGGCCAGGCGGGTCTGCTCGATCCGGAATTCGTCCTTCATCGACTTCCGCGCCGACAGAACCATCACCAGCCCGGCCGCCATTTCGCGCAGCGCAGCGCCGAGTTCGCCGAGGAGCCGCTGGCGCGAGGCGGCGGGGATCGCGTCCAGATCGAGCCCGAGCGCCGACCAAAACGCCGCAGCATCAGAAGCCGGCAAACCAGAGGGGAGCCGTCTCGACGGGCGGAGGCGACAGGTCGATCGATGCGGCGCGCGCGATCGCGCGCTGGCGCAGCAAGGCGAGCGGATCGAGTGATGGCGAAGGCGCTCCAGGTGCATTCGCAGGCGGCCCAAGCGCGACGGAGGGCAGCGACGGCGCGGGAGAAACCGGCCATTGGGCCGGGGGGGGCGGCACGGACCGTCCGGGCGCGAGATCGCTGAAGTCGAAATCGTCCGGGATTAGTGTCGAAGCGGGAGATGACCGCTCGGCCGTCGGATTTTCCGGTGCCCCAAAGGCAGCTGTCATCGCCGACGCCGTTGATGACGGGACGGCCGACCCCATTGGATTGGCTCGGGCTGGTGGCGGCACCGGCAGACCAAAATCGATATCGGGCGGCAAGGCGAAGCCCGTCGCTGGCGCGCGCGCCGAGGCGGATGTGGCGGCCTGCGGCAAGGGTGAGGCGGCGAGCGGCACAAGGAGCGGCGCCGGCGGAGCCTGCCGAACGGGGGTCTCCGCCGCGACCGGCGGCAGCTCCTTGAGAACCGCCACCGACAACACGTAGTCGCCAATATAGAGCATATCACCATTCGTGAGCGCATGGCTCTGGTCGCGGCCGAGCGGGGCGTCCACCGTATTCACGTAGACACCGTTGGTACTGGTGTCGGTGACCACGAAGCCATGTCCATTATATGAAATCACGGCATGACGGGCCGAGAGCGTGTTGCTTGCGTTCGGCAAGGACCAGTCGCAGGAAGCGCTGCGGCCGATGGTGCCGCCGCTCGTTTCGAAAACGTGGCTCGACCGGTCTCCGAGCGTGCTGCGTTGTGTTCCGAGCACGGTCAGCAACAGTCTCATCCTCATCCCCGCCCAGCGCAACGACGGAAACGAAACCGCTCGCGTAACCGCGTCTTCGTTCCCCAAGCACGCGGATTTTTGCGATAGCCGGACAACAAAGATGTGACGGGCGAGGATCTCATATGACGAATTCGATCTCCGATGCAGGATCGGGATCGAGCCATCCCGACCAGCCCAGCCGCCATTCGCCCAACCGGGCGGGTGCAGCCTCGCCGGGCGCCAGAACATAGGCATGATCCCAGTCGCAGGGCTCTCGGATCGAAAGCCGGACCAGTTCCTGCAGCGTTCCGTGGGCCGGCTCACCAGGCAGCAAACTCTCGCATTGCGCCGCCGTCAGCGGTCCTAGTCGAATCCGGAATTTGCCCATGACGTCGCGCATGCTTTCGCCGCAGATCGTGCCGATGCCGAGTTCGCCATGGGCCGCCCCGAGGGTGAAACGGTCCTCCAGTGGGATGATGATCTCGCGCGGGACGAACTCCTCGATCGTGCAGGGAATGCCGAAGTAATGCCTGATGACGCCTGCCACGATCGGCGCGGAGTGGCTGTAGAGCGCCAGCGTTCCCGCATAGGGCAGCAGCAGCGCGCGGGCGGGCCGCGCCTCGTCCGCACTGGCGCCATACATGCCGAAAAGAGCGGTGACTGCGGCCGAGATCGCATCCGACGCACCCGGTACGTAGCGGCTGTGGTGGCGGTAGTGCTTCCAGACGCGAAACAGCAGCGCCAGCAGCCGATGGTTGAAGAAATCCGAGAAGTCCTTCAGTGCGCCGCTCTCTTCAGCAAAGATGATGCGCTCTGTGAAGGCCGGAGGCAGAGGCGAGGCCGGGCCGTGCAAGCCGAACAGATTGGCGACGACGACAACCGGATCGCCTGGGTCCTGCGGCAGTCTGACGGCCGCGACCTCCTCGGCCGGAAAGCCCAGGGTCGGATTGGCACGAAAGCGCACCGTCTCGCGGGAGGGCACGCCGGTCGCACCGATGCCGCCGGGCTGCGGGAACATCTCCTCGAGCCTGAGGCAGAGTTCGTAGAACTGGATCGCAGCCGCATCGAGCGGCTCGATCCGGCTCAGATCGCGCTCGTCGTCCCCGTTCGCAGCGGCCATCGGTAGTCGACCTTGCTTTCTGAGCCCTGAATCGCGAAGCGGTGCAGGCTGTTGATGCTGGCATAGACGCTGAAGAACTGTTCGAGCACCGAGCCCAGCAGATAGAGTTCGGCCTCACCGCCGATCTTGCTCTCAGCGACGGACAGCGTGATCTTGCGCACGCGCACCGGCGTGCCGCGCAAAACCCCGTCCTCGATGCTCGAATCGAAGCGCTCGAGCGCCTCGAGCAGCAGTTCGAGCCGCCGGCGCGCCTGGCTGTCGTGGACGGCGCGAAAGTCATAGCTCGCGATGATCGTCCGCAGCGCGCCGACATCGACCATCGAGCCGAAATTGCGCGCCAGATTGGAGATCAGCCGCCAGAGCAGATTCTCACCGATCGGCGGCGGGGTCTGCGGCGTCACCGTCATGATGTTGGCGAAGGTGACGGTCGCCGGCGTGTCCGAGGTCGGCTGATCGATCGCGCCAATTGCGAGGCGTTCGGCCAACGCTCCATTGCTGCAGGTCAGAGCAATCGAGATGATCTCGGCCGGCGGGTTCACCGCCTTGTCCAAGCGCGAAACGAAGGACAGATAATGGTCGACGCCGCGCCCCACCGTCGCTGGCCTGAGCCTCTCGCGGTAGAATGACGTCTGGACATCCGCGCCGGGGACGTCGTGGCGAAAGGCCTCGAAGGCATCGTATTCGAGCCGCTCGGGCCGGCCCTGGACATAGCCCGTGACCTTGTCGACGCTATAGATCGCAGCGCCGATCTGGCCGCCGGCCATGATCCGATACTCGCTGCGGGCACGGTCGATCCGCAGCGGATGGGCGTCATGCGCAAAGAGGTTGACGACGGGCGTACAGTTGAGCCGGATGTGGCCTTCCGTGATCCGGGTTTGGTCGGGGAACGGGCGGGAGAATTCGAATGTCAACGTGACCTGACGTCCGGAGAATCGCGCGAGCGGGGCGAGATTGACGAGGTCGACGAACAGGAACTTCGCCGGAAAGGCGAGATACTCCTGGATATGGCGGAAGCCGATGAAGGCGTTGGCGGGATAGGGGAGCACGCCCTCGGTGTCATCGAAGCCGACGGGGCGGATCGAATCGGGAGGCAGGGTGAAGTTCTCTCCGCTTTCCGTCGTCGCCGTGATGCTCCTGAGCGACCGCGACAGCCACAGCAGCAGCGTGCGGCCCGTCTGCGGCTCGCGTTCGGTGTTGAAGAACAGCCGGATGCGCCCGCCCTCGAGCGCCTGCAGCGTGCCACGTCCGACCGCCTGCAGCGTCAGCGAGAGGCGCGCCGAGGTCGGCCGGTTGTCGCTGTCGGTTTTCGCGATGGTGAAGGGAAGGACATCGACGGGATAACAGGTGCGAAAGCGGCAGGACACGCCTTCGATCGGGCGTGATGCCAAGCCGGTGCCGGCCGCGACCCTCACGCTGGTCTGGCCGCCACCGGCGGCCGGCGCGAAAGCGACCACGCTGAGCGGTGGCACCGGCCTCAGATAATGCGGCCAGAGCAGCCGGATCAGGCCATGGACCAGCTCCGGCATCTCGTCTTCGAGCTTCTGGCGCAGTCGCGCGACGAGGAAGGCGAAGCCTTCGAGCAGCCGCTCCACATCCGGGTCGTTGGCCTCACGAGCGAGGAAGCCGGCCAGCTTGGGGTTGGCATGCGCGAACTCAGGCCCAAGCTCGCGCAGATAGGAGAGTTCGTCTTCGTAATAGGCGTTGAGGGACACGGCGTCAGCTCCGCAATCGCATTTGCCGGTCGCTGCCCAGCACCGTGTCGAATTTCATGGCCTCTCCGCCATCGCCGACGCGCACGACCGCGCTGACGGCGAAGGCGAAGTCACCCGGCCGGTCGACGTCGGGCAGCGGCCGGACGACGACCTGCGACAGGCGGGGCTCGAAGGTTTCGAGCTGCAGCTTCACCGCGCGCGCGATCGCGGGGATCGTCTCGGACGCCTCGCGCGAGATGTCGTTGAGATCGGGCATGCCGAAATCGGGCCTCGTCTCGCAGCAACCCTGCCGCGCGTTCAGAATGCGCCTGACATTGGCCAGAACGCTGTCGGCGACAGCCCATCGATCCATCTCGCCGCTGGCGACCGGAGGCGCATCCGTTGCGGCTTCCAGCCGTTCGAAGAGACTCCTCGAGGTCATCGCCCTGCCCTTTCGCCGCCCGTGCCACCAGCCTCGACGACCGCGAGCCCATAAAGGCGAACGTTGCTGCGACCGGCGCGCCGGCGGCGTCGAGCCGGGCCCCTGACGGGGCCCGGCCCTGGCGACGTGGTGCCGACAGCTCTCACTGCTTGTCGAGCTTGCCCTTCAGGGAGAGCGTGAAATCGGCGCCCATATACTTGAAGTGCGGCACCACGGCCATCGCGACACGATACCAACCCGGCTCGCCCTCGACGTCCTCGACCCGGATCTCGGCCTTGCGCAGCGGCCTGCGGGAGCGGACCTCCGCCGACGGATTGTCCTGATCGGCGACATACTGGCTGATCCATTTGGAGAGCTCGTCCTGCAGCTCCTCGCGGCTCTTCCAGGAGCCGATGTTCTCCCGCTGCAGCACCTTGATGTAATGCGCCAGGCGGTTGATCATCATCATGTAGGGCAGCTGCGTGCCGAGCTTGTAGTTCAGCTCCGCCTGCTTGCCTTCGGGCGTATTGCCGAAGTTCTTCGGCTTCTGCACCGAATTCGCCGAGAAGAAGGCGGCATTGTCGCTGCCCTTGCGCATCGTCAGCGCGATGAAGCCCTGCTCGGCCAGCTCGTATTCACGACGGTCGGTGACCAGAACCTCGGTCGGCACCTTGGACTGGACCTGCCCCATCGATTCGAAGGTGTGGATCGGCAGGTTTTCGACCGCGCCGCCCGACTGCGGCCCGATGATGTTGGGGCACCAGCGATACTGTGCGAAGGAGTCCGTCAGACGCGTCGCGAAGGTATAGGCGGCATTGCCCCAGAGATAGCGATCGGTGTCACCGGCCGTCGTCTCCTGATAGTTGAACGACTTCACCGGCACGGTGTCGGGACCATAAGGCACGCGCAGCAGGAAGCGCGGCACGGTCAGCGCCAGATAGCGCGCATCCTCGGTTTCGCGGAAGGCGTTCCACTTGGCGTATTTCGGTCCCTCGAAGATCGATTCCAGATCCTTGAGGTTGGCGATATCCTCGTATTTCTCGCAGCCGAACATCTTCGGGCCGGCCGAAGCGATGACCGGCGCATGCGAGATCGCGCCGACGCTCGACATGAACTGCATCAACTTGACGTCCTGCGGACCGGCAGACATCTCGTAATTGGCGACGACCGCACCATAGGGCTTGCCGCCGAACTGGCCGAACTCGGCCGAGTAGATGTGCTTGTAGAGGCCGGACTTGACGACCTCCGGGCTGTCTTCGAAATCCGCGAGAAGCTCGTCCTTCGAGGCGTTGAGCACCTCGATGCGGATGTTCTGGCGGAAATCCGTGCGATCGACGACGAATTTCAGTCCGCGCCAGGCCGATTCCAGCTTCTGGAACGACTCGTCGTGCAGGATCGTGTCGAGCTGCGCCGACATCTTCTGGTCGATCGTCGCCAGCATCTGGTCGATGACGGCGTTGTTGATCTTCTCGTCCTTGCGCGCCGGCTGCATCAGCTCGGCGATGAAGGCGGCGACGCCGCGGCGGGCGACGTCATAGCCCTCGTCGCTGGGCGCGAGCTTGGTCTCGCCCAGGATCTGGTCGAGGAGCGAGAGCTCGGTCGTGACGGTCTGAGCGTCGTCGGTCGTCTGAAGCTGCGGGTTGTTCATGGCTGTTCCCTGCGTTTCCGGAGCATCAGGTGGTCTTGTCCGGCGCCGGGCCGGTCAGTTCCTGGAGCAGGCGCTCGCGGGCACCTTCGTCCTCGAGCACGCTCTGAATGGCCTTGCGGAAGGCCGGCACATTGCCGAGCGGACCCTTCATGGCGACGAGCGCCTCGCGGAGTTCGAGCAGCTTGCGCAGCTCAGGAACCTGCCTCGCGACCTGCTCCGGCTCGAAATCCTTCAGCTTGTTGAAAGACAGGTTGACCTTGACGTCGGGCGCATCGGCCGCGTCCTCGAGCTTGTTGCCGACCGAGAGATCCAGCTTGAGCTCGTGCCCTTTCAGCACGTCGTCGAAATTGTCCTTGTTGATGTCGGCGAGCGGGCGTTCCTCGACCGTGCGGTCGTCCGGCCGGCCGGTGAAATCGCCGACCATCAGGAGCTTGAGCGGCAGTTCGACCTCTTCCTTCACATTCCCGGTCGAGGGCTTGAACTTGATGTTGACGCGCTCTTTCGGAGCCACCGAAACTTCCTTCGCCATCTCAATTCTCCCCAGCTTTCCGACGGTTTGCGTCGGGCCAAACACTCGTCAGCGAAACAGTCTCGCAGCCGTCGCGAGGTCGAGGCGGACGAGGCGCAGCCTCGTCTCCTCCAAGGCGTTCCTGCGGCGCTCCTCGACGACCAGACGCGGCGCATCGGCATGGGTCAGCGCCCGGAAGCGAAGTTCGGCGACCTGAACGGCCAACGATCAGCCCGACATCGAGGCAGAAGCGGGCCTGAGCGATCTGGCGCAACAGACGGGCACGACCACCGATCTCGCCGCGGGTGAGTCCCGCCAGCATCTCGATGGCATCGGGCGCCTTGCCGCCGGCGACCAGCGCGCGGGCCTCCGCGACGACCCGGTCCAGCGGGTCGCTCGTTGCTGTCGTCCCGCCACCGCCGCCATTTTCGGCGATCCAGTCGCGGGTCGCCGGATCGGCGAAGGGCTTGCCGTCGGAGAAGCTGAAACCGAGCAGCGCCGGGAAGCGCCGGAACAGCAGGTTCATCGCGCCGGCGACCGTCGCCTGCGCATCGGCATGCGCGGGGCCGAGCGTCGCCAGGATCTCCGCCGTCAGGCGATGACCCTCGAACCAGAAGGGCGCCGTCCAGACCAGATCGTTGA
>NCCO01000167.1:0-12787 GCA_002279705.1 Allobosea sp. 12-68-7
CCCCGCGCGGAGCGACGCGTAGGACAAGGCCGGGCGCGCCGCCATCGCTGACGTCGTAGGTCTTGCCGGCAGCGGCGTCGGAAATCGCCTTGCGGACGCTGGCTTCTGTCAGACGCTTGGACATGGGAACACCGTGGCAACTCGGACGAAACTCGGACGGATTCATCAGAATCCCCAAACGCCAACAGGGCAAGGCGTTTTGGGGAAATCGGTTAACCATGGAGGGAACCTAAGGGTCCTTAAGTACCGATACCTTCGCCTTTTTCTGGGGTTGCCCATGACCCCCTCAGGACGTAGAACGCCTCCGTGGGCCGGCGTAGCACAGCGGTAGTGCAGCGGTTTTGTAAACCGAAGGTCGGGAGTTCGATCCTCTCCGCCGGCACCATTGGGGCCTGTCGCCCGCGACGCGCTCCGCGAAGCCGGGGCATGCATGAGACGCGACGGACAGGCCCTGTCAGGGCCTGCATCTTGCGTCAAACACGAGACATGACTCGCCAGACATGAGTCACAAAGACGATCGTTCCGCCTTCCCCGCCCGAGACCAGGCCTGCATGGACCGCCCCGAACATCTGCTCGCTCTCGCCGATCGCTGCGAATCCGCGCAGAAGCCGGATCGCGCGCTCGACGCGGACATTTACGAGGCGCTGGGCTTCAACGTCCGGCGCAAGCCGAGCCATCTGGTCGGTCGCCGCACCCCGCCGGGCGGCATCTACCAGGAAGGCTCGCTGTGGAAGACGCTCGGCTCCGTCAGCGCCAACATCGACGTCGCCGTCGGCCTGCTCCGGCAGAAGGCGCCCGACTGGCGCTGGAGCCTGCAGTCCATGGCGGTCGACGAGGCCGCGACGTTCCAGGCGCTGGTCGCCGAATGCCAGGCCAGCGGCACGATCGGCGCGCTGGCGCTCTGCGCCGCGATGCTGCGCGCCTTCGCCGGCAGCCCTGCCGCCGCCGCACCCGCATGGCCCGAGCGCGAGAGCGATCACGATTGAGGGCGAGCGCCCGCCCTCACGAAAACTTGACCCCGGCCGTGCCGTTGCGACAGCGCTCCGCCGTTGAACGCTGGACGCCGCCCGCTAGGGTCCCTCACCGGCTCCGCCCGAGCCGAGGGAGACAACAACGATGACCGATCTCAACCTGTCGCGCCGCGGCGTGATCGCCGGTGCGGGCGCCCTCGCCGCTGCCGCCACATTCGACCTGCCCGGGTTCGGCCCGGCCCATGCCCAAGGAGCTCCCGTGAACCAGGCCCCCGGATTCTACCGCTACAAGATCGGCGACATCACGCTCACCGCCATCAATGACGGCTTCGCCCGCCGTCCGCTCGAGGGCTTCGTCCGCAACGCCGAACTCGCCGACGTCAAGAAGGCGATGGAGCAGGCCTTCCTGCCCGCCGACGCCCTGCCGATCTCCTTCACCACCCTCGTCATCCAGAACGGCGGCAAGACAACCCTGATCGACACCGGCAACGGCGATTCCGGCGCGCCGACCTCGGGCCGCTGGATGGCGAACTTCACCGCGGCCGGCCTCGACCCGAAATCGGTCTCGACCGTCGTGTTCAGCCATTTCCACGGCGATCACATCAACGGCTTCCGCCTCAAGGACGGCACGGCGATGTTCCCCAATGCCGAGGTCATGGTCCCGGCCGCCGAATGGGCGTTCTGGATGGACGACGCCAAGATGGGCGCCGCTCCCGAGGCCATGAAGGGCGCCTTCGGCAATGTCCGGCGCGTCTTCGCGCCCATCGCCAAGGATGTGAAGCAGTTCGAGGCCGGCAAGGAAATCCTGCCCGGCATCACCTCCGTCGCCGCCTATGGCCATACGCCGGGCCACACCACCTTCACCGTCGCCTCGGGCGGCAAGGCGCTGATGGTGATGTCCGACACCACCAACCATCCCGCCCTGTTCGTGCGCAATCCCGACTGGTCGGCCGTGTTCGACATGGACGGCCCGCAGGCCGCTGCCACCCGGCGCAAGCTGCTCGACATGGTCGCGGCCGACAAGATGCAGGTCGCCTTCTACCATGCGCCCTTCCCGGCCACCGGCCACATCGCCAAGTCCGGCAACGGCTTCGAGCTGGTGCCGGTGCAGTGGAGCACCGCGATCTGAGATCGCGCCCCGGCGCGAGGTTGCCAAGGCCGGGGGAAACCCCGGCCTTTTTCGTGGCCGCGATTTCAGGCCACGCCCGCTCGCGATCCGGCCGCCGCCTGTGCTAAGGCACGCCGGCGCCGCCGCGGCGCACTGCCTTCAGGACCCGTGATGCCCGAGCGCTTCCAGGCCATCTCCTTCGTCGCCAGCGACACACCGGAGGCGCAGGCCGCGCTGGCGAAGCTGACCGGGCGCTACGGCAATGCCGACACGGCGACCGCCGACGTGATCGTGGCGCTGGGCGGCGACGGACTGATGCTGCAGACGCTCCACCGCTTCATCGGCACGGGCACGCCGATCTACGGCATGAACCGCGGCTCCGTCGGCTTCCTGATGAACGAGTTCCGCGAGCGCGGCCTGCGCAAGCGCCTCACCGAGGCGCAGCGCAGCGTCGTCCACCCGCTCTCGATGCGCGCCGTCGACCAGGACGGCACCGAGGTGCGGGCCGAGGCGATCAACGAGGTCTCGCTGCTGCGCCGCTCCTATCAGGCCGCCAAGCTCAGGATCTCGATCGACGGCCAGGTCCGGCTCGACGAACTGGTCGCCGATGGCGTGCTGCTGGCGACGCCGGCCGGCTCGACCGCCTACAACCTCTCCGCCAACGGGCCGATCCTGCCGCTCGATGCGCCCCTGCTGGCGCTGACGCCGATCTCGGCCTTCCGCCCGCGGCGCTGGCGCGGCGCACTCCTCCCCGACCAGGCCAAGGTCACGATCGAGGTGCTGGAAGCGCAGAAGCGCCCGGTCAGCGCGGTGGCCGATCATGTCCAGATCGACAATGTCCTGCGCGTCGAGATCGAGATCGACCGCACTGTCGATCTCGTCATGCTCCACGATCCCGGCCACAGCCTCGACGAGCGGATCCTGCGCGAGCAGTTCGGGTACTGAGCGGTCTCGGCCCGGGAAGCGATGGCCACGGTGGCCGCGGCGGTCTAGCCTGCATCGAACCGGACCGCCCCGAGGACCTTTGCGCCATGAACCGAGACGAGATCACCGAGGCCGCGGCCGACCTCGGCAAGGCCAGCTTCATGGCGACCTTCGGGCGCGTGCCGGATCATTTCAGCCTTCTGTCGGAGCATGCGCCGGGCGCCTTCGCCGGCTACGGCCTGATCCGCGCCGCGATCATGCGCGACCGGGACGAGGGCGGCGCGCTCGACCTCAAGACCAAGGAACTGGTCTTCGCCCTGCTGGACACGCTGATCGGCCAGAAGAACGGCGCGAAGAACCACGCGGCCGCCGCGATGAAGCTGGGCCTGACGCTGCCCGAACTGGCCGAGGGACTGGTTCAGGTCATCATGGCCGGCGGCATCACCACCTGGAACGAGACCGGCGCCGACGTCATGCGCCACTGCGTCCAGCTCGAGGCGCAGCGGACGGCGGAGGCGGGGTGATGGCGCCGGGTCGGCCTCCACGAGATAGGCAAACGCCGCGTCGTCGGCCAGTGAATCGGCCATCGCCTTGGCTTCCTCACGCGCGGCTTCGGCATCCATGCGGCGCAGCAGCCCCATCAGCGCATGGGCCTCCGAACCGTCGAGCCCCTCGCAGGCGATCAGCACCTCGCGCAGCAGGGGGCGGTCGATGCCCTGCCCTCTGCCCCCCGCATCGAAGCCGCGCGCATTCAGCGCCACAATCGCCGCCGTGAAGGCGGGCTGCAGGGAGTCGGGCAGGCCCGCCTTGCGATAGAGCGCCTTTAGCCCGGCGCCGCGCCGGTCGCGCAGGAGGGCGCTGACACGGCCCGTCGGCAGGCCCGACAGCGCCACAAAGGCGGCCTCCGCCAGCGCCGGTTCGCCGGAGAGCAGCGAGCGCAGCATCAGACCCGGCGTCAGGCGGCCATGAGCCCGCAGCACCTCGACGATGGCGGGTGCATCGCTGTCCTCGCCGCCGGCTGCGAGCGCGACCGCGACGCGCTCGGTCGATTCCCGTGCCAGCCGGGCGCTGCGCTCCGGTGTCAGCCAGCCACAGCCGGTGACGAAGCTCGCCAGCGCATCGGAGACCCTGGCGGCGATGGTCTGGCGCAGCCCGGCCGGCAGATCGGCACGGGCCAGCAGAGTCTCGCGCAGAGGCCCGCAATCGCCGGCGCGCTCGACCATGCGCTCCAGCGAGAAATCTGGAATATCGGCCGTGCGGTTGCCGGCGAGCGTCACCAGCGCCTCCTCGCAGCCGACCTCGGCCAGCGCGGCGCAGACCCCGGCGGACAGCTGCGAACGCAGCGCAATCGCCTTCTGCGCCAGCGCGTCGCCGATCGCGGCGGCATCGACCAGATCGGCCTCGCTCAGCACCGGCGAATGGGCCAGCACCAGCGCGGCCACGTCGCTTTGGTCGGCGATCAGCCCGAGTACGAGATTGCGCGGCGCCCGCGGCGACGAGGCCATTTCCTCGGCAATCGCCCGGCGCACCCGCGGCGAGGGATCGTCGATGAGCGAGATCAGCGCGGTTTCGGCCTCGGCCCGGTCGTCCTCGGCCATGCCCGAGCGGAGATAGGCACCGGCCAGGGCAGCGGCGCCATTGGCGCGCTCCTCGGCATTGGCGGTGCGGGCCCAGAGCAGGAAACGGCGAACGATCATCGGGCGTTCCGCTGGATCATGAAGGCGGAGAGATCGAGCGGCGCCCGGCGGGTCCGGCCGGCGCTGCGGTCTTGCACGGCCGGCGGCGGCTGCGTCAGCTCCACCGGGCGGGCCGGCGGCAGCGGCGCCTGCACGGCCCGTGTCGAGGCCGCCGCATTGGCGGCTGCGGCGTCGGCCGCCGTCGGCGCGGTCGCGGTGGCGTCGGATGCCGTCTGCCGCGGATAGTAGCGGTCGGCGGCATCGAGCGAGGCGGTCCGGCTGGCGCCGTCGCGCGGCGTCGCCCAGAGATTGGCCACCGCCCGCGACACTGGCGCCCGCGAGCCCTCCGTCGAGAACAGGCCGATCAGGCCTTTGGCGCGACCGGGCGCGAGCGCGGCCGCAATCTCGGCCGGCTTGTCGCCGCCCTGGGGCGAAGCCGTCTGGGTGACGGTCGCCGAAGCGGCGAGCTGGGTGTTCGCATGGCTGGCCGCCAGCACGCCATAGACCTCCTGCGCGCTGCGCGCCCGGCCGGCCTTGTCGAAGAAGATGCTGCGATTGGCGGCGGCCGCCTCGGGGAAATCCTTCACGGCGGCGCGGGTCGGATCGGCTGCGGCGGTCTTGATCAGGTCGGAGGCGCCGCGCGCACCCAGAACATGGGCCATGTAGAGCTCGCCCGCATGCGGCTGGCGGCCGAGCGCGCCGGCGAGCTGCTCACGGTTCTTCTGGGTCAGGGCGCCCGCCATCACGGCGGCGACCTGCGGGTCCTTGCGCAGCTCCAGGATCTTCTCGCGCGCCGCCGGATCGGCGACGGTCAGCCGCCCGCCCCCCGTCTCGCTGATCGCGTCGGCATAGCTGGCGAGCCCCTGCTTGGGCCCCTCCTGCTTCACCATGGACAGCCAGGTCTGCTCGATGAACTGGAACAGGCCGGTCGCGCTCGAGGTCTTCGCCTTGGCGTCGGGCTCGAGCGAGGATTCACGCTGGGCGGTCTTCAGCAGATAATCGAACCCCGCCCCGGTCTTGGCCGCGCCGTCGCGGATGGCGCTCACCACCGGGTTCGCCGGCTGGGTCTCTCGCGTTTGCGGAGTGGTGAACAGGAACATCGGAACTCTCGGGCGCACCCGCCGGCGGCGGCCGCCGCAGGACGCTGCGGCGCGGTCTGGAGAGTGGCCCGGTTATGGTAAGCGAAGCGTTAATCGCGACGCATCGTCACCGCGTCGCGGTGCGCGATCGGGAGCGCCCTTTCGCCGGCGCGATGCGCTAGAGTACCGGAATCGACCGGGGTAGGGAGACGCCAGGATGTCAGAGCTGAAGCGCCACAAGCGCGGCGGGATCTATTTCGAGGATTTCGAGGTCGGCGCCATCATCGAGCACGGCCTGACGCGAACCGTCACGCAGATGGACAACATGCTGTTCTCCAACATGACGCTGAACCCGCAACCCCTTCACATCGATGCGCATTTCTGTGCGACCGAGACGGAATGGGGCCAGCCGCTGATGAACTCCCTGTTCACGCTCGGCCTGATGATCGGCATCTCGGTGAACGACACCACGGTGGGCACCACCATCGGCAATCTCGGCATGACCGACGTCACCTTCCCGGCGCCGCTCTTCGAGGGCGACACGATCAACGTCACGACCGAGATCGTGGCCAAGCGCGAATCGCGCTCGCGGCCGGATGCCGGCATCGTCGAGTTCCACCACCGCGCCTACAAGCAGGACGGCACGCTGGTGGCGCAATGCCGCCGCCAGGCCTTCATGCGCCGGCATCCCGCCCCCGTCGCCCTGGACGTCTGATCCCGATGCGCTCGCTCCTCTTCGTTCCCGGCGACAGCCCCCGCAAGCAGCGGAAGGGCCTCGCCAGCGGTGCCGATGCCTTGATCCTGGACCTCGAGGATTCGGTCGCGCTCGACGCCAAGCCGCAGGCGCGCGAGATCACCCGCGCCTTCCTGGCGGAAGCACGCGCCCTGCCCCGCCGTCCGCGCCTGATCGTGCGCGTCAACGGGCTCGCCACCGGCCTGACCGAGGCCGATCTCGACGCGGTCATGCCGGGCGCGCCGGATGCGGTCATGCTGCCTAAATCCGAGAGCGGCAGCGATACCGGGCATCTCGCCGCCAAGATCGCGGTGCGCGAAGCCGAGTGCGACCTGCCCGACGGCGGCACGCGGATCATCCCGATCGCGACCGAAACCGGCAAGGGCATCTTCGGCCTCGGCAGCTATGCCGGCGCCACCCACCGGCTGGAAGCCCTGACCTGGGGCGCGGAGGATCTGTCGGCCGATCTCGGCGCCGAGACCAACCGCCTGCCGGACGGCCACTACACCGATCCCTACCGCCTCGCCCGCTCGCTGACGCTGTTTGCGGCGGCCTCTGCCCAGGTCGATGCGATCGACACCGTCTTCACCGCCTTCCGCGACGCCGAGGGCTTCCGCGCCGAGTGCCTGGCAGCGCGGCGCGACGGTTTCACCGGCAAGATGGCGATCCACCCCGACCAGGTCGCGACGATCAACGAGGTCTTCTCGCCCTCGCCCGAAGCCCTCGCCAGGGCGCAGGCGATCATCGCGCTGTTCGCGGCCAATCCCGGCGTCGGCGTGATCGGGCTGGATGGCGAAATGCTCGATCGTCCCCATCTGATCAGGGCGCAGCGCCTCGTCGCTCGCGTTCGCAAATGGGCTGAATGAAGTTCTGGAGGCTTTTCCAATGACTCGGGTTTTCGAGGTTTCGGGCATGCATTGCGGCGGTTGCCTGTCGCGCGTCCAGGTGGCGGCGGAGAAGCTCGCACCGGGCACGATCGTGACGCTGGAGCCGCCGCGCCTGACCCTGCCGCAGAATGCGACGCTCGACGCCGCCGCCATCAACGCGGCGCTGGCCCCGCTCGGCGACTACCGCGTGAAGCCGGCGGGCTGAGGAGGTTGCCGCCGAAGCGGCCAAGGCGACCTCTTGGCCGCCTTCAGCCGCCCGGCGGGCGCTCGATTGCGAACAGGTGGTCGACCTCGGCATAATCGGCATAGCCGCAGCGCGCCACCGGGTGCGCCGCGGCGGTGTCGAAGCGGCCGTTGCGGATGAAGGCGTCGTCCATGAAGATGCCGACGACCTGCCCCAGCACCATCCAGCGCTCGACGCTGACGCCGTCGAGATCGACCAGTTGCTGCACCGAGAGCAGCTTGCATTCGAGCGCGGCCGGGCTCCCGGCCACGCGCGGCGGCCTGACGAAGTGCGAGGGCGCCATCTCCAGCCCGGCATGGCCGTATTCGCTGGTGCCGCGCGGCAGCGGCGCCGAGGTCAGGTTCATCGCGCCGACCAGCGACTTCGTCACCATCGAGCAGGTGAACTCCCCGGTCTCCTCGATGAAGGCGACCGCATCCTTCTTGCCCTCGGACGAGAACATCACGATGTGGGGCCGCGTCGAGACGGCGTTGAAATAGCTGTAGGGCGAGAGGTTGATCTCGCCCTTCGCGCTCATCGCCGTGATCCAGCCGATCGGGCGCGGCGTCACGATCGCCTTGAACGGGTCGTGCGGCAGGCCGTGATCCTGCGCGGCGGGCGAATAGATCATGGGCTCACGCTCCGTAGTGGCTGACGATGTCGGCCAGGACCGGCCGCTCGCGATCCGCCGGCACCGAGGTCGCGGTTCCCAGATGGATGAAGCCGGCGATGCGCTCCTCCGCCTCGAGCCCGAAGGCGCTCAGCACGCTGCGGTCGAAGGAAAACCAGTTGGTCAGCCAGCAGCCAGCGAAGCCCATCGCCTGCGCCGCGACCAGCATCGTCATGCAGACGGCCCCGGCCGTCAGCTCCTGCTCCCATTGCGGGATCTTCACATGGGGTGCGGCCCGCGACACCACGGCCACGATCACCGGCGCCTGCAGCAGGCGGTTGCGCTCGAAGGCGACCTGTTCGGGCTTGGCGTCGGGATTGCGGGTCTGGAAGGCCTGCGCCACCACCTCGGCCGCCGTCTCGCGGGCACCGCCGGAGAAGACGATGAAGCGCCAGGGCACCAGCTTGCCATGGTCGGGCACGCGCGAGGCGATCGTGAGCAGCTCCTGGAGCTGCCCGCCTTCGGGGCCGGGCGCGGCGAGGAATTGCGGCGGCACCGATCGGCGCAGCTTGAGCAGGGAGAGCGTATCGGTCATGAAGCATCCGGATGCGAGGAACCCGACCAGACCTAGTCTCTCGCCATGATCGCGACAAGCGAGCCTGCTGAGACATGGGCGCAAGGGTACCGAGGGCTGGGATCATGTTTGAATTCGAGAGGTTCGAGAGACGCCGCCGCCTGGCCATCGGCCTGCTCGCGGTCGCGCTGACGCTGCCGCTCGGCGCCGTCCGCGCACAGGCCCCGGCGACGCCCGCCCCTCTCACCGGTCCGGCGCCCGCGCCGTCGCCCTCGATCGGCGGGACGGTCGACCCGACCCCCGTCCAGCCCGGCCCGGCGCCGTCCGCCCGGCAGGCCTCCCTGCGGGTCGCCGCCCAGTTCGCCAGCGACCGCCGGCCGATCCGCTCCGGGCTGGTCTGGCGTGTCCTCAGCGAGTCGGCCGATGGCTCGCCGCCGCGCATCGTCGCGCGCTCGTCGGAGCCCGAGCCCAGCTTCGCGCTCGATCCCGGCACCTATCTGCTGCATGCGGCCTACGGCTTCGCCAGCGGCACCAAGCGGGTGACGCTGGGCCCGCAGGGGCTGCGCGAACAGGTGGCGATCAGCGCCGGCGGCCTCTCGCTCGCGGGCTCGATCGGCGATGCGCCGATCGCCCCCACCCAGCTCGGCTTCCAGATCTTCGTGCCTCTGCAGGGCAATTCGGAAGGGCGGCTCGTCACCAATGCCCGCGGCGGCGAGCTGATCCGGCTGCCGGAGGGCACCTATCACATCGTCTCGACCTACGGCGATTCCAACGCCATCCAGCGGGCGGACGTGAAGGTCGAATCCGGCAAGATCACCGACGCTACGCTGCATCACCGGGCTGCGCGCGTGACGCTGAAACTCGTCGCGGCGGCGGGCGGGGAGGCCTTCGCCGGCACCGCCTTCAGCGTGCTGACTCCGGGCGGCGACGTCATCCGCGAGGCGATCGGTGCCTTCCCGCAGGTGATCCTGGCCGAGGGCGACTATGTCCTGATCGCGCGGCAGGAGGGCCAGGTCTTCTCACGGGATTTCAAGGTCGAGTCCGGTCTCGACCGCGACATCGAGGTGCTGGCGCGCTGAGGTCAGGCCGCATTGGCGGCGCGCTCCGCCGCGGTCAATTGGTCGGCCGCGGGGCCGCCGGGCGCTCGACGCGCGGTCCGGACAGCGCGGCTGCCACGCCGTCGGCAATACGGATGGCGAGGCAGCGATAACCGGCTTCGACCAGCTCCGTCCCGTCCATCCCGATCAGCTCCTCGGAGGTGAAGCGGCGCGACTGCGCCCATTCCCGCATCATGTCGTAGTGCGGGAAGACCGGAACCGAAAGCTCCGCCGCGACCGTCTTCAGCACGCCGCGATAATCGTCGTAATGCGGATAGCGGCCCTCGCGGGGCAGCCAGGGCAGATCCATCATCACGAGATCGATGCCGGCCGCCTGCACCTTCCTGATCCCCTTCTTGAGGATCTTGGCGAGCTTCTCCTCGCCGATATGGTTCACCACATCGGCCGCAACCGTCTGCCAGATGACCAGAGCCGGGGCCTTGTCGATCACGTCCGTGTCCATCCGGGAGACCATGTCGAAGGCGCTCTGCCCGCCGACCCCCCGGTTGATGACGCGGATCTCGGCCTGCGGCAGGCGCCGGCGCAGCTCGTCCTGCGGCGATCAGGCCTTCAAGGATGCCTTTGCGGCCTGGGGCGAACTGCTCCCGGTCGAAGCCCCGGCCCCCGCCGTCGTCGAGGAGCCGATCGTGACGATGGAGAGCTGCCCGGTCTCGCGCAGGGACTGGACCGCGCGCGGCAGAATGGGCTGGAACCGCTGCGAGGCCGCCCCGGCACGGCAGCGCTGGTCGGCCGCATGGGCGAGAGCCATGGGCCCCGCCGATGCCGATGCGAGCGGCGCGAACAGGCTCAGTGCGACTGCGGCGAAGCCTGTCGCGCGGGCGCGGCCGAAGCGCTGCCGGAGAGCGTGAGCGACTGGTACCACGTCAGGAACATCCCCAACCCGACGAGAAGTGTAACGCCGACCAGGCAGACCAGCAACTGCGGGCCCACAGCGAAGCCCGTCTCGGCCATGACGATCTGCCCGGCGATCGACAGCACCGTCCCGGCGCAGAAGATGTCGAGCGCGTGCTTGCCGACGATCGCGAGCGTCCGCCCGGCCGCGAAGCGCAGCAGCCCCGCACCCGCCGGCAGCCAGCGCATCGCCAGCCAGGCCAGCGCCGCGACATGCAGCAGGCGGCTCCAGGCGAGATGGGTCTTGTCGGAGCCGAGCTGGACCGAGTCGAACCATTCGTTGAACAGGGCGATGCCCGTCGGGTTGCCGGACGCCGTCTTGGCCAGATAGGCGAAAACGAGAAAGCCGGCGGCGAGCGCATCGACGCTGCGCAGGCGCGGCAGGGCGACGCCGCGCAGCATCGCGAGGCCGACGATGATGCCGACCAGGAAGGTGACCTGCCAGGCGAAGGGATTGAAGAACCAGCCCGCCGCATGGACGTTCGGGAAGTTCAGGCCGAGCGCGAGTGCCGTCTGCCAGACCGCCAGCGAGACCAGAAGCGCGCCGAGAGGGCTGAACCGGACCGCCAGATACAGCAGCGGGAACAGCCCGAGCAGCACGATGTAAAGCGGCAGGATGTCGAGATAGGAGGGCTGGTAGCGCAGCGTCAGCACGTCGATCAGCGCCGCCAGCGTGTCGCTGAAGAAGGGCTGGATGTTGATGGCTTCGATGTAGAGCGGGTTCTGCGTCCGCGTCACCGCCGCCGCCACGACGCCGCAGACGACAATGAACAACGCGATATGGGCGATGTAGAGCGTCCACAGCCGCCCGGCGATCTTGAGCGCCCCGACGGCCAGCCCGCGCCGCTCGATCAGACTGCCATAGGCCAACGTCGCCGAGATGCCGGCCAGCAGCACGAAGGCGTCCGCCCCGTCCGAGAAGCCGAAGTTATGCGGCATCCAGGCCGCGACGACGTTGCCCGGCATATGGTTGATGAAGATGACCAGCAGCGCCAGCCCCCGGATCACATCAATGCGCGCATCCCGCCCTGCGGTCGCGGCTGTGCCGCCCGGGCCATGGCCCAGGAGCAGAAACCGCGAAAGGGCAGAAGACGGCTGCACCGGCGAGATCCGACCATCGACGAAGGAACAGGGCGAACGCGAGGCCGGCGCAGCGGGTTCCCCCGACATGAACAAGCGCACGGACTTCGTTCATGTGGCGTTCATAAAACGCGCAGGGTTAAGGGTCACTAAACATCGCATCACAACCGCGTGTCGGAGCGTGACCGACCGATGGGCGCGCACCGGCCGGAACAGGCTCAGTAGGGCGGCTCGGCATAGACCAGTTGGCCGTCGATCAGCAGGCGCTTGATCGCGGCCGTCCCGTCCGAAGCCACGGCGGCGACGACCTCGATCCTGGCCTTCGACATGGTCTCGATGGCGCGGCCCTCGCCCTGCGGCACGAAATAGCTTTCGAGCCCATAGGCGACGCGCAGACGGCCAGCGCCGGCACCGCAATCGGCCTGCCCGGCCTCGTTCAGCGCGCAGGCGCCGGTGGACTGGACGCGCCCGGCGATGACGACCTCGCCCTGCCCGGCAGCGGGCCGCGCCGCGGCGACCGCCTTCGCCTGCGCGAAACCCTCGGCATCGCGCGTCAGAGTCACGTAGACGGTGTCGCCGCGCCGCATCCCCGCCGCGCCACCCGGGCCGGGGGCGACGATGCTGATGGGATAGGCGAGCACGACATAGTCGCCCCGGAACAGGTCGCGCGGATCGACCGGCACCGTCCGCAACCGCACCTCGGTGCCGTTGCGCAGGATCGCGGCGCGGCTCTCGACCAGCGCCAGCAACCCGCCGCAGAGCAGGAGCATGGCGGCGAGCATCCGCCCGATCAGCGGCAGGCGGCGCAGCAGCGCGTCGGCATGGGGGAGCGTCATCATGCGCCCTCTCCGGCCGGTCGCGCGAGCCGCGCGAACAGACGCCGCGCGCCGCTGGCGAGGCCGATCAGCACGAC
>NCCO01000167.1:12841-18032 GCA_002279705.1 Allobosea sp. 12-68-7
GGATCAGGATCGCGAGGCCAAACAGGCTGGAGCCCGCCAGCGTCAGGCGCCGCACCCCGCCGGACACGCCGGCCACGACGTGCGCGATGGTGACGCCGACCACGAGCCCAGCGACGACGACTCGGCCCGGCAGCCCGACGACGAGGCCGCGCCAGAACACCAGCGGCACCAGCAAGGCCAGGACGAGGCCCGCCGCGAGCGGCCAGGCGAAACGCCTGTCGCGCGCCCCCGCAACAAGCGCCGCGACGAGTCCGACCGCGGCGCCATGGGCGAGATAGTTCAACACGCTCGCCGTCCCGCCCCGCGACTCCCGCGCATCGAGAATGCGGATGAGTTCGATGTCGACCATGAGCACCAGCCCCACGAGCCCCCAGGGCAGGCAGGCGGTCAGAAGCGCCGGGCCGCCGCGATCCAGCACAAGGGCCCCGAGCGCGACGAAGCTCACGGACACGGCGAGCCCATAGGCCAGCAGCCCATAGTCGAAGCGGCCGTTGATCCAGTCCCCCGGCAGCACCGCCAGCCACAGGCCCAGCGCCAGCACGGCGAGGTGGTGAACCAGCCGGTTGCTGCGGTTCAGCGCCAGCCACAGCGCCGGCAGATAGATCAGGAAGAACGGCAGGTGGATGGCGCCGTTGCTCCCCTGCCAGCGCCCGCCGCTCCAGGCGCAGAGCGCGACGAAGGTCACCACCAGCGCGCCGTTCGAGCCCATCAGAAAGGCGACGGCGAGCCCGCCCAGCGCCACCATCAGCGCGCCCGCCGGCCAGTCGGCGGGCAAATGGTACATCTGCCCGATCAGCGCGATCCCGGCCCCGAAGATCAGCACGGCGCAGGTCGCGGCCGCATCCGCGCCGGCAGCGGAACCCCGGCGCTCCAGCCGCGCGGCCATGCCCAGCGCGGCGACGACACCGGCCAGGATCATCGCGAGCTTCAGAAGCCGCGGCATCGCCTCCCAGTTGGCGGCGACGAAGGCGGAAACGCTGGCGGCGATCAAGAGCCCGCCGAACAGGCCGAGCAGCGCCGGCAGCCGGAAGCCGCCCTCCGTGGCAAGCGAGCGGCGGATGGCGCTGGCGGACTCCGCCGTCAGCAGCCCTTCACCGACCCAGCGCGTCAGATCGGTCTCGAGCCGCTTGCGATAGGACCCCGTCAGCATGGGCGGCAATCTGGCATGGGGGACTGGTGGTTGGCGAGGGGACGCCGGCCGTCATTGCGAGCGCAGCGAAGCAATCCAGTAGACCCGCCGCGCGCGCCACTGGATTGCTTCGCTGCGCTCCTCGCAATGGCGATCAGCTCGCCGCCTTCGCTGCGCGCGCCGCCTTCACCCGCTTGAGGTCCGGCGGCGTCGCCTCGTCCAGCATCGCCTCCAGCATGGCGTCGAGGCTCATCACCGTCTGCGCCTGGCTGCCGAGACGGCGCACGGTGACCGTGCGCTCCTCGGCCTCACGCTTGCCGACGGCGAGGATCACCGGGACCTTGGCCAGCGAGTGCTCGCGCACCTTGTAGGAGATCTTCTCGTTGCGCAGGTCGGCACGCGCCCGCAGGCCGGCCGAGAGGCAGGCCATGGTCACGTCCTCGGCATAGGCATCCGCATCGGAGGTGATCGGGCAGACCAGGATCTGCTCGGGCGCCAGCCAGAGCGGGAAATGTCCGGCGAAGTTCTCGATCAGGATGCCGGTGAAGCGCTCCAGCGAGCCGCAGATCGCGCGGTGGACCATGACCGGCTGCTTCTTCTCGCCATCGGCGCCGATATAGAAGGCGCCGAAGCGCTCCGGCAGGTTGAAGTCGACCTGCGTCGTGCCGCATTGCCAGTCGCGGCCGATGGCGTCGCGCAGGACGTACTCGAATTTCGGCCCGTAGAAGGCGCCCTCGCCCGGATTGATCTCGGTCTTGATGCGGTTGCCCGACTGTGTCGCGATTTCGATCAGGACGCGGTTCATCACGTCCTCGGCATGGTCCCACAACGCGTCCGAGCCGACGCGCTTCTCGGGCCGCGTCGAGAGCTTGATGACGAGGTCGTCGGTGAAGCCGAAATCCTGATAGACCGACAGGATCAGGTCGTTGATCTTCAGGCACTCGGCCGCGAGCTGCTCCTCGGTGCAGAAGATGTGCGCGTCGTCCTGCGTGAAGCCGCGCACGCGCATCAGCCCGTGCAGCGCGCCCGAGGGCTCGTAGCGATGCACCGCGCCGAATTCCGCCAGCCGGATCGGCAGATCGCGGTAGCTCTTCAGACCGTGCTTGAAGATCTGCACATGACCGGGGCAGTTCATCGGCTTCAGCGCGAAGACCTTCTGGTCCTTCGTCGCATCGTTGGGGTTCTCGAAGGCCGCGGCCGACTTCACCGCGAACATGTTGTCCTGGTACCAGCCCCAATGGCCCGACGTCTCCCAGAGCGACTTGTCGAGGATCTGCGGCGCGTTGACCTCCTCGTAGTCGGCGGCGAGCCGGCGACGCATATAGGTCAGGATCTCCTGGAACAGCCGCCAGCCCTTGGAGTGCCAGAACACGACGCCCGGCCCCTCTTCCTGGAAGTGGAACAGGTTCATCTCGCGGCCGAGCTTGCGGTGGTCGCGCTTCTCCGCCTCCTCGATCTGGTGGAGATGGGCGTCGAGTTCTTCCTGCTTGGCAAACGCAGTGCCGTAGATGCGGGTCAGCATGGCGTTGTTGCTGTCGCCGCGCCAATAGGCGCCGGCCACCTTCATCAGCTTGAAGGCGGTGCCGACCTTGCCGACCGAGGTCATGTGCGGGCCGCGGCAGAGATCGATCCACTCGCCCTGCGCATACATCTTCAGCGTCTGGTCTTCGGGGATCGCATCGACGAGCTCGACCTTGTAGGCCTCGCCCTTCCCAGCGAAGAACGCCTTGGCCTTGTCGCGGCTCCACTCGTCCTTGGTGAAGGGCGCGTCCCTGGCGATGATCTCGCGCATCTTCTTCTCGATGACCGGCAGATCGTCGGGCGTGAAGGGCTCGTTGCGCGCGAAATCATAGAAGAAGCCGCCCTCGATCACCGGGCCGATCGTCACCTGCGTGCCGGGCCAGAGCGCCTGCACGGCTTCCGCCAGCACATGGGCGCAGTCATGCCGGATCAGTTCGAGCGCGCGCGGGTCCTCGCGCGTCAGGAACTCGATCTTCGAGTCCTTGCCGATCGGATCGGCGAGATCGACCACGACGCCGTCGATGGCCATGGCCACGGTGCGCTTCAGCAGGGATGGGGAAATGTCGCCGGCGATCGCCTTTCCGGTGATGCCGGAGGGAAATTCGCGCTTTGCGCCATCGGGAAAGGTCAGGGAGATCGTCATCGATCGTCGCTCCTGCTCACTCGGGGATACGAACCCCGTAAGACAAGGCCGGATACGGGGATGAGCTGGACCAGGGCTGGACCGGCGCGGCGCTGTCCGTATCCGGGGGAGGACAGCGCCGGGAACGCCCCGCCTATACGAGCGCGCGGTGGCAGGCAATCGGGACGGCCGCCGAAAACGCCGCGGCTGCGCGAGCGGCACCTGTCCGTTTCGTCATGATCCGCTCATCGGCCGGCAAAGCGCGCTCCGCACCATCGCCCAGGTTGCGCCACCGCTTCGCCACAGGGAGATCCCGCCATGCCGCCCATCCGCGCCGCCCTCTACGCCGCCTTCGCCGGTCTCGTTCTCGCCACCGCCTCCGCGCCGCTGCAGGCGCAGGGCCGCAACGCGATGCGCCAGGCCTGCGGGCCGGATGCCGCCCGCCTCTGCCCCGGCGTGAAGCCGGGCGGCGGCCGCATCCTCGCCTGCTTCAAGGAGAAGGCGGCCGATCTGTCGCCGGGCTGCCGGAGCGCCCTGCAGCAGGTCCAGGCCCAGCGTTGACCGCCACATCCTCACCCTCGGCCTCGGCGGACGGCGCGTTCACCCCGCGCCAACGGCCATAGGACCAGGGCCGGTACCAGGACGCACCGGGCGGCAGCTCCTCGCAGACGAGGTCGATGCCGCTGGTGCCGAGCGGGGTGCAGCGGCAGATCCGCGCCACCCCGATCCAGCCGCCACGCCAGAGCCCGAAACGCTGGATCGCCTCGTCGGTATAGGCCGAGCAGCTCGGCCAGTGCCGGCAATGGCGCCCGATCAGCAGCGACAGGCTGAGCTGGTAGCCGCGGATCGCCCAATGCGCGGCGCGCCGCGGCGCCAGCCTGACCGGAGCGGCCTGCGCGAAAAGACGTGACAAGCGCTGCTGCGATGCCATTTCATCCCGCTCGTCATCCAAGCCGAGATTCGCCATGCACCGCCCCGTTTCGCGACCCCGTTCCAATCGCCTGGGTGCCGCCGCATTGGGGCTGGCGCTGGCTCTCCTCCTGGCGCCGGCCCCGGCCGACGCCCAGCAGCGCACCAATCTGCTCTGGCTCGAACCCGGCAGGGTCGACCTCGCGACGCTGATCGGCCTGCCGCCGGCGATGAACTCGCCCGAGCAGAAGCGGGAATTCGACGAGGTGCTGCAGATCACGCTGAACCGCACGCCCGAGCGCGAGAAGGCGGCAATACATTGGATCGAGGCCGCACCCAACACCCTCGCCGCCGCGTTGGTGAAGCTGAGCGACTTCATCCGGATCAACAAGCCCGAGCGCGTCTGGGCCAACGGTGCCGTGTTCGACATCGGCATCCTTGAACACGCGTACCGTTCCAAGGGCCTCGTGATCCCGTGGAAGTACAATCAGGTCCGCGACAGCCGCACCATCCGGCAGGAAATCCCGATGCTTGCCGAGCGCACAGCGACCGGGACCTACGTCCCCGTGGGCGAGCCGGCGCACCACCCGATCACGGACTGCAAGGTGCAGATCAACGACCTCTGGATCAGGGGGTTCTGATGGCCGACTGGGAAGCACAGTTTCCTCGCTACGACGCCGAGCATCCAGACATCTGGACGCTTTTCGAGAAGTACACTCTCGACATGATCGCGGCGGGCCACAAGCAGGTAGGCCATGGTCTGATCTTCGGCCGCATCCGATACGACGCGGCATTGAAGAAGCAGCAAGGTAGCACCTTCAAGCTCAATCAGAACTACGGCGCTTATTACGCTCGCAAATTCATGAAGCTCTATCCGCAGCACGAGGACCTGTTCTCGACACGCACCATCCGAGGGCACGACATCTTCGAGGAGGAGCGAGTATGACACCCGAGGGCCGCGTCAAAGCCAAGGTCACCAAGGCGCTCAAGGCATTGGGCGCGGACTGCTG
>NCCO01000168.1 GCA_002279705.1 Allobosea sp. 12-68-7
GTTGCCTGTCGATACCTAAAGTCGATTCTGAAACATCTACCGTTATGAGTGGCAACCTGTCGATTGTACGGCGGATCGTCATCCGATACTGTGTCGACGGCGGTCCCCGTCAGCGACAGGCTTGGCCAATCGGCGGCTCAGCCCACAAGCGCCGGACTTTGGTCGGGGAAGAACGCATCACAAGCCGACATCGGTCCTCCTTCACAAAGCTGAAGTTCAGCGCACCGTGGGCAACCTGGCTGTTCAGCCGATGCTGTACGGCCCGCTTATCATGAGGCTGACACGAGAGCGCTTGGTGCGCTGCGCTGACCTTCCATCACCCACCGAAAAACGTTCCCGCTAAGGTGCAGTTAACCTTTTCGAGACTGACGATGACGTATCGGTAGGCACTTGCATTTTTTCGAGGCATTGAATGTCCCTGAGCCTGACTATTTCTCGGCGTTTTGCGCTACTTGCCGTTCTGAGCGGGATCATAGCGGTTGGTGCGGTCGCTTTCAGTTTGACGCGCGCTCGTGACGCGATGATCGCGCAGAAGCGCTCGGAAATCCGTTTTCTGGTCGAAGCGGCTGTGACCATGATCGAAGGCCAGCGGTCGACACGGGCGGCGAGCGAAGCGCCAGAGCAGGTCAAGTCGCGATTGGCAGAGATGCTCCGCTCATCTCGTTTTGACGGCGGCAACTACATCTACATATTCGACACAAAGGGCCAGATGGTGATGCATCCCCTGCTGCCGAAGTTGGAGGGGCAGTCGGCGCTGGGGGTCAAGGACACAACCGGTCGTCCTATCATTCAGGAGATGGTCGATCTGGCTAAATCCCAACGGGCAGGGTTTATCGCGTACTCATGGAAGAAACCCGGGGATGAAATCCCTTCCGAGAAAATTTCGTATGTTCAGGCGGTACCGGAATGGGACTGGGTGGTCGCAGCCGGCTTACATACCTCTGACATCCAATCGGCGTTCGGGGAGCTTTTGAACGCGGTTCTGATTGTGCTTCTGCCGCTCTTGCTTGCATACATGGCGGTCGCTGCTTGGCTGAACCTCAGCGTATCACGGCCATTGCGTGCTCTGATCCAGACGATGTCGCAATTGGCGGCGGGCCACCTGGATGCCGAGGTCAAGGGTGGCTCTCGGCGGGACGAAGTGGGCGAAATTGCACGCGCGGTCGACCTCTTTCGGAGCGGCTTGCAGAAGCGTGCCGAGGCTGACCAGGAAAGAATGCGTGTTGAAGCCATGAGCTCCGATGAAAAGAGCCGGTCTACTCAACGCGTCGTTGATGATGTTGCGGCGATCGTAGCCAGCGCAGAACGGGGCGACTTCTCCGCGCGGGCGTCAACCCGTGTGGCGGAACAGGGGCTAAACCGCCTCGTCGAGGGAATCAACGCGATCAACCAATCCGTCGAGGAAGCCACCAGTGAATTCGCTGTGGCAATGGGCGCCATCGCGCAAGGCGACCTGACACACCGCGTCGATGGCGTGTACTCAGGCCGGTTTGCGGAGCTGCAGCGGGCCATCAATATGACGACAGAGCGGCTGCAAGAAATCCTCGGAGCAATCAGTTCGACGTCCCAAGCGATTCTGCTGGCGGCGCGCGAGATCAACATGGGTGCCGACGACCTGTCGAAGCGCACCGAGGAGCAGGCCTCGAGCCTCGAGGAGACGGCGGCGACGACCGAAGAGCTCGCGGCTTCCGTGAAGGCCTCGGCCCAGGCCTCGCGCGAAGCGGCCTCGATCGCCGACGAGGCGATGAAGGCGGCGCAGACCGGCGGCGCCATCGCCGGGAAGGCGGTCGATGCCATGGCCCGGATCGAGGATGCCTCGACCAAGATCTCGGACATCATCCGCGTCATCGACGACATCGCCTTCCAGACCAATCTGCTGGCGCTGAACGCGGCGGTGGAAGCCGCCCGCGCCGGCGATGCCGGCAAGGGCTTCGCGGTCGTCGCCTCCGAAGTCCGCACGCTCGCCCAACGTTCGAGCTCGGCGGCAAAGGACATCTCGGCGCTGATCTCCTCCTCCAACACCGAGGTCGGCGAGGGCGTGAAGCTGGTGCGCCAGGCCGGCGAGGCGCTGGAGCAGATCCTCAGCGCCTCCCGCAAGGTCGCCGCCACCATCGCCGACATCTCGGCGGCGTCGGGCGAGCAGGCCAACGGCATCGACGAGATGAGCCAGGCCGTCGCCCATCTCGACGAGATGACCCAGCAGAACGCCGCGCTCGCCGAACAGAGCGCCGCCTCCGCCGGCTCGCTCTCCAACCGCATCGGACAGCTCAACGACCTCGTCGCAGCGTTCAGGACTGAGCCAGAGTCGGCCCGCGCCAGCCGCGATCCCAAGCCGCGCCCCGTTGCGACTGAGCCGGCACGTTTACGCCATCTCGCGGAGGTTGCATTCGCCGACAAAGCTCTGGCCTCCCGGACGGCTGCTGCCACTCGGCGCTACGGCCCTACCCCAGCAAAGAATGTGGCCAACAGCCGCGCCGGCAATGCGGGCTGGGAAGAGTTCTGAATCCGTGTGTCGCCTGTCGCGGCGGAGCGTGGCGATCAGGACGACCTTGGTGGTCGCGCCGTTGCGGCCGTGCGCATGCAGGGTTCTGCTATGATCGGCGGCGCTCTTTAATACCAACCGTGGGCGCCGATGACCGTTTTGGGCATTCGAGGACGTTCGTGCCGCCCCCAATGCATTCTGCTGCTCGGCCGCGATCGAGATAGCTCAATGGCACAGCCGCAACAGTCGGCTGTGGAACTGGCGTCGGCAAATCGGATCAGCTGTGGAGAGTTGAGTGGACAAAGATGCAGCGATCGACCTGTGCCGGGATGCGTTATGGCAAATTCTCGATGAGCACAGATCAAACGAAGCCAAAATGAAAGCTGATGTCATCCCACAGACTGCGGCCGCCTATTTCGCATCAACACGAATGGCCATGATCGCCATAAAAGCCCTTCGCGGCATCAACGCCATCGGCGTCGCCGATGCGACCCAATTGGTCAATGAAATCGCTGCTGCTGCCGAGACTGCAATGTCTATTGTCACAAGCGACCAGATCGAACGGAGTGTGGGCCTTGGCGTTGAGACCGGCAGAGCCGGTACTTCGTAAAGCATGAAGGTGCCTTCGGCCAAAGTCCACGGCAACGTTGCTTGGAAGTCGCCAGCCGTTCGCCTGGGCGAAGCGCCATCAGCGGACATGGAGGGATCGCCCAGAAACGGACGGACGGCTCCAGCTAGCTGCGCTCGGGATCGAACTGTGCTCGATTGCGCCCTGAGCCATTCTCGGCTCTGACCCTGGCTAGGCTGTGCAGGAGACCGCACCATTCGTGCTGAAGGCGATCCCCTCGAGGCTGAGCGCGCGTTGCAGCTCCGCTACCACTATGTCGAGTTTCTGACGGCGCATCTGGCGGATTGCTGCCGCGTCTTTGGTGGCGACCTTCAGGAGATGCTGGTGTTGGCCGTCATGGGCCAGGTTCATCTGCGGGCCGGTCTCGATGTCGGCCCCGACGGCCTGGTCAAGCCGCGCTCGATCCCCGGCCCCATCGGGATCACGGCGTCGCGGATCGCCGATGTCACCGGGATTCCCAGGCAAACCGTCCGCCGCAAGCTTGCCAAGCTGGAGAGCCGCGGCTGGATCGTCCCAAAACCGTCGGGCCTCTGGGTGATCGCCCTTCGCGATGGCGTGGCACTGGCGCGTCAGGGCGAAGATGGGCTGGATGCGCTCGATGCCAGATCGATGGACCGCGTTCTGCGCATGGCCCGACAACTCTCAAAGATCGTAACGGGAACAGAGCGCCCGCTTTGAGCAGGTAGGCCCTTGCCGCCCGCCAGCCGCATCGCGACGGTGGCGTCGGGAGGACCCCATGTACGATCCATCGCTGTTTCGTCTCGACGGGGACGTCGCACTCGTTACCGGCGCCGGCGCCGGCATAGGCCGGGCGATCGCGCAGACCTTTGCCGCGGCCGGCGCGGCCGTCGTGGTCACCGACAGGACGCTGGTCGAGGCGCAGAAGGTGGCCGCCGACATCGCAAGCTCGGGCGGCCGCTCCCTAGCCTTGGCCTGTGACGTCACCCAGCCAGACCAGCTCGAGGCTGCGGTGGCCGGTGCCATCGGAGCCTTCGGACGCCTGACCATCCTCGCCAACAACGCCGGCGGCGGGGGGCCCAAGCCCTTCGACATGCCCATGGCCGATTTCCGCTGGGCCTATGACCTCAATGTCTTCTCGCTGTTCCGGCTGACGCAGCTGGCGGCCCCTCACATGGCTGAAGCGGGCGGCGGCGCCGTTCTCAACATTTCCTCGATGGCCGGCGAGAACCGCAACCAGCGCATGGCTTCCTACGGATCGTCGAAAGCGGCGGTCAATCACCTAACCCGCAACATCGCCTTCGATCTCGGGCCCCGCGGTATCCGCGTCAACGCCATCGCGCCCGGCGCGATCCGCACAGACGCGCTGGCCTCGGTGCTGACGCCGGAGGTCGAGACGGCGATGCTGCGGCACACGCCGCTGGGTCGTCTCGGCGAGGCCGCCGACATCGCCAATGCCGCCTTGTTCCTGTGTTCGCGCGCGGCGAGCTGGATCAGCGGCCAGGTGCTGACCGTCAGCGGCGGGGGCGTGCAGGAGCTGGACTGACCTCGCGCGACCTGATCACACAGGAGGAGATCGATGGGCTTCGATGCTTTTGCCGGGTTCCGGATGGCAGGCCATTCGGCCATCGTGACCGGCGGTGCCCAGAACATCGGGGCGGCCATCGCCCGCAGCCTCGCAGGGGCTGGTGCACGAGTCATGATCGCCGATCTCGACGGCGACAAGGCCGCCGCAACGGCCGCGTCCATCGCCGCCGAAACGGGGGCAGACTGCCTCGGCCAGGCCTGCGACGTGACGAAGACCGATCAGATCGAGGCTGTCGTGGCCGCCACCGTCACCGCTTTCGGGGGCCTCTCGACGCTCGTCAACAATGTCGGCTGGGGCGGCCGGCAGGACGATCCGACCGCGATCCCCGATGAGGAGTTCATCGCCTCTTACCGCCTCAATACGATCAGCGCGTATCGGATGAGCATGGCCTGCCTGCCCCATCTGCTGGCGGCGACGAACGCCACGATCACCAATTCGGGGTCGTTCTCGTCCGCCATACCGGCCTACGACATCCTTCCCTATGCCACGGCGAAGGCGGCGCTCAACCAGATGATGGTTTCGGTCGCGCATTTGCTGGCCCGCAAGGTGCGGGTGAACTCGGTCCTGATCGGGACGGTCCTCACCGCCGGCTATGCCGATGCAGGAATCGACGAGGCCGTGCAGCAGCGCATGAAGCACCCCGATACCCTCACGGGCCGCCCCGGAACCCCGGAGGACGTCGCCAATGCCGTGCTCTGGCTCTGCTCGCCGGGCAGTGGCTGGGTGAGCGGGCAAACGATCAACGTGCATGGCGGAGGCGGCGTCGTGCGTCTCTTTGGGCACTGACCAGAGCGATCCGCGGCCCCGCCGGCACGAGGGGAATCTTGGGCATGAGAATGGCAATTGCGGCTGCTGCGGTCTCGGCCGCCCTTGGCACAATGTCGGCGGCCTCGGCACAGAGCCGGGACGCCGCGAAGCCGGTCAGCGATCGCCAGGTCGCCGTCATGATGTTCGTCGATTACGGTCGATCCTTTGGTTATCAGAGTACGCTGGCGGCGATCCAGATCGACGTGGTCAAGGCTCAGATGGCGCGCGATCAGGCGCTGCTGAAGCAGAAGGAAGAGCTCTACCGGAAGAAGGCGATCCCGCTCGTCGAGCTGGAGATCGCCCGGCTGAAGGATCTCTGGAACCGCAAGCAGCTGGTCGTCGCCGAAAAAAGTCTGGCGACGGTGTCCGCCCAATACCAGGCGATGGGCGAAATGGCGAAGCACTTCGGTGGGGTGAACGTCCCGGTCGATGCCCTCTACGCAATGTTCCGGCGCGCCTGGGACGCAGGCTGTGAGAAGGGCCCCGACGAGGTCGAGGCCATGCGGGCATGGGCTGCGTTCGCGACCAAATCCGCCGAACGCGCTCGGCAGTTGAACCGGCTGGGCCGTGAAACGAAGACGGCGCTGCTTGAAAAACTGACCCAGCAGAAGATCGCTTGGGCGAATTATGAGCAAAGGGCATCCCGGCTCGATCGCTGCAGGACCGTCCTGTTTCCGAGCCTCGACGACATTCTGACGGTTGACGGGCCGCGCTTAGCCGGGGCCGACAAACCGTCGGATCGATAGATGCGACCTTGCCGCCGCCGGCGGTGCCCGCAATTCTTCCATCGCCGCTCCCGTGCGGGGACGAGCGCCATTTCCTGACACTGGCGTCCCGCCACAAACCCGACTTTCACAAGCCGTGCGAACGTGCCGGCATTCATACGCTTTCCTGTTCCAGCGCACGTGTCCACGGGCGTTGGGACGGACAAGGGGCACCGCGGTAAACGCGGCGCCCCCGACTAGAGCTTAGTAGTCCATCCCGCCCGCCGGCATGGCGGGCGCTGCGTCCTTCTTCGGCAGCTCCGCGACCATCGCCTCGGTGGTGATCAGCAGGCCTGCGACCGAGGCTGCGTCCTGGATCGCCGTGCGCACGACCTTGGTCGGGTCGATGATGCCGGCCTTGACCATGTCGCGATACTCGCCGGACTGCGCGTCATAGCCCCAGGCATAGTCCTTGGACTCGAGCAGCTTGCCGACCACGACGGCGCCGTCGTCGCCGGCATTCTCGACGATCTGGCGGGCCGGCGCGGTGATCGCCTTGCGGACGATCTCGATGCCGGTCTTCTGGTCGTCATTGCCGGCCTTCAGACCCTCCAGCGCCTTGACAGCGCGCAGCAGGGCGACGCCGCCACCCGGCAGGATGCCCTCTTCCACGGCCGCGCGGGTGGCGTTCAGGGCGTCGTCGACGCGGTCCTTCTTCTCCTTGACCTCGACCTCGGTCGCGCCGCCGCTCGATCTGCGCCTTGATCTGCGAAACGCGGGCATCGATCTCCTTCTTGGAGCCGGCACCGTCGACGATCGTGGTGTTCTCCTTCTCGATCCGGACCTTCTTGGCGCGGCCGAGCATGTTGAGCGTCACGGTCTCCAACTTGATACCGAGGTCCTCGGAGATCGCGGTGCCGCCAGTGAGGATCGCGATGTCCTCGAGCATGGCCTTGCGGCGGTCACCGAAGCCCGGCGCCTTGACCGCGGCGATCTTCAGCCCGCCGCGGAGCTTGTTGACGACGAGCGTGGCGAGCGCCTCACCCTCGACATCCTCGGCCACGATCAGCAGCGGCTTGCCGGTCTGCACCACCGCCTCCAGCAGGGGGAGCATGGTCTGCAGGCCCGAGAGCTTCTTCTCGTGGATCAGGATGTAGGGGTCCTCCAGCTCCGCGATCATCTTCTCGGAGTTGGTGACGAAATACGGCGAGAGATAGCCGCGGTCGAACTGCATGCCTTCGACGACGTCGAGCTCGGTCTCGGCGGTCTTGGCCTCCTCGACGGTGATGACACCCTCATTGCCGACCTTCTGCATCGCCTCGGCGATCATCTCACCGATGGCGCGGTCGCCATTGGCCGAGATCGTGCCAACCTGCGCGACCTCCTCCGAACCGGTGATGGTCTTGGAATGCTTGCCGAGCGACGCGGTGACGGCCTCGACGGCGAGGTCGATGCCGCGCTTGAGGTCCATCGGGTTGATGCCAGCGGCGACCGCCTTGGCACCCTCGCGGACGATCGCCTGGGCCAGCACGGTCGCGGTCGTGGTGCCGTCGCCGGCCGCATCGTTCTGCTTGCTGGCGACCTCGCGCACCATCTGCGCGCCCATGTTCTCGAACCTGTCGGCGAGCTCGATCTCCTTGGCGACGGTGACGCCGTCCTTGGTGATGCGGGGAGCGCCGAACGACTTCTCGATCACGACATTGCGGCCCTTGGGACCGAGCGTGACCTTGACCGCATTGGCCAGGGTGTCGACGCCGCGCAGCATGCGTTCGCGGGCGTCTTGCGAAAACTTGACGTCTTTCGCAGCCATGATTCCTCACTCCTTCAGACTTGAGGTTTCAGGTTGATGGGTTGGAGGCGAAGCCCCGTCAGGCGGCCTTCTTCAGGGAGGCGGTGGCCTCGACGACACCCATGATGTCGCTCTCCTTCATGATCAGGAGATCCTCGCCGTCGATCTTCACCTCGGTGCCGGACCATTTACCGAAGAGCACGCGGTCGCCGACCTTGACGTCGAGCGCCACCAGCTTGCCCTGCTCGTCGCGGGCGCCGGGGCCGACGGCGACGATCTCACCCTCCTGCGGCTTCTCCTTGGCGGTGTCGGGGATGATGATCCCGCCCTTGGTCTTCTCCTCGGCGTCGATGCGCTTCACGACGACGCGGTCATGCAGTGGCCGAAACTTCATGAGTTCCTCCGTTCATGTCGGTCACAGGTCAAAGCAGGCGACGCCCCGGCGGCGCGGCTGAGGAACCGCGGCGCCCTGCGGCACGTTCGCCCGCGCGATGATCTGGTTTTGCCGATTTCGCAGTTCAAGAGGGCAGCAGCACTTTTTTCGAACGAGTGCTAACAGGCTGAAAAGGCAGCACAAACGCAACTTTTCGGCTTGCATCCGCGTTGCAGATGCGTTGCCATCGGCAGGTTGCAACCACGGAACAGACAGGCATGGCTTCGAGCGACTTCGCCCGCCAGATCGCGGGCTACGGACTGACCACAGCCGGCATTCTCTACCGGATGCCCGACCACCCGGCGATCCTGCAGGAATACGTCTGGCAGGACTACGACCTCGCCCCCCGCTTTCCGGAACTCAACCGCTTCCTCGAGTTCTGGCAGGCAAAGCTCGACGGCAAGCTCTTCCGCGTCACGGTGAGCCACAAGGACCTGATCGGCCCCGCCGACCTGCGCGCGGTGGGCAGCGAGTTCCGGCTGCAGTAGCGGGCTCGCGCCACATGCTCACATTGGGGCAATGCCCCAAACCAAACGTTTGTCATCGACCGGAGAACGTCTATTCCGGCGCATAACCCACTGGGCGGTCAAGTCGGCTCAGTCGTCGGCGGCACCGTGGGTGCCATGGTCGGCGGCGTAGGCGGCGCCATCGTGGGTGGTAGTATCGGCGACAACACGCCGAAGTTCCGCGAATATGTCGTCACCCTTCGCCGTCGCATATATGCCGGTTCGGTCGCCGTGGGAGGCACACTCCCCCAGCATCGCGTAACCTACTACGAGGTGCCCACGACCGTATCGTGCAAGTTCTCGATTGAGGCCATTCAACCGTTCGACCGCCTGAGAATAGCGTCAGACATCATTTTGTCGGGGCTGATCAAAATGTCGTTCAGCCCTGGTATTACAGATCGATTGCGATCATCTGGAGGTAATTCTAGCGAATCTGGACAACGTCTCCCGACACTGGTCTGTATTTGGCCAGGTCGTCGGCTGTCACCTGTCTCTTGAGTTCAATCGTCGATCCTGCGACAATGGCATTGTTGCGCTGAAGAATCCTCTCCGCGCTGGATAGCGTCGCTGTAGCAACGACAAAAACCTGAACACCGGCTTGCGTCCGGGACGTCACCTGAAACTGAAACCCCTGCGCTGACATGGCGGCCTCCTGACCAGCCCGTCGTGTATGGTCCAATCGTCAACAATCGGTGACAGCCGCGAGCCGCCATACTGACCTCCTAGCGGCGCGTTTCCTAATCCCAAGCCGAGTACAATCAACCTGCTGGTTATGTAATTCCCTTAGGTAATATTTAACGTGGGCGAAGCACGCTTGCCATCAGCCTATCCTGGCTTCGGAACCCGCCTCAATGACCCCTTTGAAGACCAGGATCGCATCGCTGAGTGTGGGTGCGAAGATCGCCGCGATCATGGCCGTTTTGATGCTGCCGATCGGGCATCTAACTTTGCTGATCGGACAGGCCGTTCAGAAGGACGTCGCGTTCTCATCTCTTGAGCTTGAAGGCGCCAAGGCGGTCAAGGATGTTTGGGCTGGATTGGCGGAAGCGGCCCGACCGGACAGCAACCTAACGCCCGCTGCAGTGGAAGCCGTGAAGCGGGCCGAGACCGTCTCGGGTCGATTTTCCGCGACGGCAGCAGTTGAGGCGTTCCGGCAGGCGCTCGCCAATGCGCAAGAACGCGAGATCGCCTTGGACCGTGGTCAGGTCGCCATCCAGAAAATCGCCGACGGCTCGAACCTGACGCTCGATCCCGAGGTCACGACTTACTACCTGATGGATGCTGCGACAGTCAGGCTCCCTGAGGTCGTCGTGGCGCGGGCGCTGATGGAGCAGACCTACCAAGCGTTCGTCGGTGTTGGCCGCGAGGTGTCGATGACCGAGTACGAGGCGTTCATTCAGGCCTCGACGCGCTTCGACATGGGGCTTTCGGCTCTGCGCTCGTCAATCAAGTCGGCACAGGATAGTCGGCCGGAGCTTAGCTCTAGACTTGGCGAGCAACTGGCAGCCTTCAACGCTGCCGCAGACCGCCTGTCGTCGCTGACCACAACCCTTCGGAAGGTGATCGCCAGCAACCGTCCTAATCCGGTGAAGCCCGCTGAATTTGACGCCGTTGAAGCAGCTATCGCCGCAGGATCGGATGCTCTCTGGCAGGCCGTCGAAAGCAATCTCGTCAGCCTTCTCGATCAGCGCATTGAGGGTCTTAAATCAAAAGCAATCACCGACTTTGCATTGGCGCTCCTCGGCGTACTCGTGGCCATGGGCATCGCGCTGAGCTTCGTCAGGTCGATCCGCATTCCGATTGCGGATCTGATCAGAACGATGCGCCGGTTCCAGAAGAACGACTTCTCCGAGCCCGTTCCGCATCTGAAGCTCGCCAATGAGATCGGCGAGATCGCGCGCGCCCTGGATCGAGGTAAGCACGAGGCCGAGGCCAGCGCCCTGACAATCGCTGCGATGAACCAGTCGCCGACCATGTTGATGATCACCGACCCGGACGAGAACATCACCTTCCTCAGCGCGTCCCTGGTCGAGATGCTGATGAGAATGGAACCCGTTTTCCGTGCCGTGAAGGGCGACTTCGCTGTCGAGAAAATGGTCGGTCAACATCTCGACTACTACAGAACCAACCCTAACCTCTCCAGGAAGCTGTTGGTCGACAATGGCGATATCCGCAAGGTCCGCTACGACATCGGCGACGAGACCATCCTGGTCGACATGGCCTACATCCGCGGCGCAGATGGCTCGACGATCGGCCACACGCTCGTCTGGCGGAACGTGACGGCCGAGCTCCTGGGTCAGGCCGAAATTGCTGCCGTCGTTGGCGCCGCCCAGAACGGCGACTTCTCGGCGAGGCTGCCGCTCGACAACAAGGACGGGTTCGTTCGCGAGATTGCCGTCGGGCTCAACAACGTCTCAGCACTGGTAGAGAAGGCGACGACGGAATTTGCTGAGGTCATGGACGCTGTCGCCGGAGCCGACCTGACTCACACGGTCCAAGGTGATTATCGTGGTGTGCTTGGCGCACTCAAAAGCAGCATCAATGGGACCGTGCAGCGTCTGGCCGAGACGGTCCATACCATACAGTTGACCTCTGCCGATGTCGGGCTCGCCGCCCGCGAGATCAACATGGGTGCCGACGACCTGTCGAAGCGCACCGAGGAGCAGGCCTCCTCGCTGGAGGAGACGGCGGCAACGACCGAGCAACTCGCGGCTTCCGTCAAAGCTTCGGCCCAGGCGTCGCGCCAGGCCGCTTTGATCGCCGACGAGGCGATGAAGGCGGCCCAGACCGGCGGCACCATCGCCGGCCAGGCCGTCGACGCGATGTCGCGCATCGAGAGCGCCTCGACCAAGATCTCCGACATCATCCGGGTGATCGACGACATCGCCTTCCAGACCAATCTGCTGGCGCTGAACGCGGCGGTGGAAGCCGCCCGGGCCGGCGATGCCGGCAAGGGCTTCGCGGTCGTGGCGTCCGAAGTCCGCACGCTCGCCCAGCGCTCCAGTGAGGCGGCCAAGGACATCTCGGCGCTGATCTCGTCGTCCAACACCGAGGTCGGCGAGGGCGTGAAGCTCGTCCGTCAGGCGGGCGAGCAGCTCAGCCAGATCCTCAGCGCTTCGAAGAAGGTCGCAGCCACCATCGCGGAGATTTCCGCGGCGTCGGGCGAACAGGCTAACGGCATCGACGAGATGAGCCAGGCCGTCGCCCATCTCGACGAGATGACCCAGCAGAACGCCGCACTCGCCGAGCAGAGCGCCGCCTCCGCTGGTTCGCTCTCCAACCGCATCAGCCAGCTCAACGACCTCGTGGCGGCGTTTAGGACAGGGCCGGAAGGCGCGTCTGCCGGCCATGGCACGATGTCGGCCTCGACCGAGCCCGCCCGCCTGCGCCAGCTCGCCGAAGCTGCCTTCGCCCAGACCAAGGCGCAGGCACCCCGCCCGGCGGCCCGTCCCGCAGCGCCTCGGCCGCAGGCGTGCGCTCCGGCCCCAGCCCCTGCTCCT
>NCCO01000290.1 GCA_002279705.1 Allobosea sp. 12-68-7
GCCGCCTTCGAGAAGATGCTGGCGGTGAACGTGCGCGGCACCATCCTGATGGCGCGCGAAGCCGCACGGCTGTTCGGCGAACAGGGGCGCATCATCAATATCGCGTCCGAGCTCGGCTATCTCGGCCGGCAGGGCGCCTCGGGCTATTGCGCCACCAAGGGCGCGATCCTGGCGCTGACCCGCTCCTGGGCGCGCGAGCTTGCCCCGCGCATCCTCGTGAACGCCGTGGCGCCGGGGCCGGTGGATACGCCCTTGCTCAATTTCGCCGGCATGGACGCTGCCCAGCAGGCGCTGGAAACCCACAATCCGCTGCGCCGCATCGGCCGGCCGGAGGAGGTGGCCGAGGCGGTCGCCTTCCTCGCTTCCCGCCATACGAATTTCATCACCGGCCAATGCATCAGCGTCGATGGCGGCGCGGCCATGCACTGAGGGGACATAAGATGGTCGATAGCGTCTACATGGCCGAACTGAGCTGGCCGCAATATCAGGCCAAGGTCGCCGCCGGGGCGACGGTGTTCATTCCCCTCGGCACCACCGAGCAGCACGGCCCGCATCTGCCGCTGAACGTGGACGTGGTGCTGCCCACCGCCGTATGCGCGCGGGTGGCGGCGCAGATCGGCGGCATCGTCGCGCCGGCGATCCCCTATGGCTACAAGTCCCAGCCCCGCTCCGGCGGCGGCGAAGCCTTTCCCGGCACCACGAGCCTGGACGCCTACACCTTCGCTTTGGTGCTGCGTGATGTCATCCGGGCCCTCGGCGCCGATGGCGTGCGGCGCATCGTGGTGGTGAACGGCCATTACGAGAACATGTGGCCCGGCGTCGAGGGCGTGGACCTCGGCCTGCGCGAGCTGCGCCGCGACGGCATCACCGGCATGCAGCTGATGCGCCTGGAATATTGGGATTTCGCCCGCCGCGAAACGCTGGAACGCCTGTTCCCCGACGGCTTCCCCGGCATCGACCTGGAACATGCGAGCCTGCTGGAAACCTCGCTCATGCTCCTGGTGCGCCCGGAACTGGTGGAGATGGAGGAGGTGCCGTCCGACGGGCCGGCGCAATTCCCCACCTATGACATGCACCCGGTGCCGAAAGGCTTCGTTCCGGCGTCCGGCGTGTTGGCGGTGGCGCATGGCTCGACCGCCGAAAAGGGCCAGTGGCTGATGGACGATTATGTCGCCGGCATCACCGCGGCGGTGCGCAAGGAATTCAATCTCTGACAGCGCGGGCGCGGCCCGCTTGAGCCAGATGGCAGGTTCTTCAATGGTTGGAAAGTTCGAGCCGGCGGATTCCGGCAGCATCCCGCGCTTCGCGGGCATCGCCACCTTCATGCGCCTGCCCCAGGCCGAGCCCGCCGAGGTGGACATCGCCTTGCTCGGCGTGCCGTTCGACGGCGGGGTGACCAACCGCGCCGGTACGCGCCATGGTCCGCGCGAATTGCGCAACCAGTC
>NCCO01000169.1 GCA_002279705.1 Allobosea sp. 12-68-7
GGGGCCGCAATCGACGATGGTCTTCAGCGCCTGGGCCGCCTTGACCCCAGCCTCGTTGTTGATGATCGGGTTCCACTGATTGTCGAAAACGCGGCCGCCCAGCGGAGCCAGGTGAAGCAGAAACGCATGCGCCGCGTGCTGGCCGGACGCGGCGCGCGAGGCCAGGCCACCCATGCCGGGCTCTAGCTTCGGGATCCGGCAGGCGAGGTCGAGCATCTCGTCATAGGTCGCGGGAACCTTCAGCCCGTGCTTTTCGAAGATGTCCTTGCGATAACCGAGGATCGAGGTCTCCGCTCCGAAGGGGATGCCGAACAGCGAGCCCGTCGGACCAGGCAGGTAGCCCTTTTCGCCGCCGGCCACGCCGATGTTCTGCAGATAGCCGGGGATGATGTCGGCGGCGTCGTAGGCGGGGTCCGAGAGCAGCGGGTTCATGAAGAACCGCGCGAGGTTCTCGAGCTGGTCGGCGAAGACATAGTCGGCCTTCGAGAAGACGACATAGCCGATCAGATCGTAATCGCCCTTGGCCTTCGTCAGCTCGAGGGTCTGCTTTTCGCGCATCTTGAGGTATTCGAGCTGGTCGACCTCGACCTTGATGCCGGTCTGCCTGGTGAACTCCGGCAGCACCTTCACCACTGCGTCATAGTGGGGATGGGCCGGAAAGTTGACCACGAGCGTCTTGCCCTTGTGCGCGTCGTAGGGCCCGGCCTGGGCACTGCCTGCCAACCCTGCCAGCACCATCGCGGCCAGCGTTGCGCCTGTGAAAACCTTGAACATGTGTCCTCCTCTGATTGGTCTCGTTAGAGCCGTTGTCCGCTCTTTGCTGCGAAGATCATGATCTGCTCGGGCGCGACCGAGGCCGTGATCGCATCGCCAGGGCGATGCAGCGCGACGCTGGGCGTTTCGATGAGAATGCGCGTGTCACCGCAGCGCGCCGCGATGACGGCGCTGGCCCCGAGGTATTCCGAGAGGATCACGCTCAGGCGCAGCGCACTGCCGGGACGCGGTGCAAGCTCGATCGCGGTGGGGCGGATGCCGACCAGAACGGGCTCGGCCCGGACGGGCCATCCACCCGGTCGTTGCGGCAGCGCGAGCTCGAAATCCTCACCCTTCACGGACAATGCATCTCCGCTGGCGATGATGTTGCCGGGCAGGAAGTTCATGGTCGGGGAACCGATGAAGCCGGCCACGAACTGGTTGATGGGGTTCTCAAACAGCTCTCGCGGCGTGCCCTGCTGCTGGATCACCCCCTCGTTCATCACCACGATCCGGTCGCCCAGCGTCATGGCTTCCACCTGGTCATGGGTGACGTAGACCATGTTCTTGGCGATGCGCTGGCGCAGCTCGGCCAGTTCGGTTCGCATTCTCGCCCGTAGCTTGGCGTCGAGATTGGACAAGGGTTCGTCGAACAGGAAGGTCGAGGCGTCGCGCACCAGGGCCCGGCCCATCGCAACACGCTGGCGCTGCCCCCCGGACAGCTCCGCCGGCTTGCGGTCGAGCAAATGCCCGATGTTCAGCATCTGCGCCACGCTGCGCACCTTGGCGTCGATCTCCGCCCTTGGGCGGCGCTGCAGCCGCAACGCGAAGGACATGTTCCGCGCAATGTTCATATGTGGGTAGAGGGCATAGTCCTGGAACACCATCGCGATGTCCCGGTCCTTAGGGTCGCGTCGGCTGACCGGCGTGCCGTCGAAATAGATCTCGCCCTTCGTGAGGGTCTCGAGACCAGCCAGGATTCGCAGGGTCGTCGACTTGCCGCAGCCCGAGGGTCCAACCAGGACCGTGAACTCGCCGTCCGGCAAGGTCAGGTCCAGCGGCTTGAGCACCTGGACCTCGCCAAAACGCTTCTCGACGCCCGCAAAGACGATCTCAGGCACATTTCCACCCATCTTGTTTATTGTTGCCGGCAGGATGTCGCACCGGGCGTCCGAAGTTAATCCGGCTTTGCGAAAATCAACGTTAGCGCTAACGTTGCGTCGGGCGGAGCGGTCATGACGCGTAAGATCAACGTCGGGATCAAGGATATCGGCCGCGCGGTCGGCGTCAGCATGATGACGGTGTCGCGGGCACTACGTGGTGTCGAGGGCGTCTCGCCAGCGATGCGCGCCGAAATCCTGCGCATGGCCGAGGTCATGGACTATCGGCCCAACCGCACGGCACGCTCCCTCGCCAGTGCGCGGTCCTCGCTGATCGGCATCTCGATTCCGACCCTGTTCAGCGACGTCTTCCCCGAAATCCTCGATGGGATGCGCGCTACACTGAGCCATGCCGGCTTCGACACCGTGATCGACACGACCGACTATGATCGCACCCGCGAGGCGGCCTGGGTCGAGCGCATGCTGGACTGGAACGCGGCGGGACTGGTCCTCAGCGGGATCGACCATGCGCCGGAGATGCGTGACCATCTGCGTGCCCTGCAAATCCCGACGCTGGAAATCTGGGATGTCTGCGACGATCCGATCGATATCTGCGTCGGTGTCGACCACCATGCGGCCGGAGAGATGCTCGGCCGTCACCTTCATGCCTGCGGCTATCGTCGGCCGGCCTTCGTTAGTGTTCCGGAGGGACGCGACAGACGGGCCGACAAAAGGCTGGCAGGCCTACGCGCCAGCTTCGCGACGGCCGGTGTTGCCGAGATGGTGGTCGAGCGGGTCGACCGGCGCGCGGCCTTTGTGGCTGGCGCCATCGGCACCGAAGCCTTGCTGAAGCGGCCAGGGCCGCGGCCCGACGTCATCGCTTATCTCAACGACCACATGGCCTTCGGGGGCCTCTCGGTCTGCGAGGGGTTGGCGCTGCCGGTCCCGCAAGCCGTCGGCATCGCCGGCTTCAACGGCCTGGAGCTCAACACGGTCCTGCCGCGGCCGATCACCACCGTTCGCACCCCACTGAACGCCATGGGCGTGACCGGTGCTCGCAACCTCGTCGCCCGAATGAACGGCGCGGTCGTCGCGCGCTCGATCGTACTGCCAACTCGGTTGCAGGAAGGCGATACGACCTGCGCGGTCGACGTATCGGCTGCCTGACAGGGTGAAGAGCTTGGTCATCTTGGCCCGCAACACGGTCTGAGAGGCGATGACCAAGGTGCTTCGCTGAGCCCACGCTCACGCGCGGGCTGACGGAACGCGCGCTCGGTTGCTGGCGAGATGTCGCGGGCATGGGGTCACCAGACATGTGTCTGATGCCCGGACTGCCATTGGCCTACCCCCTGAAAAGTGGCCCTTCGGGAAGGAGGTTTTTGAGCCCTTTGAAGGACGCCCGATGCCGCAGAAGAAGCCTAACCCCGAAGAGATCGTTGCTAGGCCGTGTGGACAAACGGGATTCCCGAATCGACTGATGTCTGGTTGGTATGTGGACGCCCCCTATGGCAAGGCCTTTTGTCGGGATGTTTTGATCGGTTGCTTGATGCAGCGCCGCCCCTCCCCCTCCGGACTCCCCGATGACAGCCCCTGCCGACACGACCTGGACCGTTCCCGCCACTGACGCGGCGCCGCTGGAGAGCATCCGCTTCCAGGGCCTGCAGGCGGGGCCCAAGCTGCTGGTGCTCGGCGCCGTGCATGGCAATGAGAGCTGCGGCCCGAAGGCGATCGCGCGCGTTGTCGACGATTGCCGGGCCGGCCGCCTGCTGATCGCGCGCGGCGAGGTCACCTTCGTGCCCGTCACCAACCCCAAGGCCTATCGCCAGAACACCCGCGAGGGCGACCGCAACCTCAACCGCGACCTGCGCGAGCGGCTGCAGCCGCTCGACAATGAGGACCGGATCGGCCGCCGGCTCTGCGCCCTGCTGCGCGAGCACGAGGTGCTGCTCGACGTGCATTCCTTCCGCGGCGAGGGCGAGCCCTTCGTCTTCTTCGGACCGCAGGACAACACCGGCCCACTCGAGCCCTTCCGGCACGGCGCGGCGGAACTGGCGCTCGCCGCCTGCCTCGGCGTACCCGTCGCGATCCATGGCTGGCTCGACAACTACGTCCAGATCATCGCCGCGCGCGAGCGGCTGAACCTGCCGCCGCTCGCCGTCACCGAGGGCTTCGGCACGACCGAGTTCATGCGCTTTGCCGGCGGCTACGGCGTGACGCTGGAATGCGGGCAGCATGACGACCCGGCTTCCGTCGAGATCGGCGACACCGCCATCCGCAACACGCTCGCCCATCTCGGCCTGATCGACGCGCCCGCCCCTGCGCCGGCGCTCGCCTCGGTGATCCAGATGACCGAAGTGGTGATCTGCGAGGCGCAAGGCGACCGGGTCGCCGAGGGGTGGAAGACCGGCGACCGCGTGCCCGCAGGCGCCCTGCTCGCGACCGCCACGGCCAAGCCCGGCGAGCCGATCTGCCATTTCGGCGTGGCGAGTTCCCGCCGGCCGCTCTGAGCGCCTTCAGAGGCAGTTCACCCAGAGAACCCGCGTCTCGCCCGCCGCCGCATTGGCGAAGCGGTGCGGCCGCGAGGACAGGAAGCGGAAGCGGTCGCCCTCCTGCAGCGTCCAGCTTTCCTGCTCGACGCTGAGGTTCATCGCCTGGTACCGCCTCACCGATGGCGGCATGAAAGACAAGGCGGCCTGAGCGCCGGCGGCGGGCAGCGCCGCCAGCGCCGACTCTCAGACGCAGCGCCCGCCATCGACCGCCAGCACACTGCCGGTCACCATCTCGGACTCGTCGCAGCACAGGAACAGCGCCGCATTGGCGATGTCCTGCGGCGTCGAGAACCGGCCCCAGGGAATCGTCGCGGTGAAGGCCTTGCGCTTCTCAGGCGTATCCTCGCCCATGAAGGTCGCCAACAGCGGCGTCTCGCCGGCAACGGGCGCGATCGCGTTGACGCGGATCCGGTCCGGCGCCAGTTCCACCGCCATCGACTTCGACAGCAGGTTCACCGCCCCCTTGGAGCCGTTGTACCAGGTCAGGCCCGGCCGGGGCCGGACGCCGGCGGTGGAGCCGATGTTGAGGATCACGCCGCCACCATGCTCGCGGAAATGTGGCACCGTCGCCTTCGTCATCAGATAGATCGACTTCACGTTGACGGCGAAGACCCGGTCGAACTCTTCCTCCGTCACCTCGGTCATCGGCATGTTGCGATGCGTCGTGCCGGCATTGTTGACGACGATGTCGAGCCGCCCGACCTTCGCGATCACGCGCGCCACCGCCTTCTCGACGCTCTTGGCCTTGGCCACGTCGCAGGTCACGGCGAAAGCCCGCCGGCCGATCGCCTGAGCGGCCTCCTTGGCCTTGTCGCCATTCAGATCGAGCAGCGCCACCCGTGCGCCCTCGCGCACGAAGGTCTCGGCGATGCCGAAGCCGAACCCCTGCGCCGCGCCGGTGACCAGCGCCGTCTTGCCCTTCAGTCTCATGATCTGTCCTCGGTCTTCCTGGGAATGCCATGTTTTTGGGAGCGCCATCTTTGGCCGGGCCCGCTGCCCGCGACCAATGCGATTTGGCGATCCCGCTCAGACGGAAATGCTATGGCCGAGCGGCCATGCGCCCGCATGCTCCCCGCTTATGCCGGGGATCGCGAAACGATCTTTGACAGGCCCCGCCATTTGCGGCCCGATGGCGGCAATGACACAAGCCTGCCGAGGAACGCCTTCATGAAATGCCGCGCCGCCGTCCTGCACGCCAGCCCCGTCTCCGCCCCTTACGCGCAGAGCCGGCCGCTCTCGATCGAGGAGATCGAGCTCGCTCCGCCGGGGCCCGGCGAGGTGCTGGTGCGGGTCCGCGCCGCCGGTCTCTGCCATTCAGACCTCTCGGTGATCGACGGCAACCGCCCGCGTCCCGTGCCGATGGTGCTCGGCCATGAGGCCGCCGGCGAGGTCGTCGAGCCCGGCCCCGGCGTTCAGGACCTGAAGAAGGGCGACCGCGTCATCATGGTCTTCGTGCCCTCCTGCGGCCATTGCTCGCCCTGCAGCGAGGGCCGCCCGGCGCTCTGCGAGCCCGGCAACGCCGCCAACGGCATCGGCGAATTGATCGGCGGCGGGCGCCGGCTCTCGGCCCATGGCAAGCCGCTGCATCACCATGTCGGCGTTTCGGCCTTTGCCGAATATGCCGTGATCTCGCGCCACTCGCTGGTAAAGCTCGAGGCCGACATCCCCCACGAGATCGCCGCGCTCTTCGGCTGCGCGGTGCTGACCGGCGTCGGCGCGGCGGTGAACACGGCCAAGGTCCGGGCCGGCGAAACGGTGGCCGTCGTCGGCCTCGGCGGCGTCGGCCTGAGCGCACTGCTGGGCGCGGCCGCCTGCGGCGCCGCCCGCGTCATCGCGGTCGATCTGTCTGAGGAGAAGCTTGCGATCGCGCGCGATCTCGGCGCGACCGACACCTTCAACGCGGGCGATCCCGGCGTCATCGAGGCAATCCGCGCCGCGACCAAAGGCGGCGTCGATCACGGGCTGGAGATGGCGGGCTCCGTCAAGGCGCTCGACCTCGCCTACCAGATCACGCGGCGCGGCGGCACGACCACGACCGCGGGCCTCGCCAACCCCGCCCATACGCTGTCGCTGGCGCCGGTGCGCCTCGTCGGCGAGGAACGCACGCTGAAGGGCTCCTATGTGGGCTCCTGCATCCCGATGCGCGACGTGCCCCGCTTCGTCGACCTCTATCAGCGCGGCAAGCTGCCGGTCGACCGGCTGATGACCAGCCAGAGCGGGCTCGACGGCATCAACGAGGGCTTCGACGCCTTGAACGAAGGCCGCACGATCCGGCACATCATCATGATGTGAGGGTCTGTCATTCCGGGGCGCGCCAACGGCGCGAACCCGGAACCCACGACTGGGTGAGCCCGTCATTGCGCCGATTGACGTCCGACCCAGTCGTGGGTTCCGGGTTCAGCGCTGCGCGCTGCCCCGGAATGACAGTTCTCACCCGTGCTTGTGGACGATCGTCTTCGTCACCGCGAACTCCTCCAGCGCGGCGAAGCCCTTCTCGCGGCCATGGCCGCTCTTGCCGGTGCCGCCGAAGGGCAGCTCGATGCCGCCGCCGGCGCCATAGCCGTTGATGAAGACCTGGCCGGCGCGGACCTTCTTGGCGACGCGCTGCTGGCGCCCGCCATCCCTGGTCCACACCGCCGCGACGAGGCCGTATTCGGTTGAGTTCGCCAGCTTGATCGCATCCGCCTCGTCGCTGAAAGGAAAGGCGGCGAGCACCGGGCCGAAGACCTCCTCCTGCTCCAGCCGGTTGCCGCGCGGCACCGTCCCGAACAGTGTCGGCGTTACATAGAAGCCGCCATTGGGCACGCCCTGCGCAATCTGGCCTTCGGCGATCACCGGAATGCCGGCCTCGCGCGCCTGGTCGATGAAGCTCTGCACCCGGCCGCGCTGCTTGGCGTTGATCACCGGGCCGCAATCGAGATCCATCTCCGGCGTGCCGGCGCGCAGCTTGGTGAACTCCTTGGCGACCGCGCCCATGAAGTCGTCATAGATGCGCTCCTGCACCAGCACGCGCGAGCCGGCCGAGCAGGTCTGCCCGGTGTTCTGGACGATCGCCTTGCAGACGATCGGCACGGCGGCGTCGAAATCGGCATCGTCGAAGACGATCTGGGGCGACTTGCCGCCGAGTTCGAGCGTGCAGGGGATGAGATGCTCGGCACAGGCATGCTGCACCATCTTGCCGACCTCGGGTGAGCCGGTGAAGGACATGAAATCGACCCCGTGATGGGCCGAGAGCGCCGCCCCCGCCTCATGCCCGCGACCGGTGACGATGTTGATGGCGCCATCGGGGAAGCCGACCTCGGAGGCGAGCACCGCCAGCCGCAGCGCCGTCTGGCAGGCCTCTTCCGCCGGCTTCAGCACGACCGCATTGCCCATCGCGAGCGCCGCCGTCAGCGACCGCCCGAACATCTGCGCCGGGTAGTTCCAGGGCAGGATATGCCCGGTGACGCCATGGGGCTCATGGATGACGTTGACGCTGTAGCCGTTGAGGAAGGGCACGATATGCCCGTGCACCTTGTCGGCCGCGCCGCCATAGAACTCGAAATAGCGGGCGGTGGCCTCGATGTCGGCGCGGGCCTGCGCCATCGGCTTGCCGGTATCCTGCGCCTCCGTGCGGGCGAGCGCGTCGAAGTTGTCGAGCACCTTGAGCCCGAGCTTGGCGATCAGCCGGCCGCGCTCGGCCGCCGTCAGCCTGCCCCAGGCGCCCTCATAGGCCGCGCGCGCCGCCTTCACCGCATCGTCGATGTCCTCGGCCGTGCCGCAGGCGATGCGGGTGAATTCCTCGCCGGTGGCCGGCGCCAGCACGGCCATGGTCTCGCCGCTGCGGCCCGCCACATGGCGGCCGTTGATGAAGTGCTGGGTCATGGCGTTGCTCCTGTACTCGCCCCGCATCGAGGGCAGATTTTCGTTCCGGACCCGCCGCCGCGGGCGCAAGGCCGACTGGGTTCAGCTCGAACCGGCGACGAAGGGGTTGCGGATCGTCAGGCGTCCCTCCACGACCAGCCCGTCCTGCAGATCCTCCGACCAGAACGTCGTGCAGCGGAGGCGCAGGGCCGCCGCGATCATCATCGCGTCATAGACTGAGAGCCGGTGGCGCTCGGCGATCTCGATGCCGGCGAGATGCACTGCGAGATCGAGGGGTGCGACCGAAGCGAGCAGCGCCCGAAGCGCGTCGAGAGCCTCCCGCACCTCCCGCCACTCCATCGCGAGCTTGCGCCGCGCGACGTTGGCGAACTCGTTGAGCGCCTGCACGCCGCTCACACAGCCCTTGGCCAGCAGAGCCTCGGCGCGGGCTGAACGAGGATCATCGGAAAACGCATAGACCAGCACATTCGTATCCAGGAACTCGCGCGCGGCCGTCACCGCGCATTGGCCTCGTCACGATCGAAACGCCAGCCGGGCGGCAGCGGCTTGCGCAGCGCGCGGACCCGTTCGAGCGCCCGTTCGCGGCTGCGGTCGAGGGCGATGTCGAAGGCGCGCTCGCCGGCGACGCGGATCTCGATGGCGTCGCCCTCCTTGAGGCCGAGCGCCTCGACGACGGATGCGGGCAGACGCACGGCCAGACTGTTACCCCAACGCGCGACCTGCATGACGACCTCCTGATATACTCAAAAATGTATATCTCACATCATCCGATGTCTATTGCGAGCCGACGCCGAGCCCCTCCCGGACCTAATGCAGCCCCGCCGCTTCGAGCGAACTCGCCGCCAGGCCGCCGACCACCTCGGTGACCTCGCCGCGCTCGATCGCATAGGCGCGCTCGGCGAAGCTGCGCAGCAGACTGGGGTTGGATTCGGTGATGAGCAACGCGATCTCGGGATGGCTGTCGCGCAGCGCGCGCAGGGCGGTCGCGTAACGCTGCGCCAGCACCGGCGCGAGCCCCTGGAACGGCTCGTCGAGCAGGATGACACGCTGCCCCACCATCAGCGCCCGGGCCAATGCCGCCATCTTGCCCTGACCGCCCGAAAGTCCCGCGGCCGCGCGGTGGCGCAGTTCGGCCAGCTCCGGCAGCACCTGATAGATTCCCTCCAGCCGCCTGGCGATCTCGGCGCCCGGCACCTTCATCACCTCGGCCGGCAGGCGGATGTTTTCCTCGATCGAGAAGCTCGAGAACAGCCGCCGGTCCTCCGGTGCGTAGCCGATGCCGAGCCGCGGCCGCTCATGGGGCGGGATCGTCAGGATCGGCCGGCGGTCGAAGGCGATCGTGCCCTCGGTCACCGTCATGAAGCCCATGATCGCGCGCAGCAGGCTGGTCTTGCCGGCGCCGTTGCGCCCGATCAGCGCCACGGTCGCGCCCTCGGCCAGCGCGAAATCGACCTTGCGCAGCACCTGCACGCCCTCGATGACGGCCGACAGTCCCCTGATCTCCAGCATGGCTAGACTCCCACCCCGATCACGGTTTCGCGGACTTCGGGATGATTGAGGATGTCCTCCGGCGTGCCTTCCAGTGCGATGCGCCCACCCGACCAGACCGCGACGCGGCTGGCGTAGCGCGCGACCACGTCCATGTCGTGCTCGACGAAGATCGCGGTCGTGGCGCGGGCGTCGAGCGCCCGCGTCAGCGTGTCCATCACCTGGAACTTCTCGGAGCTGGACACGCCCGAGGTCGGCTCGTCCATGAAGATCAGCTTCGGATCGAGCGCCAGCGCCACCGCGATGTCGATCAGCTTGCGCATGCCTTCGGGCAGTTCCCGCACCGGGCGCGCGGCGGTGTCGCGCAGGCCGACGCTGTCGAGCAGCGCGACCATCTCCTCGCGCCTGGGGTGGCGGTCGAGCCTCAGGAAGGGCGACCATGTGCCCTCGCGCGCGCTCAGCGCCAGCAGCAGATTCTCCATCACCGTGTTGTCGGTGAAGAGCTGCGGGATCTGGAAGGAGCGGCCGATGCCGCGTCGCGTGATCGCGCGCGGCGACAGCCCCGTCACGTCCTGCCCCGCGAAGATCACGCAGCCCGATTGCGGCTTCAGATAGCCAGTGCAGAGGTTGATGAAGGTGGTCTTGCCGGCGCCGTTGGGGCCGATGATGGCGATGCGCTCATTAGCCCGCACGCTCAGCGAGGCGCTGTTGGCCGCCAAAACGCCGCCGAAGCGCAATTCGAGATCGCGCGCCTCGAGGATGATCTCGCTCATCGGCCGGCCTCCCCGCCGGCGCCGGGAGAGACCGCGCGCTTGCGGCCTGCGATCAGCCCGTAGAGCCCGCTCGGCGCGAAGAAGATGATAACGAGCAGCATTACGCCGAGCACCGCATGCCAGGTCTCCGGCGCATGCACGGCGGCATAGCCGCGGATGATCTGGAACATCAGCGCGCCCAGGAAGGGCCCCGCCACGCCGCCGACGCCGCCCAGGATCGCGATGAAGACGAACTCGCCCGAGCGCACCCAATAGGCCAGCTCCGGCGTGACATGGCCCGAGACGAGCGCGATGATCGCGCCACCCAGACCCGCCAGCAGCCCCGAGAGCAGATAGGCGCCGTAGAGCACCTTGCGGCTGGAGACGCCGAGATATTCGAGCCGCGTCTCGTTGGACTTGATCGCTTCCAGCGCCTTGCCGCCGGGCGAGACGAGATAGCGCGCGACGCCGAGCGCCGCGACCACCGCCAGCTCCAGGGTGATGTAGAACATCCAGAATTCGAAGGTCTCGCGATCGAGCGTCATACCCGCCAGCGTCGGCCGCGGCACGCGCTTGCCGTCGGCGCCGCCGGTCACCG
>NCCO01000170.1 GCA_002279705.1 Allobosea sp. 12-68-7
GCCGGCGAGGAGAACCAGCTCGAAACGGTTGTCGACCTTGTCGATGCAGTCCTCAACGGTGACACGGGCCATGGGCTCGGCACTCCCTCGTGCGCGGTAAACAAGGTACAAAAGACCTATGGGAAGTCGGGTTGCTTAGACCAATCGGCGGGAAACGGCAAGGGCATCCACCTTTTCGCTTGCACCTTGCGGCGCTTCGTCGGAAAAAAGGCGCGAAGCTCCAGTTTATATCTTTTCTAGCTTTCTCGTTTATCTCCTGTGCCCGGAACTCCGCGTATGATTGGCCAAGAAAAAATTGCCCTCCTGATTGACGGAGCAAATCTTTATTCCGCCACAAAGGCGCTGGGCTTCGATATTGACTACAAACGTCTGCTGAAGGAATTTCAGTCGCGCGGCTATCTTCTGCGCGCGTTTTATTACACGACCATCATCGAGGACCAGGAATACTCTTCCATTCGGCCATTGCTGGATTGGCTTGACTATAATGGCTATTCCGTCGTCACAAAAATAGCACGAGAGTTCACCGACGCGCAGGGCCGGCGCCGGGTGCGCGGCAGCATGGATATCGAGATCGCAGTCGATGCCATGGAACTGGCGGGCGTGGTGGACCACATCGTGCTGTTCTCCGGCGACGGCATCACCACCGACGAGTTCGCCACGATCGGCGGCCCCGGCGTCGAAGGCACGCTGATGACCTTCCCGCCGGACCCGCAGAAGCGCCCGGAGGCCGCCGCGGTGGTCCAGAAGTTCGCGGCCAAGAACTTCAAGCCCGAGGCCTACACCCTGTACAGCTACGCCGCCGTCCAGGTCATGGCCGAAGGCGCCAAGCGCGCGAACTCGCTCGATCCCAAGAAGGTCGCCGAGGCGCTCCGCGGCGGCGCGCCGGTCAAGACCGTCATCGGCGATCTCGCCTTCGACAAGAAGGGCGACATCACCCGCCCCGACTACACCATGTACACCTGGAAGAAGGGCGCCGACGGCAAGATCACCTATATCGAGAATTGATCTCGACAGCTGATCGCCCGACGGGCTGAAACGAGACCGCCCCGGTGAAAGCCGGGGCGGTTTTGTTTGGGGGGTGGGAGCGCGGAGTTGGAAGGCCAGGACAATGACGGCTTCGAGTGATTTGCAGACGATTCTGACATGTAGTGGCGTTGGGATGAAGGTTGGATTGCGATGAGCGCAGAGCCGGGACTTGGTTCCCTTCGATTTCTTAACGTTGACGTGGATGTCCGAAGCTCAGAAGCTGGAAAGTTATTGGAGTATCTTGACGGCCGGGCAATAATCATGTCGAGCGGTCGCGACTATCTATCGTTTGAGCATCTTGAACAGTTCGAAAGTGCCGACCTGTGCGCTCTCGCGCTGGCCTCGCTGATCAGAGGGATGCCTCCGGGGATAGCCGAGCATTGGCGGAGGTCCGAGGAAAGATGCTTCGACATCGGCTTTGCGATGGAACCTCAGGCGTTGCCGGCTACCACAGCGCTGCTCTCGTACGAGGCAGTCGACGCCATCCGCGCTGTCGGAGGGGAATTGCGCTTGAGCCTCTACCCAGCGAGCAACCACGCTTGAACCCTGTGCGCCACTGGTTAGATGCGCTTGTAATGGGCGAAACACGATATCCGCCACCCGCTGACTCTATTTCTGCGGAACCGCCGTCAAGCTCCTGAGAAAGCCGGCAAAACGCAAAAGCCCGTCGGGCCAGGGCCCATGCCCGGAGTCGCTGTTGAGGTGCCCGCTCTCGCCGGCATCGACGAACTCCGCGCCCCAGGCTGCCGCCAGCTCGCGCGCCTCCTCCGGCGTGCAGTAGGGGTCGTTGCTGCTGGCGATCAGCACGCTGCGGAAGGGCAGCGGATGGCGCCGATGCGCGGCGAAGGCCTGCGTCATGCCCGGCAATTCGCGCTTGGCGCGCTCGGCTGCGGGCGCCACCAAAAAGGCCCCGGTCACCTCGCCGGGGTGCAGATGCTCGGCCGCATGCGCGATCGCGCTGACCCCGCAAGAATGCCCGACCAGCACGACCGGCCGCGTCGCCGCCCGCACCGCCGCGACGATCCGCTCCGCCCAGAGCCGCGACGGCGTGTGCCAGTCCTCCTGCTCGACCACGCGTGCGGTCGAGAGCTTGGCGACCCAGCGGCTCTGCCAGTGATCGGGCCCCGAGCCGGACCAGCCGGGAACGATGAGGATGTCGGTGTCGGAGGTTTTCATGGCAGCAATAGCTCGACGCCTTCCGCGCGAGCGCTCGCGCTCAGCCTGCGGTCCAGTGTGGCAAGGGGCGCTCCCATCTCAATCGCCAGGTCGAGATAGGCCGCATCATAGACGGAAAGCCCCGTCCGGGTCGCAAGCGGTGCGATGCGGTTCCGAACACGCTGCGCATCAAGAGCGCGGACATCGATTGGCAGCGACGCGATCACGTCCGAGGTGCGCTGCCGGTCGGATGGGCTGAAGGCACGTCGCCGCTCCTTGACCAGCAGCACATTCTCGATCTCGTAGGCGAACAGCGCCGGCGCGATCGCTCCAGCCTCAAACGCTCTCGCCACCAGCGACAGGGCATTCGGCAGGCCTTCGTCCGGTGACGTCGCCCCGATCACCACGGAAGCGTCGACGACGACCACCTAGCGCCGCCCCTCGTCGCGCGCGCTGATGATATCCTCGACCGAAAACGACACGCCCTTCGCCCTGAAATGCTCGCGAAGGGCCATGATCCGGGCGAGCGCTTCGGCGGCCCTCGCCTTGCGCGCCGCCTCGTCGTTTGGAACGGCGTCCGGCACGATGCGGGCCACCGTCTTGCCATGGCGTGTCACGACGATTTCCTCCCCGCCCTCGACGCGGTCGAGCAACTCGGAGAACTTGGTCTTGGCCTCGAAGGCGCCGACGATGATCATGGGTTGAGTTTAAACTGGTTGACCAGTTGGTTCAAGGCACCCCGAACACCCGGGCGAAGATCGTGTCGACATGCTTGAAATGGTAGCCCTCGTCGAACATCGCCTCGAGCTCGGCGTCCGAGAGCCGCGCGGTGACGTCGGCATCCGCCTTGAGGTTGGTGAGGAAATCCTCGCCATGCTCCCAGGTCCGCATCGCGTTGCGCTGGACCATCGCATAGCTGTCCTCGCGGCTGGCGCCGGCCTGGGTCAGGGCGAGCAGCACGCGCTGGGAGTTGTGCAGGCCGCCGAGCTTGTCGAGGTTCTTGCGCATGTTCTGCGGATAGATCAGCAGCTTGTCGACGACGCCGGTCAGCCGCGCCAGGGCGAAATCGAGCGTCACGGTGGCGTCGGGGCCGATCATCCGCTCGACCGAGGAGTGCGAAATGTCGCGCTCGTGCCAGAGCGCGACGTTCTCCAGCGCCGGCACGACCATGCCGCGCACGAGGCGGGCGAGGCCCGTCAGGTTCTCGGTCAGCACGGGATTGCGCTTGTGCGGCATCGCCGAGGAGCCCTTCTGGCCCGGCGAGAAGAACTCCTCCGCCTCATAGACCTCGGTGCGCTGGAGATGCCGGATCTCGGTCGCCAGCCGCTCGATCGAGGAGGCGACGACGCCGAGCGTGGCGAAATACATCGCGTGCCGGTCGCGCGGGATCACCTGCGTCGAGACCGGCTCGACCGTGAGCCCCATCTTCTGCGCCACATAGGCTTCGACGCTCGGGTCGATATTGGCAAACGTGCCCACCGCGCCCGAAATCGCGCAGGTCGCGATCTCCGCACGGGCCGCCACGAGCCGGGCCCGGCAGCGATCGAACTCGGCATAGGCCTGGGCGAGCTTGAGCCCGAAGGTCACCGGCTCGGCATGGATCCCGTGCGAGCGGCCGATCGTCGGGGTGAATCTGTGCTCGAAGGCGCGGCGCTTGATGGCGGCCAGCAGCGCATCGACATCACTGATCAGGATATCCGTAGCGCGCGCCAGCTGCACCGAGAGCGTCGTGTCGAGGATGTCCGAGGAGGTCATGCCCTGGTGGACGAAGCGCGCCTCGGGGCCGACGATCTCGGCCAGATGCGTCAGGAAGGCGATGACGTCATGCTTGGTGACGCGCTCGATCTCGTCGATCCGGGCGACGTCGAAGGTGGCGTCCTTCGCCTTGGCCCAGATCGTCGCGGCCGCCTCCTTCGGCACCACGCCGAGCTCGGCCAGCTTGTCGGTGGCATGCGCCTCGATCTCGAACCAGATCCGGAACCGCGTCTGCGGCTCCCAGATGGCGACCATCTCGGGGCGGGAATAGCGCGGGATCATCGTCTCGTCCTTGTCATCACACGAGCCCTCGTCCGGAGGAGCGCTCCGTCAGGAGCGCGTCTCGAAGGATGCTCCAGAAGGCGCCCCCTGGAACATCCTTCGAGACGCCGCTTCGCGGCTCCTCAGGATGAGGGCTGAACTACACTCTCAAACCCAGGCCCCGCGCGCGGCTTCGGCCGGCCGACGGATCGCGGCGATGTTGCCGGCATAGGCGGAAGGGCCGCCCTTGAACACGGCCGAGCCGGCAACGAAGACGTCGGCACCGGCCCGGGCCGCCAGCGGCGCGGTCTCGACCGTCGCCCCGCCGTCGATCTCGAGCGAAATCGGCCGCTCGCCGATCAGCGCCCTCACCTGCGCGATCTTTGGCAGCACCGAATGAACGAAGCTCTGCCCGCCGAAGCCGGGGTTGACCGTCATCAGCAGGATGAGGTCGAGATCATCCAGCAGCGGCTCGACCATGGCGGCCGGCGTGCCGGGGTTGAGCACGATGCCGGCCTGTTTCCCCTGCGCCCTGATCGCCTGCAGCGTCCGGTGCGGGTGCGGGCCGGCCTCGACATGGAAGGAGATCAGGTCGGCGCCGGCCTTGGCGAAGGCCTCGACGTAAGGATCGACCGGCGCGATCATCAGATGCACGTCGAAGAACTTGGTCGTGTGCGGGCGGATCGCCTTCAGCACATCGGGCCCGAAGGTGATGTTGGGCACGAAATGCCCGTCCATCACGTCGCAATGGATCCAGTCGGCGCCGGCGGCATCGATCGCGCGCACCTCCTCGCCGAGCTTCGAGAAGTCGGCCGAGAGAATGGACGGGGCGATGCGGATGGGGGCGCTCATGCCGCGCGGTTTAAAGCATGGACCCGGCGAAGGGAATTGCGGATTCGAAGCTCCGGCCCCGCGACGGCGGAACGCTCAGCGCGCCGCGACCGGCATGGACGCGGTGGCGCACTGCATGGAGACCTTCATGTCGGCCGCCTTCAACCCGCCGGCCGATGGCATTGCGCTCGACGGGCTGGCTGCGCCGCCCGCCGCGCCGGGTCGGCGGGGCACGGCCCGGTGCGGTGCATCAGTGGCTTCAGCGCCTGCAGCAGGATCTCGTCGGCGAAGAGTTCGTCGAGCCGGCAGCGGGCGCGCTCGGCCGGGCTGCCCGGATAGAGCGGAATCTCGGGATAGGCCTCGTCGAGATACTCGACGATCACCGTCGAGTCGTACAGCACGAGCCCGGCATCGCTCAGCACCGGCACCTGGCCCTTGGGATTGAGCGCCAGCACCTCCGGATGCTTCGGGTCGTAGCCGGTCGTCTGGTTGAAGGGGACCATCACCCGCTCGAAGGGCAGCCCCTTCTCGCGCAGCGCGATCTCGACCTTGCGGGCGAACAGGCTGAGCGGGCCGCTGTAGAGCGTGATCATGGGACAACTCCGATGGAACCCAGCGACCCTCGCAAGGTCCCCCGTCAGGCCCCGTCAGCAGCCGCCTCCTCCCGGCGGATGCGTCCCGCAAAACCGCTCAGCAGCCAGGGCATCAGATAGATCGGGAACTGCGCCAGCGCGAAGAACAGGAAGGTCGAGGGCGGCACGCCGGCCCCCAACGCCGCGACGATCATGCCCATGTTGCGCTGGCCTGCGCCGTAACCGACCATGAAGCGCTCCGAGCGGCGCAGGAAGCGCAAGGCGATATAACTGACGACCAGCCCGATGATCGAGACCGCGAAGGCACACGCCAGGAAACCGCTGACCCGCATAGGATTGTCGAAGGCGGCTTTCGTGACGCCGTCCATCGCCGCGATGGCGAAGGTGAAATACATCAGCACGCCGAAGCCATCGAGATTGGCCTTCATCGCCCGGATCCGGGCGTTGCCGAGCGCCCATCGCAGAACCGCGGCCGCCGCCATGCCACCACCGACGAAGAGCAAGAGCCGCAGCGTCAGCACCCAGCGGTCGAGCGGCACGGCGGCGCCCGCCAGCAGCTCCACCAGCATCGGCGCGACGATCGGGCTCGCCACGGTGGTGATGATGACGCCGGCGATGATCAGCGACGGCTCGAAGCCATAGATCAGCGCAACCGCGGGCGAGGACATGATCGGCGGCGCGGCGGCGAGGATCGCGAGCCCCAGCAGCAGGCCGGGGTCGATGGCGTCCCGGCCCACGATCAGGAAAGCGCCGCCGATCAGCACCACGGGTGCGGCGACCATCCACAGGCAGGTCAGGATCAGCCGCCCCGGGCTGCGCAGCAGGCCCGCGATGATCGCCACATCCGCACGCATGAAGACGATGGTGGTGAAGCAGAAGATCGTCACCGGCAGCAGCGGGCGCGCCGCAGCCGAGAATTGCGGCAGCGCCAGCCCCAGGAAGATCGACAGCGCGAAGCCCTGCGTGCCGTAACGCCCGAGCCAGGCGAGGCCGGCGGCCAGTGAAGCGGCGATGCGCATGAGCATGAGAGGCTTGAGTCTCGAAAAAACGGCCGGAGGGATGCCGACACTGGCCGATCGGGACGCCCGCGTCACCCGCCGCCGCGACAGCCCCGCCCTGCGCCGGCAGAAAATTGCGCCGGTGCCGCGCTTTGCCGGCTCGCATCGGCACGGAACGGCCGCTTGGCGCAAATCTTGCGAAACTTGGCCGGCAACCGCGCAAAATCCCATCGCGCCGCTGACAAGGCGCGGCAAACCGCTATTTTTGCTGGGGTTGTGCGGTCAGGAGCGGGTCATGGCGACGGATACGATCGTTCTCGGGGCAGGCATCGTCGGCATTTCCGTGGCGCTGCACCTGCAGAAGGCGGGCCGCTCGGTCCTGCTCGTCGACAAGCGCGGGCCGGGCGAGGAAACGAGCTACGGCAATGCCGGGCTGATCCAGCGCGAGGGCGTCTACCCCTACGGCTTCCCGCATGATTTCGGCGCGCTGATCCGCTACGCGATGAACAACACCATCGACGCGCATTACCACTGGAGCGCAATCCCCAAGCTCGCGCCTTTCCTGTGGTCCTACTGGATGCATTCGCGCGCCTCCCAGCACGAGGCGATCGCGCAGAAATACGCCACCCTGATCGAGCATTGCGTCAGCGAGCACGACGCGCTCGCGGAAGAGGCCGGCGCCACCGGGCTTCTGCGCCGCAGGGGCTGGATGAAGGTCTTCCGCACCACCGCCCAGCAGGACGAGCGCCTGGCTGAAGCCGCGTGCTGGAACCGCGATTTCGGGCTGAACTACAGGGCCCTCGACAAGGACACGCTGAAGGCCGAAGAGCCCCATCTCGACCATGACAGCCTGATCGGTGGCCTGCACTGGACCGACCCGGTCACGGTGATCGACCCGCTCGGCCTGTCCAAGGCCTATGTCGCGCGCTTCGAGGCGCTGGGCGGCAGGCTCGCGCTCGGCGATGCCGGCACGCTCGCCCAGGACGGCGCGGAGTGGAGCGTCACGCTGGCCGACGGCACCACGGTCAAGGCGCGCGACGTCGTCGTGGCGCTCGGCCCCTGGGCCGACGTGCTCTCGCGCAGGCTCGGCTACAATCTGCCGCTGGCGGTCAAGCGCGGCTATCACATGCATTACAAGCCGCAGGGCAACGCCGTGCTCAATCACCCGGTGCTCGACACCGAGCGCGGCTATTTCCTGGCCCCGATGCAGCAGGGCATCCGCCTGACGACCGGCGCCGAATTCGCCGATCGCGATGCGCCGAAGACGCCGGTCCAGCTCGAGCGCGCCGAGCCGATCGCCCGCACCCTCTTCCCGCTCGGCGAGCGGATCGATCCCGAGCCCTGGCTCGGCCGCCGGCCCTGCACGCCCGACATGATGCCGATCATCGGCCCGGCCCCCAAGCACAAGGGCCTCTGGTTCTCCTTCGGCCATGCGCATCACGGGCTGACGCTGGCCGCCGTCACCGGCCGCATGATCGCGGAGATGGTCACCGGCCAGAAGGTCTTCGTCGATCCGACGCCGTTTGCCCCGGCGCGTTTCGCCTGAGGCCCCGCCTCAGCTGACGAGCGGCATCGGCTCGATCAGCACCTCGGCCAGCCCGCGGCCCGCCAGCGCGATGCGCAGCGGGCCGGTGATCCCGGCGCCGGAGGTGAAGACCGCGACCGCCTCATGCCCGCCCGCCCGATCGGCGACGGCATCGGCACCGAGCAATTGCCCGACGCGCCGCGCGATCGCCGGCGCCGGGTCGATCCACTCGACCGGCCAGGGCGCGACGCGCCGCATCGGCTCCAGCAGCAGCGGGTAATGCGTGCAGGAGAGCGTCACCACATCGGTGCGCCGCCCGCCCCGCTCGACGAAACAGGGCGCGATCTCGGCGGCGATGGCGGCGTCCTCCACCCGCTCGCCCTTCAAGGCGGCCTCGGCCTGCGCGGCGAGCCCCGTCGCGCCGACCAGCGTGACGTCGCAGCCGCCGGCATAGGTCGAGACCAGCCCACGCGTGTAGTCGCGCGCCACGGTGCCCGGCGTCGCCAGCACCGAGATCAGCCCCGAGCGCGTCGCGGCGGCGGCGGGCTTGATCGCCGGCACGGTGCCAACGAAGGGAATGGCGAAGCGCGCCCGCAGCGCCGGCAGCACCAGCGTCGAGGCCGTGTTGCAGGCGATCACCACGAGATCGGGATGGTGGCGCGCGACCAGGCGCTCCATCACCGCCAACACGCGGGCAACCAGCGCCCCCTCCGCCAGCCGGCCATAGGGAAAGCCGGCATCGTCGGCCGCATAGACGATATCGGCGCCGCGGCAGGCCTCCCCCACGCGCGCCAGCACGGTCAGCCCGCCCAGCCCGGAATCGAAGACGAGGATGGTCGGCACCGTCCGCGCCAGAACGGCGGGACGATGCGTGGTTCCGGCCAGAAGATCGACCTGCATGCGCGAGCGGCCCGGGAACGTGGCGAAGGCGGCGATTCCACCAGAGCCCGGTTAAGGGACCGTCAAGAAACCGGACAGGGCGCCCGCCCAGTTTAGTTGACTCAGTCCATTATTTGGGTCGAGATGAGCGGCGGAGTTTGTCGCCATGTCCGATCTTGAAAGCGCTGTCGCGGCGCTGCGCCGTTTCAACCGCTTCCACACCCGGCTCATTGGTGCGCTCAGCGGCAGCCTGCACGGCTCGGGCTTCACCCTGACCGAAGCGCGCGTGCTCTACGAACTCGCCCGGCGCGACGGCTGGCGCGCGGGGGACCTTGCGAAGGCGCTCGGGCTCGACCCCGCCTATCTCTCGCGCATCCTGAAGCGCTTCGCTGCGGCAGGCTGGCTGCTGCGAGAGCGCTCGACCGCCGATGGGCGCGCCCTGACCTTGCGCCTGAGCAAGGCCGGGCACGCCGTCTTCGCACCCCTCGACGCGGCCTCGCAGGCGGAAGCCGCCGGACGGCTGCGCCCCCTCGACGAGGCGCAGCGCGGCCGGCTGGTGACGGCGCTGATCGAGGCCGAGAGCCTGCTCTCCGGCGCCTCGGCGAAGGCCGCCACGCCCGTCATTCGCCCGCACCGCCCCGGCGATATCGGCTGGGTGATCGCGGCCCATGGCCGGATCTATGCGGAGGATTATGGCTGGGACATCGCATTCGAGGCCTTCGTCGCCGAGATCGCGGCGCGCTTCCTGCGCGAATTCCGTCCCGGCCTGGAACAGGGGCTGATCGCCGAGCGCGACGGGCAGATCCTCGGCTCGGCCTTCGTGATGCGCGAAAGCGACGAGACCGCGAAGCTGCGCATGGTCATCGTCGACCGGCCGGCCCGCGGGCTCGGCCTCGGCAAGGCGCTGGTGCGTGAGGCTATTCGCTTCGCGCGGGCGGCCGGCTATGCCCGCCTTCAGCTCTGGACCAACGACATCCTGCACGCGGCCCGCGCGATCTACATCGCCGAGGGCTTCCGGCTGATCGCGCAGGAGACGCACCACTCCTTCGGCCAGGACCTCGTCGGGCAGAACTGGGAGCTGGTGCTGTAGCTCGCGGTTCACGGCCGTCACGCCCCGGCGTCATTGCGAGCGGAGCGAAGCAATCCAGAGCGGCAGCGCCCGACGTCTGCTGGATTGCTTCGCTCCGCTCGCAATGACGGACAGGTCGGCAGCGGCCTGCGACCAGCCTCAGGCCTTGATCCGCGCCAAGGCCGCGGCCGCCGCGCGCCCCGCCAGCGTCGCCCCGCCCACCGTCATGGCGCCGCCGCCGGCCGTGGCCTCCCCAGCGATCAAGAGGCGCCCGCCGATCGGCTCGGCCAGCTGCTCGCGCGCCGCTTCCCGGCCCGGCAGGCAGACCGAATAGGAGCCGCGCGAGAACGGGTCGGTCCACCAGGCGGGGAAGGAGATGCCCGTCACGGCCTTGCGGATGTCGGAGCCGATCATCGTCGACAGCAGCGTCGTCAGATGGTCGCGCGCCGCGGCAGGCCCCGCAGCGGAGAGTTCGCGCGCATGGTCGCCGCCGCAGAACGCGACGATCAGGTCCTTGCCCTCGGGAAACAGGTCGAAATTCATCAGCCGCTTCGGCGAGCCGGCCTCGAGGAAGCTGGTGCCCGGCGAAATGCCGAAACGGTCCCCCTCGACCTTCAGCGCGATCTTGGTCAGCGCGCCCATGCCGATGCCGTCGAGCGCGTCGCGCGTGCGGGCCGGCAGTTCGGGCGTGAAGCGGATCGCGCCGGCCTTGAGCACGCCGACCGGCACCGTGACGATGCAGGCCTGCGCCCGCAGGGTCCCCGCCGGCGTCGTCACGCTCACGCCCGGCCCATCCCAGCGGATCTCGCTGACCGGCTGGTTCAGGCGGATGTCGAGCCCGGCGCCGTGCCGCGCGACCAGGTTGCCATAGCCCGAGGGCACGAGGAGATCGTCGCCCGCCCAGAGGCGTTGATAGTCGCGCGCCGAGATCCGTTCCGATTCCTCGCCGATCGACAGCAGCAGCCCCGACGAGGCGATCGGCGCCAGATCAGGGCCGAGATCGCCGAGCAGATCGCGGATCGAGACGTCGCGCTTCGCCAGATCGACCGTCTCGAGCCGCCGGTCGATCTGGCCGAAGGCACCGCGCCGCCTCTGCCGGTCGGCATCGGCCATCGGCTGCCCGCCGGCAAACACGCGAAATCCGCCGCCCCAGGATTCGCTGGGTGTTTCGATGCCGAGATCGCGGGCGATCTGGACCCAAGGGTTGCGTTCGGCCCAGTGGATGAACATGGCGCCAGCATCATAGGCCGGGCCGAGCGAGGCGTCGGTGAAGGCGCGCCCGCCGATCCGGCCCCGCGCCTCGAGCACGATCGCCCGGCGGCCGGCCGCCTTGAGCTGATGGGCCGCCGCGATCCCGGCGGCCCCGGCCCCGATGACGATCACATCGGCCTCGGCCGCCTGGCCACTCCCCAGCGGCAGCGCCAGCGACGCCGTCATCGCAGCAGATCCTGTCAACATGGTCCGGCGGTCGAGCATGGTGAGAGAGCGTTCCGATTCAGGCGCTCATGTTGGGAGCCTGCCGCCGCGTTGCAACAGGAACATGTCGGCGCCGGCGCCCGGATCGTTCACGAGATCGGGAGCCCGCCGCGCGGCCCGCCGCCGACGCGCATCGCTTCTTTAGAGCAATGTAAAGTGAAGTTTTAATTGGAGTGATTGAACGATTGTGTCTTCGCCGCATCGAACTTTGTTCTTCGCGCCACGAGTGATTGACAGTTTTCGACTCCATCCATAATCGATGAGAGCCTTATTGAGCGTATAAGGCGTTGTTTATATTCATTTTAAACTCAGTGACGCGGTGGGCTCGGGCCAGCAGCCAACGCGCAGCCGCACCGCGCCGGCCGCCCCGGCAGCGGAAGCGCCGGTCGTGCTCGACCAGATTACCGTCGAGGGCGCCGCGCCGGGCCAGGCCCTCGTCGCCGGCCCGACCACGACCCGCACGACGCGCGAGCAGCTCGACCGCCAGCAGGTCCAGAGCCTGAGCGAGCTTGCGACCCGCGTCGAGGCCGGCATCACCTTCAACCGCCAGAACAACAGCCTCAACATCCGCGGCCTCGACGGCGCGCGCGTGCTGACGACGGTGGACGGCATCCGCCAGCCCTTCCTGATCGATACCCGCCTGAACCGCGGCGGCGGCACCGCCTTCGACTTCCACTCGCTCTCGACGCTCGACCTGCTGCGCGGCCCGAGCGGCGGCAGCACGATCGGCGCCGGCTCGCTCGGCGGCGCACTCGCCGTGCGCACGCTCGACCCCGAGGACATCATCCGCAATGGCCGCAGCTATGGCGCGCTGGCCAAGACCGGCTTCGACAGCACCGACCGGGCCGTCTTCGGCAGCGCGGCGGGCGCGGCGCGCTGGAATAACACCTGGGCCCTGATCCAGGGCGGCTTCCGCAGCGGCCACGAGACCGACAATGGCGGCAACGTCAAGACAATCGGTGCCGCCCGCACCGAGCCCAATCCGCGCGACTTCGACCAGTACAGCTTCCTCGCCAAACTCTATCAGTACTCGAACAATCAGGCGCACCGCTTCGGCCTGACCGCCGAGACCTTCAAGCGCTCGGACCGGATCTACAACCGCGACAATGCGGTCTCGCTGACCGGCAACTACCGTCCCGGCGCCTATCGCACCGGCGAGGACGTCCAGCGCGACCGCGTCTCGCTCAGCTACGACTACAAGATGCCGGGCTCCTTCTTCGACGAGGCCCATGCCCTCGCCTACTGGCAGCGGCTGAAGCGCAACGACCTGACCAACGGCTACCGCTACACCAGCATCGTCGGCCTCTACGCCCGCGATAACCAGAACGAGGAAGAGGCCTACGGCTTCAACGGCCACGTCATCAAGAACTTCAACACCGGGATGCTGTCGCACAAGGTCATCGCCGGAACCGAGCTGCGCATGTCGAGCCTGGAGCAGTACAGCGCCGGCTCCGACGCCTGCCCGGCCCGGCCGGCGCGCGGCATCTACACGGCCCCCTTCACGACCTGCAACAACATCCCCACCAACCAGGCCGAGCAGCCCAAGGTCGATGGGCGCCTCGCCGGCTTCTACATCCAGGACGAGATCGGCCTG
>NCCO01000291.1 GCA_002279705.1 Allobosea sp. 12-68-7
ACGCCCTCGATGAGGCGCCGGCGCAGCGCAGCGAGCGCAGTGACTTCTTCGGCAATCCGGTGACGGCCTTCGCGCTCCACGCATCGCACACCGAGCTTGCGGTGCACGCGCGCAGCCGCATCCGCGCCCATGCCCCGCGCTTCGAGTGCACTCGTGCTGGCCAGGGAGACGACGAACAGGCTGCCGATGCGACCCTGGGTGAGGAGGTAAGCCAGTTCGGCGCGGCGGAAAGCAGGATTGACCGTCACCATTACGGCACCGATCCGGGCGAGCGCATATTCCAGCATCGTCCAGCCGCCCATCGACTGCGCGACCAGTCGCACGTCGGCAAGGCCGAGATGATCGATCAGGGCGGCGAGGTCGCCCGGATAGTCGGCGGGATCGACACCACCAGCGACCGCGTCGGACGGCGCGAAGCCGCGATGGGCGAACGTCACGCAGGTGTAGCGGGGCGCGAAGTGCGCCACCTGCTGCCACCAACTCAGGTGATTGCCGCCCAGCCCGTGCGCGAACAGCAGCGCGGGGCCGCTGCCGCACACTTCGTAATAGAGATTGCCGAACGGGCGCTTCAGCCGCCCGACGGTGCGGGACGGCGCGGCGTAGGAACCCATGCGGAGCCTACTCTCCAGGATCGACCGGACTGGTCCGCCTGTGCGAGGCCAATCCGGAGTCGTCGGCTGCCCCCACTCTAGCTCCCTTCGATCTTCAATTCAGGCTCGTCCGCACAAATCGCCGCGAGAAAATCGATGAAATGCCGCACGCGAGACGGCATGCGCCGCCCGGCAGCGGTCACCGCGGCAATCGGCAACGGCGGCGGCGCATAGGGCTCCAGAACTTGCGAGACTTCGCCGGAGGCCAGCACGTCCGTGAACAGCCAGCTCGCATGGTGGCCAATGCCGAGGCCCGCGAGGACCGCGGCCCGGACATGCTCGGCATCATTCGTTCGGAATGCTCCCCCACCATCGACCGCAATATGGCGGCCCTCTCGCTCGAACTCCCATTCAACAATATTGCCTTGATAGACGTAGCCGATACGCCGGTGGGTGCGCAGCTCTTCCAGCGTCTGCGGTGTACCGTGCCGGGCGAGATAGCCGGCCGAGGCCAGCGTCATCATCCGCATGTCGCCGATGTGTCGGGCGATGAGGGCTGAATCCGAGAGCCGCCCAATGCGGACCGCGACGTCTATACCCTCCTCGATCAGGTCGACATGCCGCGCCGAGACGTCCATCTCGACAACGACGTCGGGAAATCGGTTCCTGAAATCCAGCAGCCTCGGAACGACAAACATCCTTCCGAAGGCCGGCGAGACGGTCACGCGGACCAGTCCCGAAGGCGCCGACTGGCCTTCCAGAACTCTCTCTTCGGCGAAGTCGAGCTCCTGGAGGATGCGCACGGTAG
>NCCO01000171.1 GCA_002279705.1 Allobosea sp. 12-68-7
GTCCAGCGTCCGGTCGAGATCCCCGCTCCTGTCCGTCACGGCCTCGCCCCCGCGTTCGACGATCAGCGCAAACCGCTCCATGTCGGCGGAGCCGCCCCACCAGAGTGGCCGAACGCGTCACGGCCCGCAAGGAGCGCCACCGTCTCCCCGAGGCACGCCCCCGTCCTGCCCTCGGGGCGAAGAGGGGAGACTGATCCCCGCCCGGCCCGTATCGCCGAGGCGGTCGCGCGCAACGGTGGCTGCGGAGTCGAGGCCACAACACCGGATTCGCGCAGCCCGGCCCGCTTTCCGGCCTGGAGCGCGCCGATTCGCAGGAAAGAGGGTGAATCAGCGCTTAGCTGCAGCGCAACATCGTTAAGGCCCCATCCTGCCCAATGCGGCGGCAAATTGGCCTGACCGGTGAGGTGTCGTCAGCTTGATGAGCAGGTATTAGGCAGAAATCCGTCGAATCTGACCGACCCGTTAATCGCTGGACGCGGGCGAAGCGGCAAAAATGAAGGTTTCGAGAATGGTTCATGCTCAAAACGCATGACGGAACTGACATCATGCCTCTGTTTGGGGCGGGCTGGCTCACTTATATGCACTGCACAACGAATTCGTCGCTGTGGGCACCGCCCCGCTCCGGAAACCCGTAGGAAACCCGTTATGTTCGTCACCATGATCGCCGCCAAGATCCGCGCCTATCTGCGCTATCGCGAGACCGTTCGCGAGCTGTCCCGCCTGACCGACCGCGAGCTCGACGACCTCGGCCTGTCGCGCTCGGAGATCGCCTTCGTCGCGCGCACCCACGCCGCCGTCTGAAGACGCTTTCGCTCCGCGCATGCGGGGCGCCGTGTAGTCTCTCCCGGACTGAGCGACCCTCCCTCGCGAAGACCGGTTGAAGAGCGAATGCCCGCCGCAAGGCGGGCATTTTGCATTTGCGGCCACGCTTCCCTTGACGTCGGCGGCCGCTGGCGACACATCCCGGGGATGGAACCCGTTCACATCATCGGCGGCGGTCTCGCCGGCTCCGAAGCCGCCTGGCAGATCGCTGAGGCCGGCGTCCCCGTCATCCTCCACGAGATGCGGCCCGTCCGCGGCACGCAGGCGCACAAGACGGAAGGTCTGGCCGAGCTGGTCTGCTCCAATTCCTTCCGCTCGGACGACGCGCTCTCCAATGCGGTCGGCCAGCTCCACTGGGAGATGCGCCGGCTCGGCTCGGTGATCATGGAGAAGGGCGACGCGCATCAGGTCCCGGCCGGCGGAGCGCTGGCGGTCGACCGCGACGGCTTCTCGCAAGGCGTCACCGCGGCGCTCGAGGCCCATCCGCTGGTCACGATCGACCGCGCCGAGATTGCCGGCCTCCCGCCGGCGGCGTGGGACAGCGTCATCATCGCCACCGGCCCGCTGACCTCGCCCGCGCTCGCCGCCGGCCTGCAGTCGCTCACGGGGGAGGATGCGCTCGCCTTCTTCGACGCCATCGCCCCGATCGTGCATTTCGACTCGGTCGACATGGACCAGGCCTGGTTCCAGTCGCGCTACGACAAGGCGGGTCCGGGCGGCACCGGCGCCGACTACATCAACTGCCCGCTCGACCGCGACCAGTACGAGGCCTTCATCGACGCGCTGCTGGCCGCCGAGACGACCGAGTTCAAGGAGTGGGAGGGCACGCCCTATTTCGACGGCTGCCTGCCGATCGAGGTGATGGCGCAGCGCGGCCGCGAGACCCTGCGTTGGGGCCCGATGAAGCCGGTCGGCCTGACCAACAAGCACAACCCGACGGTCAAGGCCTATGCGGTGGTGCAACTGCGCCAGGACAATGCGCTGGGCACCCTGTTCAACATGACGGGCTTCCAGACCAAGCTGAAATATGGCGAGCAGGCCGCGATCTTCCGGATGATCCCGGGCCTCCAGAACGCCGAATTCGCCCGGCTCGGCGGCATCCACCGCAACACCTATCTGAACTCGCCGAAGCTGCTCGATGCCCGGCTGCGGCTGAAGGCCGATCCGCGCCTGCGCTTCGCCGGCCAGATCACCGGCTGCGAGGGCTATGTCGAGAGCGCCGCGATCGGCCTGCTGGCGGGGCGCATGGCGGCGGCCGAGCGGCTCGGCCAGGCGCTCGACCTGCCACCCGCGACGACAGCGCTGGGCGCGCTGGTCAACCACATCACCGGCGGCCACATCGTCACCATCGACGAGGGGCCGCGCTCCTTCCAGCCGATGAACATCAATTTCGGCCTGTTCCCGCATATCGAGGGCCAGGCGACGCATGGCCCCGACGGCAAGAAGCTGAAAGGCCCGGCCAAGAGCGTCGCCCGCAAGCACGCCCTGACCGCCCGCGCCAAGGTCGAGATGGAGGCCTGGGCCGGCGGAGGGCAGGCTCAGGCAGCGGAGTAGCGCTCCGTGTCATTCCGGGGCGACGCGAAGCGTCGAACCCGGAACCCACGACCGGGCGAGCCGTCCGCCGACCCTCAACCTGTCCAGCTCACCCAGTCGTGGGTTCCGGGCTCATGCCTGCGGCACGCCCCGGAATGACATCAGGAATCAGCCCGCCTGACGCGCCATCCGCCAGATCGCCCATTGCCGGCGCCAGGCGGGGAGCGTGATGATCGTGCGGTAGGGGTCGTAGCCCGAGCGCTCCATACGCTTGAGATAGGGCTCGACCAGTGCGACCGGCAGGAAGGCCGGCATCACGGCGGAGGGCACCGTGCTGCGCAGCTCGCGCAGCTTCGCCAGATGCCCGCGCGCGATGCCGCGCAGCTCCTTCAGCGAATAGAGCACGCCCGGCCCGCCGCGCCCGCGCACGATGTCGTCGCGGGTGACGCCGTTGCGGGCGAGGATGTCACCGGGCAGGTAGACCTGCCCCTCGGCGGCATGCCAGGGGAAGGCGCGCATCAGCCCCGTCAGCGCATAGGCGACGCCGGCATAGCCCGCCGCCGCCGCCCCGCCGGGATCGCGGCCATTGGCGAGGATGATCGAGGCCAGCCGCACCAGCGCGCTCGCGGTCTCGCCGGCATAGCCCTCGAGATCGCGCAGCGACGGCATCGGGTCGTCATAGAGATCGAAGATGCGCGCCTCGATCAGCCCCGTCAGCGGCGCGATCGGCAGGCGATAGCGCGCGATCGTATCGAGCAGCGCGGCGGCGACGGGGTGCCCTTGCGTCTCGCCGCTGGCCTGCCCCTCGAGCAGGTCGCGCCACCACTGCATCCGGACCTCGCCCGGCAGCGGCTCGCTGACGAGGGCGCGGATGCGGGCGATCTCAAGGCTGAAGGCATAGAGCGCAAAGAGGGACGGGCGCTGCGATTCGGGCGCGTAGAGGCAGGTGATGTAGCGGTCATGGTCCTGCTCGCGCACCAGCGTGGCGCAATGGCCATAGGCCTCGGGCAGGGCTGAAAGCGCGGCCTGGCTGCGACGGTCGGTCTCGGTTGCCTGCGGCATCATCTGGCCTCGATCCGGTGCCTGCCCCTCGGCCACGACATCGCCAGTGTAGGACGAGGCGCAGGGCGATGGCTACGCCTTCACGACATGGGCGGCGCGATTTGCGGCAATGGCCGTTCGGACGGGCGTCCGGAGAGCCGGCGGCTCAGTCCATCGCGATCAGGGCCGCGGCCACGCGCCGCTCCTCGGCCACCAGAACGTTGTAGGTCCGCGCCGCGGCGCCGGTCGCCATGCCCTCGACAGTGATCCCGCGCTCCTTCAGCAGGGCCCGCCAGTCATGCGGGATGAAGGCGATGTCGGCGCCGGTGCCGATCAGCAGGAAGTCGATGCTCTCCGCCTCGTCCAGAATCGGCTGGAGCGTCGCCGGCGTGATCTCGGAGAAGCGCGCCACCGGCCAGATCCGGATGCCGCCGGGCAGCGCCAGGACCGAGCCGCGATGGCTCATCCCGGCGAATCGGAAGCCGCCCGCGCCGAAGGCGTCGAGCTGGTGGCGCCCGGGAACGAAGCCGTCGAAGCGGCTCATCACGACGGCGCCGCGCCGCTCAGCTCTTCGCGCCGGCCGGCACCTTCTCGTCCGTGGCCTCGCCGCGGCTGACGCCCGAGCGCACGTCGAGATAGAGCAGGACCGGCGTCGAGATGAACATCGCCGAATAGGTGCAGACCACCACGCCGAACAGCATCACGAGCGCGAAGCCTTCGATCGCCGTGCCGCCGAACAGCACGAGTGCCACAAGCGCCAGCACCGTCGTTGTCGAGGTGATCGCGGTGCGCGACAGCGTCGAGTTGACCGAGAGGTCGAGCAGATCGGGGATCGACATGGTCTTGTAGCGCCGCAGCAATTCGCGCGTGCGGTCGAAGACGACGACGGTCTCGTTGAGCGAGTAGCCGACGATGGTCAGGATCGCCGCGATCGAGGTCAGGTTGAACTCGAGCTGCGTGATCAGGAAGAAGCCCATCGTCAGGACGATGTCGTGAAGCGTGCCCAGGATCGCGCCGATGGCGAGCTGCATCTCGAAGCGAAACCACAGGTAGATCAGCACGCCGACGATCGCGAGCACGACGCCGAGCGTGCCGGCCTGGACGAGTTCGCCCGAGACGCGCGGTCCGACCGTCTCGACCCGGCGGAAGTCATAGGTCGCCGAGAACGCCTCGCGCGCCTTGACGACGACCTGCTGCTGCGCGGGCTCGCCGCCCGGCTGGAGCGCGAAGCGCATCGAGATCTCGCCGCCGGAGCCGAATTCCTGCACCTCGGCTTCGCCGAAGCCGAGCGCATTGGCGGTCTGGCGCACCGAGGCGATCTCAGGCTTGCCCGACTTCGCCTGCATCTCGATCAGCGTGCCGCCGCGGAAGTCGATGCCGAAATTCAGGCCCACCGTAAGGAACAGGAACAGCACCAGCAGCGAATAGGCCGCCGAGAACGGATAGCTGAACCGCCGGAAGCGGACGAACTTGAAACGGGTGCCGTCGGGAACGATGCGAAGCAGACGCATGCGCTGATCTCCTTGAACAGTTGGCTTGCGTCAGAACGGAAGGGTCTTGGGGCGGGCCCAGCGATACCACAGCGCGATCAGCATGCGCGTCAGCGTCACCGCCGTGATGACCGTGGTCAGGATGCCCAGGATGAACACGACCGCGAAGCCGCGCACCGGGCCGGAGCCCAGCGCAAACAGCGCCAGCGCCGCGATCAGCATGGTCACGTTCGAGTCGATGATCGTCGCGAAGGCGCGCTGGAAGCCGGCCTCCAGCGCCGAGACGAGCGAGCGTCCCTGATGCGATTCCTCGCGCATGCGCTCATAGATCAGCACGTTGGAGTCGACCGCCGTGCCGATCGTCAGCACGATGCCGGCGATTCCCGGCAGCGTCATCGTCGCGCCCAGCACCGACATCAGCCCGAAGATCAGGCAGACATGCACGAGCAGCGCGATCGAGGCGATCAGGCCGAACACGCCATAGGTGCCGATCATGTAGAGGATCACCAGCACGGTCGCGATCAGCGTCGCCATCTTGCCGGCCTGGATCGAATCCTGGCCCAGCCCCGGGCCGACGGTCCGCTCCTCGACGATCGTCATCTTCGCCGGCAGCGCGCCGGCGCGCAGCAGGATCGCGAGATTATTGACCGACTCGACCGTGAAATTGCCGGAGATCTGGCCCGAACCGCCGGTGATCGGCGACTGGATGACCGGCGACGAAATCACCTTGTTGTCGAGCACGATCGCGAGCGGACGGCCGAGGTTCTCCGTCGTCGCCTGGCCGAAGCGCTGGGCGCCGCGGATGTTGAAGCGGAAGTTGACGATCGGCTGCGAAGTCCGCGAATCGAAGGCGGGCTGCGCGTCGATCAGGTCCTCGCCCTCGACGATGACGCGCCGCTCGACCGGGACCAGCGAGCCGCCGGCATCCTGCGAGGGCAGCATGTCGACATCGCCGCCCTGGCTGTCGGCGACCATGCGGAACTGCAGCTTGGCGGTCTGCCCGAGGATGTCCTTCAGGCGCTGCGGATCCTGCAGGCCGGGCACCTGGACGAGGATTCGGTCGAGCCCCTGGCGCTGGATGTTGGGTTCGGTCGTGCCCAGCGCGTCGACGCGGCGGCGCAGAACCTCCATCGCCTGCTCGACGGCGCGCCGGACACGCTCATTGGCGCCCGCCTCGGTCACCGAGAGCTGGATCAGCCCGTCGGGCTGCTCGCCGACTTCGATCGACATGTTGCCGGACGGCCCGAAGGCACCGAGCGTTCCGATCGGCTGCGCCAGTTCGCGCAGTTTCGGCAGAAGCTTGGCGCGGTCGGCGGCCTCCGGAACGCGCAGGCTGACGCCGCGCGCCGTCATGCCGATGCCGCCCGAGAAGCTCACGCGCTCTTCGCGCAGGATGCGGCGGACATCGTCGCGCAGCTGCGTCACCTGGCTGCGCACCAGATCGGCCCGGTCGATCTCGAGCAGCACATGCGAGCCGCCCTGCAGGTCGAGCCCCAGCACGACGGCGTGGATCGGCAGCAGGATGCGCGGGATCCAGGACGGGGCACCCTGCTCGATCGCCTTGCGGGTCTCGGGCGAAAACAGGTTCGGCAGCGCGAAGCCGCAGCCGAAGAGCAGCACGAGCAGGACGACGATGACCTTGCGGGTCTGGAAACGGAGCATCTGCGTGTAGCGCCTTGTTGTCGCGCACCGGCCCCTCGCGGGGCCGGGCCTGATGGAACCCGCCCGCGGCTGGTCAGCTCTTGACCGGCTCGCCCTTGGCGCGGACGTCGGTGATCATGCCCTTGACGACCTTCACGGTGACGCCC
>NCCO01000172.1 GCA_002279705.1 Allobosea sp. 12-68-7
GCCGCATCGCGATGGACCACGGCGAAGACGGACCGCGTCAGCCTCTGCCTGTCGGAGCCCGCGATGCGTTCGCCCGCCTCGTGCCGTTCGCGCGCCTGCATCAACTGGATCTCGTCGGCGAGCTCCACCTGCAATGCGTTTTGCCGCTGCCGGTCGCGCCAAGACCAGAACCCGGCGGCGCTGCCCAGAATGCCGACGACAAGGATCGCGACCAGCCCGCCTCGCCAGCTGCGCCGAAGTTGCGCGCGCAGAGGGTCGACCTGCTGCTGGCGCTCCGTCAGCTGCAGCCCGCCCTGGGCCGCGACCTCGGCTTCCGCCTCTGTAGTGAGGCCCGGGCCGTTGTCGCTGCCGAGCCGCAAGGTCGCCTTGCGCGGCAATTGCTGGCCGGATTCGACGGCGACGCCGTCGAGGGCAACATAGTGATCGCCGAAGGGATCGATCGCATAGTCGCCTGAGAGCTCACGCAGCAGGGCAAAGTGACGGCGCCCGACGAGGTTGCAGTCCGGCGGAAAGACGACTTGGCAAAGGTCCGGATCGCGGCCGAAGACGATGCGCTCAACATCGGAGCCGAAGCGCTGTTCCTGGCCAGCCAGCAGCCCATCGATATGTCTGACGACGAGCATGCGACCACCCCACGCTTTACGCTGCCTTCCAAAACATATCGTAATGTTGGACCAAACGGAAAGAGTGTAAGGGCCGGCTCGACGCTCGCGCGGTTCGCCGCAACGGCAGCCCGTCGGAGCAAACCGCGCGATTGCCGGACTTCGGCCGCATTCGTAAGCTGCCCTCTGGTGAGGCTGCTGGACAGACGAGGAGGGGCGGCCGGATGGCGGGATTGCGCATCTTCATCTCGTCGCCGGGCGACGTCGAGCTGGAGCGCCAGATCGCGCGGCGCGTGATCGCGCGGCTCGAAGGCGAGTTCGCCGGGGCGCCCGCCCTCATCCCCTATTTCTGGGAATACGAGCCGATGCGGCTGCCGAAGGATTTCCAGACGCAAATCCCGCCGACCTCCTCGTTCGACATCGTCGTCTGTATTCTCTGGGCCCGGCTCGGAAGCCCGCTCGGCCCGCAGCACGCGCGGCCCGACGGAACGCTTTATCTCTCTGGGACGGAGTATGAGTTTGAGGATGCGGCGCGAGGCTTTGCAGAGCGCGGCACGCCCGACATCCTGGTCTACCGCAACCGCATCGACCCGCCGCTGAAGCCGCGCCCGAAGGAGGTGCTCGAGCAGCAGTTGAAGCAGCTCGAGGCGCTGGACGCGTTCCTCGACCGCTGGACGCGCGACGGCGAGGTCTTCAAAGGAGCGGTGACGAGCTACGCCGACGTCGCACAGTTCGAGGAACTGCTGACAGAGCATATGCGGAAGCTTATCGGCGAGCGTGGCGGCACGGCTCCGGTGCAGCAGGACAGGCGGGCGAACTGGACGCAAGGCTCGCCCTTCCGCGGGCTTGAAGCCTTCGAATATGAGCATGCCCCGATCTTCCGTGGCCGCACCCGCGCCGTCGAGGATGTGATCGGCCTCGCCAGGCGACAGGCGCTGGCCCGGCAAATCTGGACGGCCGAGACCGGAGCGGCCCAGCCGCCGGCTCAGTTCGTGCTCGTCTCGGCAGCGAGCGGCATGGGGAAGTCCTCGCTCGTGAGAGCAGGCGTCATGCCACTCCTGACTGCGCCTGGCGTGCTGGACGGCGTGGCCCTCTGGCGGCGCGCGACGATGACGGCGGCCGGCGGCGAGGCCGATCTGTTCGTGGCGCTGGCGCAGGCGCTTGTCGCAGGCGAGGCGCTGCCGGAGCTGACGAGCGACGGGCGCACGATGGCCGAACTCGCGGCGAGCCTGCGCGCCAGCCCGGCAGGGGCGGAGTTGCTCGTCCGCGGCGGCCTTTCGCAGGCCGCCGCGGAGCTGAAGCTGACGGAGGAGCACCAACTCCTCGCGTGGGAGCGCGACTTTGCCGCCAAGGGCAGGCTCGCCGACGCCGAGCGCTGCCGACTCCAGCGTGCGGATCGCAAGCAGCCGGAGGCTGCGCTTGCACTCCTCGTCGACCAGCTCGAGGAGATCTTCACGCTCGCGCCGGGAGAGCGCGGCGCCTTTCTCACGGCGGTCGCTGCGCTCGCTCGCAGCGGACGCTGCGTCGTCATCGTGACGATGCGAGCGGATTTCCTGGCACAGTTGCCGGAGGAGCCGACGCTCGCCGCATTGGTCAAGGAAGGCGGCCTCTACCCGCTGGAGCCGCCGACCCGCACCGAGCTCGCCGCGATCGTCCGCGATCCAGCGCGCGAGGCGGGGCTGGCGTTCGAGGAGGATCGCCAGAGCGGCGAACGGCTCGACGACGTCATCCTGGAGGCGGTGGCGGCCGACCCGACGGCGCTGCCGCTGCTGGAATTCGCGCTCGACCAGCTCTATCTGCGGCGGACCGCCGATGGCGTGCTGACCTTCGCCGCCTATCGCGAACTCGACGGCGTCGAGGGCGCGATCGCCAGCCGGGCAGAGGAAGAGTTCGCGGCGCTGCCGACGGCCGAGCAAGAGTCCTTCCCTCTCGTCTTCGCGGCGCTGGTCAACCTCGCGGAGCTGCGCAGCCTGGAGCGGCCGGTGCGCCGGCGCGCTCCGCTCGCCGACTTCAAGACCTCGCGAGCGCGCGCTTTCGCGGACCAGTTTGTCGCGGCGCGACTATTCGTACGCGAGACGGATGCCGCCGGCGCCGCGAGCATCTCGGTCGCGCACGAGGCGCTGTTTTCTCACTGGACGAGGCTCAAGGGCTGGATCGACACCAATCGCGACCTGCTGCGCATCAGGGGCCGGGTCGAACTTGCGGCGGCGCGGTGGCTCGGCGAGAACCATGCTGGCGACCTGCTGCTGCGCGAAGGCCGACTGCTCGCGGAAGCGCGAGAACTCATGGTGCATCGCAACATGATAGCGCTCGCGCCAGGTACCGTCGATTTTGTCGAGGCCTCGGTCCAGGCTGAGAACGGGCGCAAGCGTCGCCGACTCGCCATCGCAGCCTGCATCGGCGTCGGGCTGACGCTCGCTGGCGTGGTCTCCGTCCTGCAGTGGCGGTCGCTCGCAGCCAACCGCATCGAGGCGGCTCTCAACGACTATCGCAATGCGCTCTTCGAGGCGAACCGCCTCGTGCTGAGCGGCGGACCGCGGGGGAGCCTCGACGGAAGTACGCTGCGCGCCGTCGAGGATGTCCTGCCGAAACGGCAAGCGATCCTCGATCTCGGCGGCACGCTGCCTCCGTCGGACGCGGCCGACATGGCCAAAATCCACGAACTTGTCGGCGTTTTCCAGGTCTTCGGCGGCAGGCGCGATCGCCTCGGTCCCGCGCTGGCGATCCGCGACCGGTTCCTCGAGCAGGCGAAGGCGACCAAGTCGCAGAGCTCGATCGCCGCCGCGCTGACCAATCCGCATCTCGTTACGGTGTTCCAACTTCAGACCGAACTCGCCATCGCAAACGAACAAATCAAGCGGCAGATGCGCGCTGAGGAGGCCAAAAGGACCGGGGTTCAGTCCCCGCCGACCGACGAGATCAGCTCCAACATGATGGAAGGCTTAGCGCTGATCTGGCAGGCAACGTCCGAAAGCCTTCCGACCGGGGAAAATTTCTCGTTGTTTCTTCACTCGACCTCCGAGATCGCGCGACAGACGGCGATGAAAGGCGATCTCGACGAGGCCGTCAGGCGGATCGATGCGGCCGTCGCCAAGGTGCGAGCTTGGCTCGACGCCGAACGCGCGAAGAAGACCCAGCAGCGACGGATGACCGAAGAGAAGACCGCCTTCGATGCGATCGACCTTGCGATAAGGACCAAGTTAGAACTCCAGACGAACGCCAATCGCTACGACGATGCGCTGGCGACGACACGCGCTCACTATGATTTCTACGCCAAGGACCCGGTCTACAATACGCTGGCAAATCTGATCGACGGTCGGACGCGGATCGGCCAGGCGCTCGTCGCGCTCGACCGGATGGATGAGGCGAAACGGGAGATCAACGAAGCGGGCGCGCAGCAGGTTGCGCTCCAGCGCAGGCGGATCGTGGACGCCTGGGGCAGCTATGCCCAGACGGCGCGGCGCGTCTCCAACAGCCAGAGCGCGGTTGGCGACCATGAAGCGGCCTGGCAAACCCTGCGCACGTCCCACGACACGCTGCTAGCGGGTGGCGAGGCGAGCCGGGTGCAGATACTAAACACCGAGCACTTGCTCGTCTGGCGGTCGATCCTGACCGGACGCGCCGGCGCCGTCGAGGAAATAGCCCGCCGCGTCCTTGCCGGCGTTACAGGCAACTGGAAGGTTGCCGCGACGTTGAACCTCGCCCATGTCTTGCTCATGACCGGGCGCCCGCAGGAGGCCCTGCCGCTCTACGCGCAGGCGACCGATGGCTGGGACGAGCAGGACACGACCATCATCATCCCGAACTACAGGGCGAGCGCCGTGCTGAACGATCTCGATCTGCTCGAAAAGCGCGATCTGGCTCGCCCCGAATTCGCCGAGATCAGAACGGTGGCCAGGGCGGCGCTGCTCCGCGCAGAGGTTGATTTTAAGGCGAAGCGGAATGCTGGCGTCAAGTAGACACCCTGAGCAGCAGGCGGGCCAGATCGGACGCGATGACGCGGCCCATGACCTCGCCATGCCCGGCAAGTCCTGATGATCAGCAAGATCGATACCATGCGTATCGCATCGGCCCGCCATGGTACGAGCTGGTTGTCGGCCGACGCCCTCGTCACGATATGCGACGTCGCATGACGCCCGCTCCCTGGGAACACTGCGATGTGATCGCACGCTGGAGCGAAGTCCGCGCCGCTCATATGGACAGATCCCGACCGGCTCGCGCTAACATGATTTAGGCGTGAGCGTGAGGTCCGCGATGGCGTCCGACATTCAAGCATCGAAGACGATCGCTCGCGTGTTCATCTCGTATTCGCGCAAGGACGTGGCATTCGCCCAAAAGCTCACGGCCGCACTGACGGAACGGGGCTTCGAGGCTTATCTCGACAGCAAGGACATCGCGCCGGGAGAGCCCTGGCAGGAGCGGCTCGGCGGTCTGATCCGCAGCGCCGACACCGTTGTTTTCGTGATCAGCCCCGACTCGATCAGATCACCCGTCTGCGGCTGGGAAGCGACGGAGGCTCGTTCGCTCGAAAAGCGCATCCTTCCGGTCGTTCATCGGCGCGTTGAGGATGCCGCCGTACCCGAAGCCCTAGGGCGGCTGAACTTCATATTCATGGACGACAGCGCCTCGTTCGACACGCAGTTCGCGCTTCTGGTCGAGGCGATCGAGACGGATCTGGGCTGGATCAGGCAGCACACCCGCATCGCCGATCTGGCGGCGGCATGGGCAGCCCATGGCAGGCGTCCAGCCGATCTGCTGCGCGGCCAGGCGCTCGAACAGGTGGAGCTCTGGGGCGCGACCCGTCCGAAGAATGCCCCGGAGCCTACCGAACTGCACCGCCAGTTCATCACCGAGAGCCGGCGCAGTGCAACGCGGCGCCAGCGTTACGCCGTCATCGGCGCTCTCGGCGTGGCGGCGGTATCTGGCGCATTGGCCTTCTATGCCAACGACCAGCGGATCGAAGCCGTCGCCCAGCGGCAGCAGGCGGACCAGCAGCGGGACACGGCGCAGCGCAATTTCAGGCTGGCGCGTGAGACGCTCGATGGCATCATCGTTCAGTTCGCCGAGGGGTTCAAGAACACCGTAGGTGTGCGCGGCGATGTCCTGCAACGGGTTCTGGCACGCGCCCGGGATGCGTTGGATCGGCTTGCGAACGCGGCGCCGGACGATCCGGCCGTCCAGCGCAGTCGAGTCGTCATGCTCAGTGAGTTCGGCGATATGCTGCGCAAGGCTGGCGACGGACCCGCCGCGCTGAAGACCTATCAGGAGGGCGAGGCCATCGCGCGCGCATTGATCGCGCGCTTCCCCGATGGGCCCCAGGTGAATCTGCTGCTGTCGTCGAGCCTCGACCGGATCGGCGACATGAAGCTCCAGGCCGGCGATGCGCCCGGCGCCCTGGCTGCCTATGAGGAGAATCTCAGCATTAGCCGCAAGATGGCCGCTCAGAATCAAGATACGCCAAGCTTCCAGCGTGGCGTGACGCTGAGCCTCGACCGGGTCGGCTATGCCAAACTGCAGGCCGGCGATTCCGGCGGCGCGCTGAAAGCTTTTGAAGAGACCCTGGCCATCAGGCGGGAGTTTGCGGCGCGCGATGTGGGCAATCCCGAATGGCTGCGCGACATCGCCGTCAGCCTCGACGAGATCGGCGGGGTACGGCAGCGGTCCGGCGATGTCGCGGCGACGTTGAAAGCCTACGAGGAGGCGCTCGCCATCCGGCGGGAGCTGACGAAGCGCGACGAGACGAACACGAACTGGCAGCGCGATCTTTCGGTCAGCCTCAAGAAGCTGGGGGCCGTTCGGTCGAGATCGAATAACGTCGCCAGGGCGCTGGATGACTTCGAGCAGTCCCTGAAAATCAGCCGGAACCTGGTCAGGATCGACCCGGCGAACACCGACTGGCAGCGCGACGTCGCGCTCGCCCTCCTCGAAATCGGCGAAGTCCGGGCGGGCCAGAACGACACGTCGCGCGCACTGGCAGCCTTCGAGGACAGCCTGAAAATCCTTCAGGGCCTGAGCGCCCGCGACCCGACGAATACGGCATGGAAATGGGATGTCTCGCTCGGCTTCGGCAGGATCGCCGATGACGACAGCATCGCCATTTGGCGGGAGCTGACGGCCCGCAACCAGGCGAACACGATCTGGCAAAGCGGCGGTTCGACCAACCTCATGCGCCTAGCCTTTTTGAAGTCCCGCAACGACGTTCCAGGTGCAATGGCGACTTATCAGGAGGTTCTCGCCATCCGCCGGGCACTCGTGCAACGCGACGAGAATAACATCGAGTGGTGGCGCGATCTTGCGCTGGTGCTCGAACGCGTCGGAGACATTCAGCTTCGGTCGAACCGGGCCGGGGATGCCGTCGCTGCCTACTTGGAAGGGCTCGACATCCGGCGCGCCGTGGCGGCGCGCGACGTCTCGAACGCGCAATGGCAGCAGGACATCTGCGTCAATCTCGGATTGCTGGGTGATGCGAGGCTTCGGAACTTGGATAACGCGGGCGCGATGCTGGCCTATGAAGAGGAAAGGGATATCAGGCGGTTGTTGGCTGGCCGCGATGCCGCCAATCCGCAACGGCAGCGCGATCTGTGGCAGAGCCATATCAAAATCGGCGACACGCTATCAAATCGCGACGCAGCACGCGCGTTGCTCTCCTTCGACGAGGCCATGCGCATTGCGCGCGGCCTTCAGGCGCGCGACGCGGCTAATACGCTCTGGCAGCGGGACGTGTCGGTCACGCTCGAACGACAGAGCGATGTGTGGCTGAAGACGGGAGAGAAACCGGCAGCACTGAAGGCACTGGAGGACGCACTGGCCATACGCCGGCAACTGGCCGCCAGGAACGCCACCAACAACCTGTTCCAAACTGATCTGGTGATCAGCCTGTTTAAGACCGGTTCGGCGGGAGTGCAGCCGCGTCCGCGCTTTGCCGAAGCACTCTCGATCCTGCGCAAATTGGATGCGGTCGGAAATCTGAGCCCGGCCCAGAAGCTCTGGATAGGGACGATCGAAACCGCCTTCAACATGGAAGCGGCTCGATCCGGAAAGCGATTGCGACCATGCCTGCCCTGCTCGCGCTTTCGCGCACCACTGCCCGAGTGTCCTCCGTGGTGACGCGCAGCCGCGGCGAACTGCAGTTCGCGGCGGGGCTTGTGGCGCTCGGCCTCGGGTTCTGGGGCTGGTCGATCGAGCGGCCCGCGGCCGACTGGGCCGGGCACATCAACAACCTCTTCCGGACGCTCCAGCTCATAACCCTGAACTTTCCGACGAATTTCGACGGCCATATCCCGTGGCAGCTTCAACTGGCCCGACTGATGGTGCCGCTGGTTGCTATCCTTGCCTCCTTCAACGTTTTGATGGGGACGGTGACCCGTCCGCTCAGGCTCGCCCTGTTGCCGCGCACGCGCGGCCATGTCGTCGTCTGCGGCGACACCAAATTGACAGAAGCCGCCTTGCTGAAGCTCGCCGAACGCGGCCGCGAGATCGTCATCGTCGCACCGACGATCTCCACGGCACGGCGAGACATGCTGGAAAGCCAGGGCCTGACCACCGTCGAGGCCGATGCACGCCGGGATGGCGCGCTGCGGCATCTCAGCCTGCGGAGCGCGGCGGCTTTCTTCGTCACCGGGCCGGACGATCTCGACAACCTCAACCTCGCGATGAGCGCGCTGGTATCGGCCGACAACCGCCTCATGGCGTGGCCCGCCGGCACCGCCTGCGGTATCATCGGCTCTGCCCAGACCGCGAAGGCATCAGGCTCGAACTTGCCCGCTTCGCGCCGGTCCTGACCAAGCCGAAGCGTTCAGAGCGGAGCTATGTCCTCATGATTGGGCTGGCCGGACGCTACGAACAGGTGATGGCGGAGGTGCTGCTGAGCACGCAGGACCATCCGGACGAGCGCCCGCTGATCTCCCTCGCGCTGACGGAGAAGGAGGCCCGTGGTTTTGCGGCTTGGCGTGCAGACCGGCCCGACCTCGATCTGGTCGCTCGCTTCGAGACGATGGCTCGCGAGGACGGCCGCCTGCCTGCCGAACCCGTCCTTTCGGAATGGCACCAGCGAAATGGGAAGCCGCACCTTGTCGTCGTGATGGGAAGCGACTCGGACGCGATGGCCGCAGCCTTCGTCCTGCGCCGGCCGCACCATCCGGCGGGAACCCACGACGTGCCGATCCTCGTGCGTCAGGAACGCGAGGACCGGCTGCTGCAGGCAGTCGACCTTGCCAACGAGCCCGCCGGCGGGAGCGCGCGCATGGCTGCTTTTGGCGGGCTGATCCGTGCGGACAGCATCGAACGCGTGCTCGATCGCAAAGGAGACGAGGCCGCGATGGCGCTTCATGCCGGCTATCTTGCGGCCGAGAGTGACAAAAAAACGCTTGG
>NCCO01000173.1 GCA_002279705.1 Allobosea sp. 12-68-7
CCTAAGGAAGCGCAGAAGAGGCGCCGCTCAGCGGCGGCGCCGTCTCGATGGCCGGTTTATAGGTCCCACCCCCAAGACATGTCAACACGGTTTTTGAAACTTTTTCGACAGCCCGCTCGATGACCCCAGACACTGTGGCCGGCCGCCTGCGGAACGGGACGACGAGTGGCTTTTGATCCGTGCGCGCGTCGCGCGCGCGCACTCCATGGGCACGGCGCCCGCAAACAGCCGCATTCGCCGGTCACTGGAGCTCCCGCACCGCATCGCGATTGATTCCGGTCGTCGAGACGGGCATGGTCTTCGGGGCTTCGGCCGCCCGGAGGATCCGAACGCGGCGCCTTCGGATCGCGGTCGGGACCGCCGGTGCGGGACCACGGCCCTGTGGTGTGTTGCGGGTGTCTCCCGGTGCCAGGGCGCCGGAAGGCCTCCTTTCAGGATCGTCAGACAGCCTCACGATGAACGCCCATCCCGAGTTCAATCTGCCGGCCGAACCGCTCGCCCCCGAGGCAGCGGCGCTCCTGGTCGATCTCGGGATCGAGCCGCCGATCCAGCCCGCCGGCGACAACCAGCAGCCCCTCGACCGGCGCGGCGTCTCGCTGCGCTGGCTCGCCGCCTGCGGGCTCGTCGGCTCCTGTGGCGCGGCCCTGCTGGGCGCGGCGATCCTCGTCGCGATGCGCGGTGACACCGGCGTGCCGGAGCAGCCCGAGACGGTGTCCGCCCGCGCCTCTTCCGTGGCTGGCGAAGGCGGTGGCGCGCGCAAGGGCGACAAGCTCGTGGCGGACCAGCCCGTGATGGCGGCGCGGCATTCGGTGCGGGCGCCGATGTCGCAACGCGTCGGCAACCGCGAGGTCATCCGCGTGCGGCCCTTCGTTAGGCTGGCCTCTAGCCTGTCGCTGACGACCGGCGTCTATGCCGCCAACATCCCGCCCTTCAATCCGCTGCGGCTCTTCGCCGAGGGCGGCCAGCCCAACGAGCGCTACGCCGAGCCGATCGTCGACGTCCCCGATGCCGATGTCACGATCGTCAAGCGCGACCTCGCCGACGTGACGATTCCCGCCGGGCGGCCGCAGCTCGGCGATGCCGAGGTGATCACGCAGATCGAGGAGGAGCGCGCCAATCTCGCCGCCTCCGGTCGACAGCGGGCCCTGCCGATCCCGCCGCAGCTGATGCTGAGCCGCACGCTCGGCAATGCCCCGTCACCGGGCGACAATCTGCTCTCCTACGCGCCGGCCACCGACACGCGCTTCTCCGGCATCGAGGTCCGCGTCGTTCCCGAGAACGTCACCAGCACTCCCAAGACCCCGATCGCCGCCACGCGCGAACCCCTCGTCGAGGAGAAGCTGCTGCTCGCCAAGCGCGGCGAGAATTTCGAGCAGGTGATGCGCGCCGCCGGAGCCGCGCCCGACCAGATCCGCGCGATGATCACCGCCTTCGCCGGCCGCGTGCGCACCGCCCCGCTGCCGGACGGCCAGGTGCTGCAGGCTCTCTATGCGCCCGGCCTCAACCCGGGCGACCCGCGCCAGATCGTGCGCGTCTCGCTCGTGACCAACGGCCAGCCCGATGGCACGGTGGCGGTCAACGACCGCGGCCTCTTCGTCCTCGTCAACCTGCCGCGCCAGGAGCTCGCCAGTCCGCAGCGGCCGCAGCGCCGGTCCGAGGACGGCGGGGATGAGGATGACGAGGAGAGCGGCGGCGCCCGTCTCTATGAGAGCATCTACGAGACCGGGATGCGGCATGACCTGCCGCGTCCGCTGATCGACGAGCTCGTCCGCATCTTCTCCTATGATCTCGATTTCCAGCAGCGCGTGCGCGGCGGCGACAATCTCGAGGTCATCTTCACCGAGGAGGACGAAGGCGAGCGCGCCGAGATCCTCTCGGCCTCGCTGACCATCGGCGGCGAGACGCGCCGGGTCTTCCGCTTCCAGGCGCCTGAGGACGGCCTCATCGATTATTTCGACGAGGAAGGGAAATCGCTGAAGAAGTTCCTGCTGCGCAAGCCGATCGCCGATGGCGAGATGCGCTCGGGCTTCGGCATGCGCTACCATCCGATCCTGCGCTATTCGAAGATGCATACCGGCGTCGACTGGGCCAACCGCATCGGCACGCCGATCCTCGCCGCCGGCAACGGCACCGTGATCAAGGCGGAATGGGATTCCGGCTATGGCCGGCGCATCGAGATCCAGCACGCCAACGGCTATGTCACGACCTATTCGCACCAGTCGGCCTTCGCCAAGGGCATCGCGCCCGGCGTCAAGGTGCGGCAGGGGCAGGTCATCGGCTATCTCGGCTCGAGCGGTCTCTCGACCGGGCCTCATCTGCATTACGAGGTTCTGGTCAATGGCAGCTTCGTCAACCCGATGAAGATCCGCGTGCCGCGCGGCCGCGAACTCCAGGGCCCGGCGCTGGCCGAGTACAAGCGCCAGCGCGACGAGATCCAGGGACTGATCGAACGCGCCGGCGGGACGGTCGCGCAACTGCGTTGAACGCATGACAGGCGCCTCCGCCTCGTCTCGACCCGCTCAACACGCTTGACTTGAGCCGGCCGAGCGGACACGCGCAGGGACGGTCCTCCTCCTGCGCCGGTGCCGCACCATGCTCGCCGCCCTGCTCGTCGTTCTGCCCGTCTTCGGCCTGATCGCGCTCGGCTATCTGGCGCGCTGGACGAAGCTCCTGCGCGAGACCACCGGCGAAGGCCTCTCCGACTTCGTCTTCGTTCTGGCCGTGCCCTGCCTGCTCTTCCGCACCCTGGCCAAGGCCGACGTGCCGCAGACCCAGCCCTGGGGCTACTGGATCGCCTATTTCACCGGCCTCGCCATCGTCTGGGCGCTGGCCATGCTGATCGCGAGCCGCGTCTTCGCCCGCAAGGGGCCGGAGCTCGTCGTCTCCGGCTTCGCCGCCGCCCAGTCCAACACGGTCTTCGTCGGCGTCCCGATGATCCTGAAGGCCTATGGCGACGCCGGCGCCGTACCGCTCGGCCTGCTGCTGGCGATCCACCTGCCGGTCACGATGACGGTCGCGACGCTGCTGGCGGAAGGTCGCTCGGCCTCTCCCGCGATGATGATCCGGCGGCTCTTCACCCACCCCATCATCATCGGCATCATTCTGGGCATGCTGGCGCGCCCGGTCGTCGGGCAGCTGCCCGCTCCGTTCTGGACGCTGATCGACCTGATCGCCGCGGCCGCGGTGCCCTGTGCGCTGGTCAGCCTCGGCATCAGCATGCGCCGCTACGGGTTGGAGTCCGGGCTCGGGCTGCCGGTGGCGCTGAGCGCGCTCAAGCTCGGCCTGCATCCGCTGATCGTCTATCTGCTGGCGACGAAGGTCTTCGACATGCCGCCGCATTGGTCGGGCGTGGCCGTGCTGTTCGCCGCCTGCCCCTGTGGCATCAATGCCTATCTCTTCGCGGAGCGCTATCGCCAGGGCGTCGCCGACGCCTCCAGCGCAATCACGCTCTCGACGCTGATCTCGCTGTTCACCACCGCCGCCTGGCTGACCTGGCTGGGCGTCGGCTGACGCCGCTCACTCAAAGCGGAGGTCGTGCCGGATCTGCGCCGCGGTGACGCCCTCGGCCCTGAGATCGGCCAGGCTCCGCGAGCCGCGGCTCTTGGCGAGCTTGCGCCCCTCCGCATCCGCCAGAAGGTCATGGAAATGATAGAGCGGCGTCGGCAGGCCGAGCAGCCGCTGCAGCAGGACATGGATGTCTGTGGCGGCCTCGAGATCGCGCCCGCGCACCACATGCGTCACGCCCTGCAGCGCATCGTCGATGACGACGGACAGGTGATAGCTCGTCGGGACGTCCTTGCGCGCCAGCACGACGTCGCCCCAGCGCCGCGGCTGCGCGACGACGCGCGTGACACCACCCGAGGCGTCGAAGACGCCATAGGCGAGGTCCTCCCCGACGGCGGCCAGCGCGTGCTCGAGGTCGAATCGCAGCAGATGCGGCGCGCCGGAGGCGATCCGGCTCTCCGCCAGACCCGCATCGAGGCCACGGCAGCGTCCGGGATAGAGCGGCGCGCCGTCCGGATCGACCGGCCAGCCTTCGCCCGTCTCCTGTGCCCGGGCGAATGCGGCAGCGCGCACCTCCTGCCGCGAGCAGAAGCAGGGATAGACCAGGCCACGCCGGAGCAGCCCCTCGAGCGCGACGCGATAATCGCCGAAATGCTCGGACTGACGCCGGACCTCGCCTGCGAAGGGGACGCCCAGCCAATCCAGATCGTCACGCAGCCCCCGTTCGAAGGCGGGCGTGCAGCGCGCGCGGTCGATATCCTCGATGCGCAGCAGCAGGCGCCCGCCCATCGCCCGGGCGAGGCGCTCATTCGTCAGCGCCGACAGCGCGTGCCCGAGATGCAGCCGCCCGTTCGGGCTCGGCGCGAAGCGCAGGACCGGTTGTCCGGAAGCAGGAGGCGACGGCGGCATGCGTCCTGTCTAGAATCACCGGGCGGGGCTGCAAAGCATGATGGCCGAGCACAACGGCCAAGCGGCACGAATCCCACCATGCTGCTGACAGTCCCAGTCGGCGATTCGCACCACATTAGGGCAGCATGACAATCATCACCACGACAGCCGATCTCGAAGAGGGCATGGCGGCGCTGAGCGCGCGCGATCCGCGCTGGCTGCCCGTCATCGCACGCACGGGCATCCCGCCGCTGCGACGGCGGGAGGGCGGCTTTCTGGGTCTGGCGGCGATCATCGTCTCGCAGCAGCTCTCCGTCGCCAGCGCGCGGGCCGTCTGGGCACGCGTCGAGACGATGCTGTCGCCACTGACCCCTGAACGCATCCTCGCAGCCGATGACGAGGCGATGCGGCTGTCGGGCCTGTCGCGCCCGAAACAGCGGACGATGCGCGCGGTCGCGACGGCGATCGTCGAGGGAAGGCTGCGCTTCGACCGGCTGGCGGACGCGACGGCCGAGGAGGTCCACCGTCATCTCACGGCGGTGCCGGGGATCGGCCCCTGGACGGCCGACATCTATCTGCTGTTCTGCCTCGGTCATCGCGACGGCTTCGCGCCGGGCGATCTGGCGATCCAGGAAGCCGCCCGGGTCGCCTTCGGCCTACCGGCGCGGCCGGTCGCGGCCGCGCTCGAGGCGCTGGCCGAGCCCTGGCGCCCCTGGCGCGGCGTCGCGGCCCGGCTGCTCTGGGCCGATTATGCCGTGCTCAAATTCCGCGAGGGCCTGCCCGCCTGACGGGTGGCCTTCAGCGCCCGAGCTGGGTCAGCGCGGTCTGCGCCGCGGCGCGCAGGAAGGCGGTGTCGCTCATCACCGTCACCAGCTTCGCGCCCATGTCGAGGAAGGCCTTCGCCCGCTCGGCCGACTGCGCGTAGATCGCGACCGGCTTCCCGACCGACGACGCCCGCGCCACAATGTGCCGAATCGCCTCGTCGACCTCGGCCGAGAGCGGATTGACCTCCTTGCCGCCCGTGAGCGCGATCGAGAGGTCGGAGGGACCGACGAAGACGGCATCGATCCCCTCCAGCGCCAGGATGTCGTCGAGGATCGCCATGGCCTCGCGCGTCTCGATCATCGCGAAGGACAGCGAGAAGCGGTTGGCCTCGCGCAGATACCCGTTCTGATCGAGCCCCGAGGCACCCAACCCGCCATAGCTGCCCCAGCTCCGCTCGCCCATCGGCGGATACTTGGCATAGCCGGCGAAGGCGCGCGCATCCGCCATGGTGTTGATCATCGGCGCGATGACGCCGGACACGCCGGCATCGAACAGCCGCGACACGTTCTGGAATTCGCCGACGGGAATCCGCGCCAGCGCCGGCTTGCCGGCGGCGTTGATCAGCGGGATGGCCCGGATGACCTCGCCCAGCGTGATCGGCCCGTGCTGCATGTCGAGGGTGACAGCGTCGAAGCCTTCCTTGGCGAGCACGCCCGCGATCGCGGGGTCCTGAAGCCCGCACCAGGCAGAGACGAGACTGTCCCCCAGGGCGAGGCGATCGGCGAGGGAGGACAGGACGGTGGGTGTGGCCATGGCGCGTTTCATCCGTTGCGGGTCCCGCTCTTGGCACGGCCGGCGGGTGCGCCACGTTGGACCGGCCCGCGCCCCAAATGCAAACGGGTGACCATGCGCCCACTTCAATCACGCCCTGCGTTTGCGCGGGCCCGACGCTCGGGGAGACGCGGATCGGCGAACCGTTCAGCGGCCGGCCTGAATTTCCTCAGCCGCCCGGATCAGCAGTTCGCCCATCACGCGGCGGATCTCGTCGTCGCCGACAGAAACGCCGCCCGCCGCGAAGTCGCCGCTGACCTTGCGCAGCACGTCGTCGTCGCCGGCTTCCTCGAAATCGGCCACGACCACCGCCTTCGCATAGGCATCGGCGTCGGCGCCGGCCTTGCCGAGCTTCTCGGCCGCCCACAGCCCGAGCAGCTTGTTGCGCCGCGCGGTGGCCTTGAAGCGCAGCTCCTCGTCATGGGCGAACTTGTTCTCGAAGGCATCCTTGCGCTGATCGAAGGTCGTCATGCGGTAAAATCCTTTGCGGGCAGGGCTGGAACGGCTCTGGGAGACACGCCGCCGCCATATAGGATGTCGCGCGGGAACAGACCAGTCCGAATGCGGATACTCCGCCGCGAGCGCCGGCGGGCGGCGCGAAAAAGCGGCGGCGCGGAGCGGTTTGTTGCGTTTGCGGTGCAGAAGCGCCATATAGCGGGCG
>NCCO01000174.1 GCA_002279705.1 Allobosea sp. 12-68-7
CGGCGCGACGGGCTGGATCACCAAGCCGTTCAAGCCCGAGCAGCTGCTCGCCGTCGTCGCCAAACTCGTGAGGGCCTGATGGAACTCGATCCGACGGAACCTCGCTTGCGCATGTTGAGGCTATCCTACAGCTGCTTGAACCCGAGGCTATCAAGCAGGCCGACAAGCATGTCTCCAGCCTTTGCGCGGTGCTCATAGTGAATTCTCCGTGCAGCCTCTTCATCCCGTGCGGCGATGGCATCCACCAACATCGCATGGTCGCGATTGGAGCCGATCGGCTTCGGTCGGAGTCTCAGCGTCAGCATTCGCGCGCGATGGGCCTGCTCGCTGAGCTGGGTCACGATCTGCTGCAGGCGCTGATTGCCGGCTAACTTCACCAAGAGTTCATGGAAGCGATGATCCGCTGCGGCCCAACCGTCGAGATTGTCGCTGGCCAGTGCAGCCTCCATCTCGCCCACGGCATCCTTCAATCCTTGAAGCTCCTCGGCCGTGACGCCCTTGCGCGCAACCATTTCTGCAGCCGTCGCTTCAAGCGAGGTCAATACGTCATAAACTTCGCGCATGTCGGCGGCTGAAACCGGCAGGACGCGCATGCCATGGCGCGGCCTAATCTCGACGACGCCATCCTGCTCTAGCCGGATCATGGCCTCGCGAACGGGCGTGCGACTCATGCCCAGGCGCAGGGCGGCCTCCTGCTCGAGCAACTGACTGCCTGCCGGCAACTCGTTCGAAAGAATCAAGTCCTTCAGCGCTCGATAGGCGCGTTCGGCGCTTGAGACCCGATCTTGCTCAAAGTGCGATCCGCCGTCTTTCGGCGTCAGAGGCATAAACCGTTTCCTCAATCTCGATGTTGGTCAGATAAGCGCGCCCCGTATTCTCCAGATGCCCGCGGCCAAGTCGATGATCAATGACATGGCGCTGAAAGCCATAAACGCAATCGCCGCCGAAATCTGTGTCCAACCACGCATAGGCGACGACCCGAGCTTCATTCTCGCCATGAGGGCGCAACGTCAACCCGCCATCGCCATCGAGCGAAAGGGTGCCTCGCTGCCCTTCGATCACCATCTCGCCCATCGTCAACCGGCGGTTGCGGGCCTTGTGGTCGGCCAGGCGATTGCCGTCGAACAGGCAGCGCACGCCGTTCTTCATATCCAGGAGAATTAGGCCCGCATCCTCGCCCGCGATCCGCGGGTTCAACTTGCGCAGGGATGCGAAGACCTCCTCCGCCTCGCCGAAGAGGAAGCGAAACGTGTCGATAAGGTGGATCGCCGTCTCATGCACGAGCAGCCGCGGCATCGTCTGAAAATAGGGCTGGCGATCAAGATAGGCTCGTTCCCCCTGACCGTCGCCGGGCCGCAGACGAAACGTCGCCTGGTAGACCTCGCCGAGGGCCCCTTCGTCCAACAGGCGCTTGATCTCTCGGTGCCAGGGCTGGAAGCGGAAGTTCTCATGAATGGTCACCGTGACACCCGCTTGATCAGCGATGTCCATCGCCTGCCTGGCTTCGGCCAGCGTGCGGCAGAACGGCTTTTGGCAGATAATGTCGATGCCGCGCGCGGCAACCGCCGCGATGGTCGCGAGATGAGTTTCCGGCGGGGTGATGATGTCGACCAGATCGGGGCGGGTCTCGTCGAGCATGCGACCGAGGTCGTCGAACGCCCCAGGAATCGCAAACTCTGCCGCAAAGGCGAGAGCCGGGTCGAGCGTCCGGTTGCAGATGCCGACCAGGGCGACCTCTGGGATCCGTTTCCAGGCGCGATACTGGAACCGGCTGAAATAGCCGGCGCCGACCGCTGCGACACGAATGGGAGGGGGAAGCGGCATCGGTTCAGGCTGCAACCGGCTCGGCGAGTCCGATCGCGTCGAGGACGCGTCGCGTGATCTCGCGAGTGCCGTCTCGCCCCCCGATTTCGTAGGGATGGAGGCCGTCGGCGAAGGCCATGTCCACAGCCGAGCGGATCAGCCCTCCCGCCATGATGGCTTCGGGTCGCTGATGCTTGGCACCGAGCCATTCCAGCATCATCGCGGCAGACAGGAACATTGCGGTAGGGTTCGCCTTGTCCTGGCCGGCGATGTCGGGGGCCGTGCCGTGGCAGGGCTGGAACACGGCCTGGCGGTCGCCGATGTCCGCCGAGGGGGCAAAGCCCATCCCTCCCATCAGACCGGCGCCGAGGTCGGAAAGAATGTCGCCGAACATGTTCTCGGTGACCAGCACATCGAGGTCCCACGGCCGGCGGACCATATTGAGCGCCGTGGCATCGATATAGGCGTGCTCTGCGCGAATGTCCGGGAACAGCCTCGCCCGTTCGTCGAAGACCTTCCGGAAGAAGGCGAAGCTTGCGAACACATTGGCTTTGTCGACGCAGGTCACGATCCCCTTGCCCCCGCGGCCCTTGCGCTCGCGAGCGAGGCGAAAGGAGAAGTCGAACAGGCGTTCGCAAACCGCCCGCGTGATGACCATCGTGTCGCGCGCCTCACGGTCTTCGACGACAACGCCCTTGCCCCGGGAAGAGAAGAGGCCTTCGGTGGACTCGCGGATCACCACGAAATCAAGCGTCTGCGCCCGCTCATCGGCCAGGACGGGCTTCATGTTCGGCAATGTCCTGACCGGACGGACGCCGGCATAGAGCCCGAACTCGATGCGCAGATCGATCTGCGGTGAGATTTCGGTCCCGTCTGCGTAGCGGATATCGGGCCAGCCCATCGCGCCGAGCAGGATGGCATCGGCCTGCGCCGCCGCCGCGAGCGTTTCCCTCGGCAGGGCAACGCCCGTGTCGCGGTAGCACAAGGCGCCGGCCTGCCTCTGGTCGAAAGCCAGGCGGAAGCCGCCGATGCGCCCGGTCGCGGCCTCGAGGACGGCGAGGCTCGGTGCCGTCACCTCAACGCCGATGCCATCGCCCGGCAGCACGCAGATCTGGAATGTGTCGTTGGCGCTCATGATGTCCTCGTCGGAGATTCGTCGGGTGACCGACTGGCGGCAAGCGCCGCCAGAGGGCCGATATCGAAATCGTAATGGGTCGGACGCTCGCCCTGCACCGCGGCGTCGAAGAAGGGAACCCGATCGTCCAGAAGGCAGCCGAGATAGGCCGTCGTCAAAGCCGGGCCTCCGAAGGCGAGGCTGGAAACATTCTTCAGTCTGTCGCTCTTGACCCCGTCGAGATGCGGCCGCCCCATCGTGCCTGCCTGGAAGGCCGCCTCGACCCAGGCGAGGTGCCCTGGCTGCGAGTCCTCGAGCATGATCTGTTGCGCGCCGTCGGGGCTGACGCGGATCACGCGGTTCGAGACGATGCTGGTGACCCATGCACAGCCCTCGGCGTCCAGGACGACGCCGTCGGGAAACGTACCCTCGCCGAAGCGGGCCAATGTCGTGCGATTTGACAGATCGCCGTCGGGCCCGACGTCGAACCGGGTGAGCCGCCGCGCAAAGGTCTCGTTGACGAGAAGATGGCGCTCATCGGCGGAGAGGGCACATTCGTTGGCATAGCCCAGGCCATCGGCGACGATGCGGGCGACGCCGTTCTCGACCAGTGCGATGAAGCCCGACGAGGCCGTCGGGCGGTAGTCGTCGCCTCGGGGCACGATCCGAGTCGATACGGTGAGCCAGATGCGCCCGCGCCTGTCGCACAGAGCGAAATTCGAAGGTGGGATCGGCGCCCCGTCGATATGCGCGACCAGCGTCTCGGTCCGGCCATCCGGATACAGCCTGAACAGACCGCCATCATTCTGTCCGAGATGGGCGATGAGGAAGGATCCTCCTGGCTCCAAGGCGATGCCGTTGGGTCGCAGCGGCGTCGCGCGATCCCGCGCCAGCAGGCGCGTAACGCGCCCCTCGGGCGCGATCAGCGCGACGCCGCCGCTGCCCGTCCAGTCCGCGGCGAAGAGGAAGCCGGAGCGATGGGTGACGACGCATTCCGGACGGCTGAGCCCGCGACCCAGGAACGCCAAACTATCCAGAGCGACGCTGCCTGCGCGTTTCTGGGTCGCAGATTCTGTCATGCCGAGGAATCACTCCAGACTGATGCGTTGACTACCGCGTTTGTTAATGTATGCATAAATCCAAGATGCAGCGAAGGCAACCGCCTCTGCATCAGGGATGATCTGCCAACCGCCGACAAGAGCGGACGGCGAGGACGCGTGACCAGCTGGCTGACTACGTGCCGGCCACAAGGGAGGACAAGCCATGACGACAAAGCGTCAATTCGCAGCAATCCTGGGGGCGGGCCTTCTATCGGCGCTTTGCGCCGGTTCCGCCCTCGCGCAGACGACACTGCGCTTCAGCCACACCGACACGCCCGTCGGCTCGCGTCAGAAGGCGGCCGAACTCTTCGCCCAGAAGGTCGAGGAGTATTCCAAGGGCAAGCTCAAGGTGCAGGTCTTCCACTCCGGCCAGCTCGCAAACGATCCCAAGGCGGTGGAGCAGCTGCAGCTGGGCGGCATCGACTTCACGGTGACGGCGACCGGCACCTATGCGACGCAGAACAAGGCCTTGAACCTCGCCGGGCTGCCGTTCCTGGTCGATACCTACGAACAGGGCTGGAAACTCTACGACGAGTCGCCCTACCTCAAAGCGCAGTTCGACGAACTGCCCAAGAAGGGCATCCGCATCCTCTCCACCTGGGAGGCGGGCTTCCGCTCCTTCACCACCAAGGAGCCTCTCGCGAGCCCGGCCGACGCCAAGGGCAAGAAGATGCGGGTGTTCCCGAATGACATGATCCGCTGGATCATGGAGTCGATCGGCTTCTCGCCGATCGTCTTGCCGGTGACCGAGGTCTATCTCGCCATCCAGCAGGGCACGGTCATCGGTCAGGAGAATCCGACCGATACGATCTATTCCCTGCGCTTCTACGAGGTCGCGCCCAACATCACGCTGACGCGACATGTCTATTCGCCACTGCCGCTCGCCATCGCGGAAGCGACCTGGCAGCGCCTGTCGGCCCAGGATCGGGACGCCGTGTCGAAGGCCGCCAAGGAGTCCTCGGCTCTGTCTCGCCAACTCGTGCGGGGTGACGAGGAACGGCAATTGGCTGAGATGACAGCCAAGGGTGCCAAAGTCGCGAAACCCGCGATCGGGCCGTTCCGCGACGCCGTCCAGCCGGTCTACCAGAAGGCGAAAGACGCGTTCGGCGCCAAGGATGTCGATGCGATGCTCGCATCGGCCGACGCCATCCGCAAAGCTCTCCCGTCCAACTGACGCGTGCGCGAACCGGTGACAGCGTTTTTCCACCGCCCGCATCGCCCAGAACCCGCTGCCCTGCGGGTTCTGGGCGATGCCATCGACATCGCTCTGGTCGGGCTCTCGCTCGTGCTCGTCGTGGTGATGTTCACCAATGTCCTGGCGCGCGGTTTCCTGAACATCGACATCGCCTGGAACACCGAGTTCGGCGAATTCTGTTTGGTCTGGGCGACGTTTGTCGGAGCCGCCGCCGCGGCGCGGCGTGGAGCCCATATGCGGATCACCGAATTGATCGAGGCGGCTACTCCGCAAATACGTCGCGGGCTGGAACTGGTGACACGACTCGCGATCCTGATCCTCCTTGGCCTGCTGATCTGGCGCGGCCTGCTGATCGTCGAGCGCACCATGACGCAGGAGATGAGCGTGTTGCACTGGCCCGTGGGGCTCCAGTATCTCGCGATGCCGATCGGCTCACTGCTCACCGCGATCTACGTCGCCTATGACGCCTCGCTCCTGCTGCGCGGCGAGGCTGCCCTCGCACCGGCCGTGGAGTAGCGCCGTGGTCCTCGTCGTCATCTGCGTGCTCTTCTTCGGCCTGGCACTGCTCGGCATGCCGCTGGTCTGGTCCCTGTTGCTGACCACGCTCGCCACGATCGCCGTGTTCGGGCGCTTCTACCCCATGGAAGCGATCTTCCTGACCTATGTCGGTGGCGTGGAGCCCTTGTATCTCGCTGCGATTCCCCTGTTCGTCCTCGCCGGCGAGTTAATCAGCCAGGGCGGCGTCGGACGCCGGCTGATCGCCTTCGCGAGCAGTCTCCTGGGCTTTCTGCCGGGCGGGCTCGGCGTCGTCACCGTCTCGTCTGCAACGCTGTTTGGCGCGATCTCCGGCTCGGCCGTCGCGGATTCAGCCGCGATCGGCTCGGTCATGATTCCCGGCATGAAACGGAAGGGTTATCCGCCGCCGTTTTCGGCGGCACTGGTTGCCACCTCCGGCACGCTCGGCATCCTGATCCCGCCCTCGATCCCGCTGCTGGTCTACGGCTTCGTCGGCAACGTCTCCGTGGCGGAGCTGTTTCTGTCTGGCGTGGTTCCCGGCCTGCTGTTCGCCGGCTGCCTGATGGCGCTGTGCATCTACAAGGGCCGCAAGCTCGGCTGCGATGTCGGCGGCACACGGCCCGACTTCAAGCAGCTTCGCGCCTCCTTCCTCGACACAGTTCCGGCGCTGATCGCCCCCGTGATCATTCTGGGCGGCATTTACAGCGGATTGTTCACACCAACCGAGGCTGCCGCGATCGCCGTCGTCTATGGGCTGTTGCTGGCATTCGTGGTCTATCGCGAGTTGCCGCTCAGCGCGCTGCCTGGGCTCGCCCTCCAGGCGATGATAACCAGCGCGGTCGTCTTGGTCGTGATCGGCGCAACGGCGGCGCTGGCCTGGCTGATCACGGTCGAGCAGGTGCCAGCGCAGTTCTCTGCTGAACGTTCTCCTGATCCTGATCGGCATCTTCCTCGAACCACTGCCTGCGCTCATCCTGACCGCGCCGTTGTTCATTCCGACCGCAACGGCGTTCGGTGTCGATCCGGTCCATCTCGGGCTGATCATGACCTTCAATCTCGCGATCGGGCTCTACACACCGCCGGTCGGCGGCACCCTGTTCGTTGCGGCGCGGATTGCGAATGTTGGGATGGGTGCGATTTCCCGTGAGTTGCTGCCGATGTTTGCGATTGCCCTCGCCGTGCTCGCGCTCGTGACATATGTCGAGGCTGTTCCAATGGCGTTGGTCTGGCTCAGTCGGTAGCGCCATGGTGAAGGCCACCGCCCGCGACGCGCGGGGCGACGCGACGGATGCTGTGATGGGATCAGTCAGAGTGACTGGGTAGCGTCAGTTTCGGCTCTCCGGGGATGTAATTTAGGCCGCGCTTCCGGCAAAAACCCAGCTTCGGAGGGCAGCGCTCTATCCAGCTGAGTTACGGGCGCAATCCGTAAAAGGGCAATAGCCGATCGCGGCGCGGGGGGGGCAACGAGGGATTTGCGGCGAGCAAGGGCCCAAAGCGGCCGTGGTCACGTGTTCGAAGCGTGTCGGGCGCGCCGCGGTTGTGGCGGGGGCGGGTGACCAAGATTGTCGCCGCCGTCCTGACCGTCATCATGATTAGCTGTGCCTTCGTCTTCACCGCCTCGGTTGCCGATCGCGGCTTTGAGATCAAACCATGAACGGGCGACGCGCAGTTCGCCTTGGGCGCTCAACCGAACCGCACGTGCATGAGCCCGTAGGCAAAAAGCATGATGAACGCCGCCAATGCCGAAACGACAATACCCGCCGTCCTGGCCACCCAGCCTGTCAGAGGTGATCGCCTGAAGACCTGGTTTCCGATGTATAGTTTTCCTGAGAATGAAGCGGCCAAACCCAGAAGAAATCCAGAAGCTATCCAAAACCAGAACAGCGAGATAACGATCTGGCCACCGATCAGTCCTGCATAGCCTCCCACACAGCTGAGGAGGAACGCGGCTGCAGTGCTCCAAAACAGAACGTGCGATGCCACGGCATAGCGCGGCCAGCCAGTATCGAAGGGCGATCGTAAAGGCATGAGCATTCCAGTGGTTCATGTCACTGCACCAAGGTGAAGCGATTTGGTAAAATTTCTGATAGATTCGCGCAAGTATTTGCTGATCTTCAGACGCTCGGCCGTCTCCGCAATCGGACACCCCTGCGCGGTGTTCTCACGGACTGCGTGACGCTTGAACCGAAGGAGAATCTGCATCCTCTCGATGCGCGAAGCAGACCGATGCTGCCAGCGACCAACGTAGTGCATCCCACCTTCGGCCGGCTCGCGACAGAAACATTGTCAAAAGTGCGCGGGACGGGCGCGACAGCGCCGAGCCACTTCCAGAAGCATCGTAGGAAGCTCAGGGAGATTCTCCGGCTGGCTTCGTGGCGTTCGAAGCACCCATGCTGTCGTTCCAGCGCCAGCGCAGCCTGTGAGCGCCTGGTCGCGCTCAGGGCACCCCAGCTAACCTGGGTACTGCGTGTACGCCTGCGCGGCGCGGCGCCAACGACCGCTTATTTTCGATGCCGGCGACGTTCAGCTCTCATCCGGCCGGGTCTTCCGCTCGATGAAGCTGGCTTTCAAAACCTATGGCAGGCTCCACGCCGCCCGCGACAACATCATCGTTTATCCTCGTGCCGATGAGGTCGAGTGAGCGCCCTCATATAACCGTGTATGAACGCTCCGGACCGGCATCCGCGAAAAAACCCATCGCGGGAGCCGTGGATGGCAGAGCCTCTGGGACGACCATCTTGATCTCTTTGGACAGCGCGATCCCGCGCAAAGACAGCGCCACCAGTTGATGAGCCGCAATCTCGTCTGTAACGGCCGACCTCATCACGACGGAAGCACCGCGACCCGCACGCACGGCGCGCTTGACAGCCTCCGTGCTCCCCAAACCGCCGATCGTCATCAATTGATCTGCCAGGGGTCCAAGCTGCTGACGCAGCAGCCGGCCTGTCCCTGTCCCAGGCTCACCACCCAGCAATGGCTCTGTGAGCAACTCCTCGACCGTGAGCGCGTCAAGCCCGCCCCAGCGATG
>NCCO01000292.1 GCA_002279705.1 Allobosea sp. 12-68-7
GATGTCCGCCAAGGCGGCGCTGAGCTGCACATTGGCCAGCGCGATGCGGGTGATGTCGGACAGCATCGGGGTCAGCACGTCCCGGTAGGGGCTGCGCGCCACCAGGGCGGCCACAAGGCCGCCAAGGTCCATGTTGGTGCCGGTGACCGGCGCCAACCGATCGATGGGGGTTTCGCTCACACCCGCCCCCCGCTCAGGAGGATGCCGCCATCCCGCCCAGCCGGGGCGCGCTTGAGCGTGCGCAGCGGCTGACCCGAGCGCAGGTGGCGCTCGATGTCCTCCAGCGCCACGCCGTTGGTCTCCGGCACCAGCCGCACGGCGAAGACGACGCCCGCCACGCACACCAGCGCATAGATGGCGAACACCCCGCCCAGGCCGAGATGGGCGACCATCAACGGGAAGGAGAACACGACGAGGAAGTTGAAGCCCCAGTTGGCCAGCGAGGCCGCGCCCATGCCGAGACCGCGCACATTGAGCGGAAAGATTTCCGACATCATCACCCACGGCAGCGGGCCGAGGCTCACGGCGAAGGAGGCGATGTAGAGCACGAGACCGATGAACGCCAGGATATCCAACGCCTCCGCGTCGGTGGCGGCGGCGATGGCGATCATGCCGAGGCTCACCGCCGCGCCACAAAAGCCGATGATCAGCAGCGGGCGACGGCCGATGCGGTCGATCAGACCCATGCCCACCACGGTCATGAGCACATTGACAATCCCGATGCCGATGGTGGCCATCAGCTGCACCGAAGACAGGTCAAACCCGGCCTCGCGGAACACCACCGGCGCATAATAGATTACGGCATTGATGCCGCTCAATTGCTGGAGCAGAAACAGCCCGATCCCCACCACCAGCGCCGGGCGCGCCACCGGGCCAAACAGCTCGGCCCATGTGCCCTTGCCCCGCTCGCTGTCGGCGGTACGGGTGATCTCGTGAATCTCCGCATCCACGCGCGCATCGCCCGGAGCCAGACTACGGATGCTGGCAATGGCGAGGCGGGCTTCCGCGCCCCGGTTCTGCTTGACCAGCCAGCGCGGCGTATCGCGCAGCATGTGCATGCCCAGGAACAGCGCCACGCCGGGCACCGCGCCGAACAGGAACATGGCGCGCCAGGAGTCGGAGAAGACCAGGGCGATGAGATAGGCGCCGAGGATGCCGAGCGTGATCGCCAGCTGATAGATGGAGACCAACATGCCCCGCTTCTCGGGCGGCGCGCTTTCGGAGATGTAAAGCGGGGCCACCAGCGAGGCCATGCCGATGGCAAAGCCGAGCACGAGCCGGGCCACGCTGAGCATGGGAATGCCGTTCGCCGCCGCGGCGAAGGCCGCGCCGATGGCGAACAAGAGCGCCGCGCACAGCAGC
>NCCO01000293.1 GCA_002279705.1 Allobosea sp. 12-68-7
GACTTCCTGACCCGTGGGCGACAGCAGGAACTCGATGAAGGCCTCGGCGCCGGCCTTGTTCGGCGCATTGGCGACGACTCCGATATTGGCCGGCACCAGCGTCGTCACGGACGGATAGACGAACTTCACCGGGAAGCCCGCGCCCTGCGAGGAGAAGGCGAAGAAGTCGATCACGATGCCGTAGCCGACCTGGCCCGAGTTCACGGCCTCCGGCACGCCGAACGAGCGGTCGGTCACGGTGCGCAGGTTGCCGGCGATCTCCTTGGTGGTGCGCCAGCCCTTGTCCCAGCCTTCGCCCTGCAGGATCGTCTCGATCGTCAGATGCGTCGTGCCCGAGCGCGAGGGCGCCGAGATCGACACGTGGTCGAAATAGGGCGCCTGTGCCAGGTCCTGCCAGTCCTTGGGCGTCGGCAGCTTGTTGGCCTTCACGTAGCGCTCGTTCCACATGATGCCGTAGCCGGAGGCGGCGAAGCCGGAATAGAAGCCGTCCTTGTCGTTGACGGGATAGGAGCCGACCTTTTCGGCGATGCCGGTGGCTTTGGGCTTGTAGGGGCTGAGCAGCTTCTTGCCCTTCAGCACCTCGAAGGCGTCTGGCGCGGAGGCCCAGAAGAGATCGACCTGGTTGTTGCCCCTGGTCTCCTCGATGAACTTCACGCCGGCATTGGTGTTGCGGTTCTGCACTTCGAGCGTGGCGCCCGGCACGGCCTTCTCGAAGGCCTTCTTGATCGGGTCGGTGACGTCCTTGGAGAAGGAGGTGACCACCGTCACCTTGCCGGTCTGCGCGAAGCCGGCGCCGGAAGCGAGCACGACGCCCAGGGCGGAGCCGAGGGCAAGGGCGGAGCGGCGGAACATGGGGTTTCTCTCCTGTAGTTTCTGATCAGGCGGCTTCGATGAAACTGTCGAGCACCTTCTTGGGGCCGGCCTTTTCAAACTCTATGTCGAGTTTGTTACCATCGACGGCGACGATGAGGCCGTAGCCGAATTTCTGGTGGAAAACGCGCTGGCCGATGCTGAGATCGACCCGGTCGCCCTCCGTCGCGCGGCGATCATCGATCGTCTCGTCGCGATAGCGGCCGCGGCGGCCGGGAACGCCCAGGCTCTCATACTCGAAGCCGCTGGCCTGGTCGCGCAGGCCGCCATGGTGACCGGCCGAATAGGTGGCGTAGAGGCCGGCATCGCTGCTCTGCGCCAGCTGGGCGGGCGGCAGTTCGCGCAGGAAGCGCGACGGGATGGCGGCCTGCCACTGGTTGAAAACGCGGCGGTTGGCGGCAAAGGACACATAGGCCCGCTTGCGCGCGCGCGTCAGCCCGACATAGGCCAGCCGGCGCTCCTCTTCGAGGCCGGCC
>NCCO01000175.1 GCA_002279705.1 Allobosea sp. 12-68-7
ATCAAGCGCTTCGACCGCTACGCCGGCGAGACCGTCATCATCGGCTACAAGACCATCTGCCGCTGAGCGCGGGACGCAGCACCAGGCCCCTGGCGAGCAGGCCAGGGGCTTTGCCTTTGTGGCCGGAGTCGCGTGTCCGCAGCCTGTCCGCAGGAGGCCCGAACGAAGTTCCTGTCGCGCCCCTGGCGGACCGAGGGGCCGACGATGAGCCTTGGCGGGTCGAGCCGCCGTGGTCGATGGAAACGCGGTGGCGAGCCGATGCCCGTCACGAAACCCAGCGTCGGAGGGCAACGTTCTCATCGATCTCCTGGAGCATCCGAGAGATCCTCGAACCTCAGCTGGAAGCGTGCGAGGTATTTGCGCAGCCTGTCGGCGTCATTGCCGCTCGTCTTGGCCGTGCGCGAGACCGAGAAGAGCATCCGCCCGGCGGCGCTCAGCGTGCGGCTCTCGCGGCAGACGGCGACGACTGCGGCCAGCTGGGCCCGGTCGAACAGATCGATCTGCTGCATCCGTTCGCCTCCAAGCAGATTGGTCAGCAGCCGCTCGGGGCCCGCAGCCTCGACGCGATCCGCGCACCAGCGTTCCGTAAGCCGGCTAATTTCATCGCGCACCGTCACCTCGTTGATGCGTCCCTGCGGTGCCAGAGTCGCCATTCGCGTGATCGAGGCCGAAAGGTCGCGGAAGTTGGCATGCCATGGCGCATCCGGGGCGACGGCAAAAGCGAGGTAGAGTTCGCGTGCTTCCTTGTTGAAGGTCGCGTTCTGCCGCTCCCGCTCGGCATAGCGCCGCAGCTCGAAGTCGAGGTTCGGTTCGATATCCTCCTTCCGTTCGCGCAGCGCCGGCAGGCGGAAGGTCCAGAGGTTGAGGCGAGCGAACAGGTCTTCGCGAAACGAGCCCTCTCGGACACGCTGAGACAGGTCGCGATTGGTGCCGGCGATCAGCTGGAAGTCGGAGCTCCGGTCCCGGTCGGAGCCCATGGGCAGGAAGCGCTTCTCCTCGATCGCACGCAGGCACATCGCCTGTTCGTCGAGGCCGAGTTCGCCGATCTCGTCGAGGAACAGCACGCCCTTGTCGGCTGCTTTCATCAGGCCCGGCCGGTCGCTCTGGGCGCCGGTGAAGGCGCCCTTTACATGGCCGAACAGGGTCGACATGGCCTGGTCGCCGCGCAGCGTCGCGCAGTTCACCTCGATGAAGGCGCCCGAGACCTGGTGCTGGGCCTTCTTCAACTCGTAGATTCGCCTGGCGAGCTGCGACTTGCCGGCACCGGTCGGGCCGGTCAGGAGAACCGGTGCGCGCGAGCGGATCGCGACGCGCTCGATCTGCTCGATCATCGCGTTGAAGACCGGGCTTCTCGTCGCGATGCCCGATTTCAGGAACGAGGTCGCCTCATCATGCTCGGCTGCAAAGCGCGTCGCGATGGCGTCGTAGCGTGACAGGTCGAGATCAATGATGGAGTGCCCGCCGGAGACATCGTCGCCGATCGGGCGCCCGCGCGGCGGCGACAGCTGGAGCAGGCGCCCGGGGATGAAATGCGCTTCCGTCAGCAGGAACCAGCAGATCTGAGCGACATGGGTGCCGGTGGTGATGTTGACCAGATAGTCCTCGCGGTCGGGATCGAAGGCGTAGGTCCGGGCGAACTCCCGCAGGCTCGTATAGACCTCGCTGAAATCCCAAGGGTCCTTCATCTCGACGAGATGCCGCCGGACCTCGGTCGCGGGCGACACCGTTTCGATATCGGCGACGATCTCCCGGGCGAGGCCCTCGGACTTGCGACCATGGATCAGTTCCAGCCGGTCGATGAACAGCCCCTGTTGCTGGCACAGCGCGATCGTCGGCCGCCAGCGCCTCCAGCGCTCGCCGCGGCCGGCATCGAGCGTGGTTCCCAGGATGCTGATGGCAACGCGGCGGCGCATGGTTCAGACCTATCTAAAAATCTATCTTACTATCTTACAGGATAGAATACTGACGGAGCAATGTCGGCTCGCACGGCAGATCATCATGTGAAGAATGAAATTTTACCTTTTTATATCAACAGGTTGTGAAAAAATTTTGCCCCGCAGTCGTTGCCTGCCGCTTGTTGGCATGGAGCCTGTAATGTGTGTCCGGCGACGCCGAGCTTGAGCTCCGATGCATCGGCGAGCACGCAGCAGGCCCCCGGCGGCAATCCGGCCGCCGGGGTTTCGGGTATCGAATGAAGAACTGTGCCTGCGGGTGCGACTGGAAGCACCGCCGCGGTCAAGCCGCGGAGGCCCCCGCTTGACGGGTGGATATGGCCGGAAAGAGAGACGAGATGACTGAGGTTCTGAGCGGGCAGGATTTGATCGATGCCGGCGTCGAGCAGGGCAAGTGGTTCGGCCGCGCTCTGGCTGCGGGCAACGCGCTGCTGGACAAGGGCGGCTCCTTCGAGGAGGCGATCGCCGTGGCGCGCGGTTTCGCGCCGCCCCCGGCCGCGCTGCTGCACGCCTCCGGGACGGTGCCCTTCCACCTCAACATCGCGGCGGAGACGCCCGATGAGCAGGCCAACATCGACTCGGTCGTGCTGAGCATGACCGAACTGATGCGCACGCCCGTCGTCCGGGCGGGCGCGGTGATGCCCGATGCCTGTCCCGCCGGGCCGGTCGGGACGATTCCGGTCGGCGGCGTCGCAGTCTCCGAGGGCATCCATCCCGGCATGCATTCGGCCGACATCTGCTGTTCGATGGCGATCTCGCTGTTTCCCGGTGTCGCTCCGGCGGCGCTGCTGGACGCCGTCCACGCAGTGACGCATTTCGGTCCCGGCGGCCGGCAGCGCGGTCAGCAGATGCGACCGCCTGCGGCGGTGATGGCGCGCTTCGAAGCCAACCCGCTGCTGCGCGACATTCCGAGCATGGCGATCGAGCATTTCGGCACGCAGGGCGACGGCAACCACTTCGCCTATGTCGGGACGCTGAAGTCGAGCGGTGTGACGGCGCTGGTCACGCATCATGGCTCGCGCGGTCCTGGCGCCCGGCTCTACGGCAAGGGCATCCGGGTGGCGGAGGATTTCCGGCGACGGCTGTCGCCGGAGACCGCGCCGCAGAACGCCTGGATTCCCGCCGATACGCGCGAGGCGGACGAATACTGGGATGCGCTGCAGGCCATTCGCGAATGGACCAAGCACAATCATGTCGTCATCCACGACATGGCGGCCGAGCGGCTGTCGGCGAAGGTGTCGGATCGGTTCTGGAACGAGCACAACTTCGTGTTCCGGCGCTCGGACGGGCTGTTCTACCACGGCAAGGGCGCGACGCCGGCCTTCGACAACTGGGCCGGAGACGCGACCGATCTGACGCTGATTCCGCTGAACATGGCAGAACCGGTGCTGATCGTACGGGGGAAGAACGCCGCCAACGGGCTGGGCTTCTCGCCGCATGGTGCGGGCCGCAACCTCTCCCGCACCCGCCACAAGCGGATGCAGGAGGGTCGTACCGACGCAGAGATCTTCGCGGCGGAGACGAAGGGCATCGACGCGCGCTTCTTCTCAGGGGTGACCGATATTTCGGAACTGCCGAGCGCCTACAAGAGCGCGGCCTCGGTGCGCCAGCAGATCGAGCATTACGGCCTGGCGGAGGTCGTCGACGAGGTGCAGCCACATGGCTGCATCATGGCGGGCGACTGGGAACAGGATGCACCCTGGCGCAAGAAGAAGCGGCAACGGCAGGAACAGGGTGCCAGCCGCGTCTGATCCGCTCGGCGACATCAGCGGTTGAGATTGCGCGGCGGCGACACCGTCGCCGCGATCCTGTGCGTGCAGGCCGTGCCGGTGTTGTGCGTCAGGTCGCCACCATGCACGCAAGCCAGGGTCGCGCTCGGCGCATTGTTGATTTCGAAGGAACAGACGGGAGTCGCTGGGCCACGAAACCCGGCGTCGGCGGGCAACGCTCGATCCAGCTGGGCTCCGGGCGCGATCCGTGGATGCTGGATGGCCGATCGCGCGGCGCGGGGCGACGAGGGACCTGCGATGCGGGCATGGCTCGAAGCGGCAGAGGTCTCGGGATCGACCCGTGTCGGGCGCTGCCCTATGGCGTTGCGCTGGCCGGGTCACCCGCGATCAGTTGCGCGCCGCCGAGACGATCCTGCACAGATAGCGGCGGATGGTCGTTGCATCGGCCAGTTGTCCAGCCTGAATCATGAAGACGGCATCCACCCGCGTGCCCTTGCCCGCCGGGCGCGCCGAAACGCGAAGGGTTTGCGGGCGGCCGGAGCCGGAGGTTTCCTGGAAGGCCGTCAGCGCACCGGCCGCGCGGTCGACGCTGACGCGGATGAAGCCTTCGGCCAGCATGGCGGCCCGCAGGTTGTCGAGCGCCTGGCCCCTGTCCACGCCGGCAAAGGTCTGGGACGTCCGAAAATTCAGGGCGGTCAGCATGGGCGTTCCCTCGACCTCGAACTGGCTCTCGCAGGTCTGGGCCAGGAGGGGCGTGGCGCTGAACAGGAAGCCGAACGCTGCCGCGGAAATCAGACTCTTCATTTGGGGTCCTTGGCTGTCTTCACGCGCAGATTGCGCAATCAGGGTCGCCGCGGCGTCGCTGGCCGCGGGCCTGTGGAGGAAAGGAACCACATCTCGCCACCCGGGCGGGGCGGGCGGGACTAAAGCTCCGCCTTGCGGGCGGCAATGAAGATGCGGAAGTCGTTTTGGCCTGAGCCATGCCGGGCCGTCTCGATGATCGACAAACCGCGGTCGGCCACCTCGCTCGCCAGGTCCGCCGCGGTGAAGAACGACAGATAGGGCGCCTTGCCGATCAGCCGCATCAGCGGAATCGCGAACCGAATGACGGCGTTCATTTCTGACAGGCAGGGCGTCTTGGTGATGAACAGGCCGCCTGGCTTCAGAACGCGGCCGACGGATTGAAGCAGGGCTGTCCGGTCCCGGACCAGGTGCAGGAGATTGAACGCCAGCACCGCGTCGAACTGCTGGTCCGGCCAGGGCGCGCATCGTTCGTCCGTGACCGTGAAGGTCGCGTTCGTGCACCCCGCCGCGGCCTTGCGCGCATTGGCAAGGCTGATCATCTCGCGCGAGATGTCCGTTCCGGTGATGTGGCCGATGGCGGGCGCGAGCCGCAAGGCGGTGCTGCCTGTGCCGCAGCCGAGCTCGAGGACGGTCGCTGAGCGATCGAGCAGCTCCCGCGTCCGGGCGAGGGTGCGCTCATAGCCCGGCAGGTCCTTGATCCTGCTTTTCGCATAGCTGGGAGCGGCGCGGTTCCAGAAATCCGCCGCTCTGATCGCATGGCTGTCGGCTGTGGTCGGCACGGTTTGCTCCCTGGACGCCCCGCATTAGCACGCGTCGCGATATGTGAATTTGACATGTTTTGAAGATCGCATATTCAAATGCGCATGAATGCTCTGGATTGGAATCTGGTTCGGGCGTTCCGCGCCACGGCCGAGGCCGGGTCGCTCTCGGCGGCATCGCGCAAGCTGGGTTTGAGCCAGCCGACCCTGTCGCGGCAGGTCGCGGCCCTCGAGGAGCAACTCGCTGTCACGCTGTTCGAGCGGGTCGGCAAACGGCTCGTCCTGACGGCTGGCGGGGCCGGCATGCTGGAACATGCCCGTCAGATGGCCGCTGCCGCCGACGCGCTCGCGCTCACGGCGGCGGGTCAATCGTCTGATGTTGCGGGCCGCGTCAGCCTGTCGGTCACCGATGCGATCGCGACGCATGTCATGCCGGACATCGTCGCGCGCCTGCGCGAGGAGGTTCCGCAGATCACCCTGATGGTGACGGCGACCGATGCGCTCAGCGATCTCCGGCGACGGGAGGCCGACATCGCCATTCGCCATGTGCGCCCGACGGAGCCCGAGCTGATCGGGCGTCTCATCGGCGAGTTGACCGCGCATCTCTATGCCTCCGAGAGCTGGATCGCCCGTCATGGCGTGCCCCGGTCCGTGACGGACCTCAGGGGGGCGACCCTGCTGGCGTTCGATCCGGTCGAGCGCTTCGTCGCCCATATGGAGATGCTGGGGCTGACATTCGGGCTCGAGCAGTGCCGCGTCGTCTCCAACAGTGCGCTGGCGCTCTGGGAGATGACGCGCCGGGGGCTCGGGGTCGGCGTGGTCCTCGATGTCGCCGCCGCGCGCACAGCGGGCCTGGTGGCGCTTCTGCCGGACATCCGCAGAACACCCGTGCCGATCTGGCTGGTGACGCATCGTGAGGTGCAGACCAGCCGTCGTATCCGTCTGGTCTACGATATCCTCGCCGAGGAGCTGCGCCGGCTGGTCGTGGCGGGTGCGGACCTGGGCGAGACGCCGGGTGTCGCAGGCAAGCCCGTCTGAGGGATCCGGGATGCATTGGGCGCGGCAGTGGGCACGATCTCGACCAGATCGGGCGCCCTGTTCCTTCTGGAACAGCGCCCCGATGCGCCTGCCTTTAGGGTCAGTTCATCGGCGAACGGATCGCCGCCCCGCCAGAGGATGAGCGTCATGACCCAGAGCTTCACCAAGATTTGCAGCAAGACCGTCGCCGCCGCCCTGACCGCCGCCCTGATCAGCGGTTCCTTCGTCTCCGGCGCGTCGGCCACCGATCGCGGCTTCGAGGTGAAGC
>NCCO01000176.1 GCA_002279705.1 Allobosea sp. 12-68-7
CCGATCCCGCCGCGAGCGCGGCCTTCGCCACCATGGCGCGGCTGACCGGCGGCGCCCATGCCCGCTTCGACGCGGCCGCGCCGGATTCGCTGCTCGATCTGCTGCGCGCCGCCGCCGCCTATGCGGCGGGCGGGCGCGAGGCGATGCTGAAGCTCGCCGCCGGCAGCCCGGCCGTGCGCGGGCTGCTGGGATCGATGGACGGAGGTCGGCGGTGACGCTGCTTTACGGGATCGCCGCCGTTCTGCTGATCTGGTGGCTGTCGAAGCTGTTCGCGAGCACCAATCCGAAGGTGCTCGCCAAGGCGCTCAAGGGTGGAGGCGGGGTGCTGTCGCTGGGCATCGCCGCCCTGCTGATGATGCGCGGCCGCCCCGACATGGCGATCTTCGTCGGCGGCATCGGCGCCTGGCTGCTCGGCTGGAGCGCGACCGGGCCCGGTGGCATCCGCTTTCCCTGGGGAGCGTCCTCGACCGAGACGCCCGGGGCGCGCTCGCGCGTCGCCTCGCAGCTGCTGGCGATGGAACTCGACCATGACAGCGGCGGCATGACCGGGACGGTCAGCGCCGGTCGCTTCGCCGGTCGCAGCCTCGATGACCTGACGCTGGCGGAGATTGCCGAGCTGATGCGCGAATGCCTCGCGCAGGATCCCGAGGGCGCCCGCCTGCTAGAGGCTTATCTCGACCGCCGGTCGCCCGGCTGGCGTGAAGACGCTGATCGTCACCGCGACGCGGGGCAGAGCCGCCCGCCGGGCACGGGCACGATGTCGGATCAGGAGGCCTACGAGATCCTGGGGCTTCAGCCGGGGGCGGGCGAGGAGGCGATTCGTCAGGCTCATCGAACCCTGATGAAGCGCATCCACCCGGATGCCGGGGGCACCAGCGGTCTTGCCGCCCGCGTCAACCAGGCCAAGGACGTCCTTCTGAAGTGAGCTGCCCGCCGGGAAGAGGGAGGAAGTCGGGTACGACATGCCAGCGATCCTTGTCCTTGTGCTTGTCCGTCAGCCGCGGGCGGCGAAGCAGGCGAAGCCGTCGCGCTTCAGCCGGGCGCAGGCGTTCTGGGCGTCCTTGGAATCGTCGAAGCCGGCGAAGCGGGCCCGGAAAAGCGTTGAGCCGCCCTTCTCGACCTTCTCCGTCACGGCGGTGACCTCGGCGAGCGGGCCGGCCGCCTTGGCGCGGGCGCGGGCCAGGATGTCCTTCGCCTTGGCCTCGTCATCGGTCGCGCCGAGCTGGATGATCCATTTGCCGGTGGTGGCGACGGCGGTGCGGCTCTCGCTCGCCCGCGTCGGCTCCGGCGCCGTCTCAACGGCCTTGGCGACGGCGGTCACGCCAGCCTCGTGAGCTTTCTCGGCCGGCGCTGCGGCCACCGTGACCGGCGCGGCCGGGGCTTCGGCCGGCTCGGCGACCTTGGCAATCGAGGAGGTGACGTCGACATTGGCCGGCGGGCGCAGGATCTTGCCGTCGGCGGCAGGGGCGCCGATCGACCAGCGCATCGCCGGCGGCGTCGTGGTGGCGGTCACCGGGCGCATCCCCGAAATCTGCAGGGGCTGACGGACGCCGGCGGTCAGCGGGCGTGGCGGTGCGACCGGAGTCGTGGTCGGGACGGGGGCATAGGCGCGCGCGGCGATCGGGAGCGGGGCGGGGGCTTCCGGTTCGGCGCGGGGGCGCGGCACCGGCAGCGGTACGGCTTCGAGGGCGGCGGCAACGACCGGCGCTGCGGGACGCTGGCGCTCAGGCGCGCGCTCCTGGGCGCGCTCCTGCGGACGTGGCTCGGGCTCGGGCGCTTCTGCGATCATGGTCGAGGCGCGACCGCTGGTCGCGGCCCTGGGCAGGGTGGCGACGACGAGGTCGGCCATGATCTTGTCGCGCGAGGCGCCGGAGCGACCGCCGAGCACGACCGAGACGACGTGGCGGCCGTCGGCCTTGGCCGAGGTCATCAGGTTGAAGCCGGAGAGGCGGGTGTAGCCGGTCTTGATGCCGTCGACGCCTTCGATGCGGCCGAGCAGCTTGTTGTGGTTGCGGTAGGCGCCGCCGGCATAGTTGAACACCCGCGTCGAGAACATCGGGTAGTAGCGCGGGAAGCGCTCCTGGATGGCGCGGGCGAGAATGGTGAGGTCGCGCGCCGTGGTCATATTCGGCGGGCTGTGGGGCAGGCCATGCGGGTTGTAGAAGGTGGTCCGGGCCATGCCGAGCGAGCGGGCGCGGGCCGTCATGATGCGGGCGAACTCATCCTCGGAACCGCCGACATTCTCGGCCACGGTCATCGCCACGTCGTTGGCCGATTTGGTGATCAGCGCGAGGATCGCGTCGCGCACGGAGATCGTCTCGCCGGGGGCGATGACGGGCGGCGTGGGCCGAAACCGTCAGCTCCGAATTCATGGTGAAGCGGCCGCGCTCCATCTGCTCGAACAGCACATAGAGCGTCATGACCTTGGTGATCGAGGCGGGGATGCGGGGGGCATCCTCGTTGACCGCGTGCAGCGTGCGGCCGGTGCGCGCATCGACGACCATCGCCGCATAGGGCGGCGCATAGCCGCCGCCGGCAGGGCGCTTCTTCTTGCGCGCCGCCTCGGCGGGAGAGGCGACGGCCGCGACCGCGATCGCGACGATACCGATCATTGCCACCAGCGCACGCGAACGCGCGCGTCGGGACCCAACGCAACTGAAAGCCATGCAACCCGCCTCAACCGGAACTCTCGTTCCCCACAGCCGGCGTCACGCGACGTGGCATATGGGATACAGTCGAAGAGGTTAGGACCGTGCGGTTACGGGTCCGTTAAAATGCCGGCCATTTCGCCACCACGGCGAGCGGCGTCGTGATGCGGCCCGTGCAATGCAGCACGACCTTGACATTCATGTTGCGGTGCACAATATGGGGGCGGTCCCGGTGGTGAACCCTTTTTTCATCTGACCCAGGGGCGACAGACCCGGGCCTTGAAGGCTCGTCAGCAAGAGGCGGCATGCGTGCCGAGGGAAGAAACATGATCCAGCAGTTCGAAACCATCCAGAAGGCCTCCAAAGAGAACGTCGACGCCGCCCTGAAGGCTTTCGGCGCCACCTCGAAGGGCGTTCAGACGCTCGCCGTCGAGGCCACCGACTACGCCAAGAAGTCCTTCGAGACCGGCACCGCCACGCTCGAGAAGCTGGCCGGCGTCAAGACCCTGGACAAGGCCATCGAGATCCAGACCGACTACGTCAAGACTGCCTTCGAGGGCGCCGTCGCCCAGATGACCAAGATGGGCGAGCTCTATGCCTCGATCGCCAAGGACGCCTACAAGCCGTTCGAGGGCATCGTCGCCAAGGCCGTTCCGGCCGCCAAGTGAGCTGAACCGGCGCCGCCCGCTCGCGGCGCCAGGCCTCACCGCTGAATCAAAGCCCGGCCGTGAGGCCGGGTTTTTTCGTCTTTGGGCGCCGAGCAAGCCGGCGGATGCCTTCGCGCGCGGCGTCATGCTTTCGGCGAACGGGGTTTCCTGTTACCTCTGGCTTCCCATCGATCGATGAGGGAATGCGATCATGTCCGACACCGCAACCCTTTCCGCGACGTTCCAGATCTCGATCCCGAAGGCTGTCCGACAGGCGCGCCATTGGAAAGCGGGCCAGGAGTTCGCCTTTGTGCCGAAGGGCACGGGCGTCCTGCTGATCCCTGTGCCGTCGCCGGGAGATTTGAAGGGGCTGGCCAAAGGGGCCAACCCGGCTGATTTTCGTGATCGCAGCGATCGGGCCTGATGCGGCTGGTCGACACGTCGGCCTGGATCGAGTGGCTGATCGCATCGCCGACGGGCCAAACCCTGGAATCCTGGCTGCCGTCGCGCGAGGATTGGCTGGTCCCGACCATCGTTCAACTCGAACTCGGCAAATGGCTCGTCCGCGAGGTCGGTGAGGACAAGGCTGATCAAGTCATCGCCTTCAGCCAGATGTGCGTCGTCGTCGCGCTCGATACCCGACTGGCCTTGCTGGCGGCTGAACTCTGCGCCCGGCACCGGCTGTCGACTGCCGATGCGATCGTCTACGCAACGGCCTTGGACTGCGGCGCCGATCTCCTGACCTGCGACGCGCATTTCGAGGGGCTCGACCGTGTGACCTACGTCGCCAAGCTCGGCGGTGCCTAGCCCGATCGCGGTGATACCGAGCCGAGCCGCACATTCGCCGCGTGGGTCGCGCCGTGGCGATGGTTGTTTTGAACCGATTGAAAACTGTCGCGAGGAAGCGCATGTCTTGCCCGTCGCCGCGCGCGCCGCGGCCTGCAAGCCAGTGGTTCCTCCGATGCTCGACAAAGCCATGCCGCCGCGTACCCTCAGGCTGAACGCCAGCGACAATGTCGCGGTCGCCGTGGACCCGATCGACATCGGCGTGAGTGCGGCGGGCGTGACGGCGCAAAAGCGCATTCCGCGCGGCCACAAGTTGGCACTCAGCCCGATCGCGACCGGCGAGCCGATCCGCAAGTTCGGCCAGATCATCGGCTTTGCCACCGTCGACATTCCGCCCGGTGAATGGGTTCACGAGCACAACACCGGCTTCCACGCCTTCGAGCGGGATTATGATTTCTGCGCCGAGGCCAAGCCCGAATTCGTGCTGCCGGTCGAGAGCCAAGCGACCTTCGAGGGTTTCCGCCGCGCCAACGGCAAGGCCGGCACGCGCAATTATGTGGGCATCCTGACCTCGGTGAACTGCTCGGCCTCGGCCGCGCGCTTCATGGCCGAGGAGGTCAAGCGCTCGGGCCTGCTCGCCGATTATCCGAATGTCGACGGCGTCATCGCGCTGACCCACGGCACGGGCTGCGGCATCGACTACAATGGCGAGAGCTTCGAGGTGCTCAAGCGCACCACCTGGGGCTATGCCTGCAACCCCAACATGGCCGCGGTCCTCGTCGTCGGGCTCGGCTGCGAGGGCTTCCAGATCAAGCGGATGAAGGAGGCCTATGGCGTCGAGGAGAGCGACGTCTTCCGCACGCTGACGATCCAGGAGACCGGCGGCACCCGCAAGGCGGTCGCCGCGGGAATCGAGGCGCTGAAGGTGATGCTGCCGATCGCCAACCGCGCGCGGCGCGAGACGGTGCCGGCGTCCGAGCTGATGCTCGCCCTGCAGTGCGGCGGCTCGGACGGCTATTCCGGCATCACCGCCAACCCGGCGCTCGGCAAGGCCGTCGACATCCTGGTCGAGCATGGCGGCACGGCCATCCTCTCGGAGACGCCGGAGATCTACGGCGCCGAGCATCTGCTCACCCGCCGCGCCGCCAACCGCGAGACCGGCGAGAAGCTCGTCGGCATCATCAAGTGGTGGGAGGACTACACGGCGCGCGCCCGCATGGACATGAACAACAATCCCTCGCCCGGCAACAAGGCGGGCGGGCTGACGACCATCCTGGAGAAGTCGCTGGGCGCCGCCGCCAAGGGCGGCACCAAGACGCTGGCCGCCGTCTACCACTATGCCGAGCCGGTGCGCTCCAAGGGCTTCGTCTACATGGACACGCCCGGCTACGATCCCGTCTCGGCGACGGGGCAGGTGGCCGGCGGGGCGAACATCCTCGCCTTCACCACCGGGCGCGGCTCGGCCTATGGCTGCAAGCCGACGCCCTCGATCAAGCTCGCCACCAACACGCCGATGTATCTCAAGCAGACCGACGACATGGACATCAATTGCGGCGATGTCCTCGACGGCGTGACGCTGGAGGAGAAGGGCCAGGAGATCTTCGATTATCTGCTGAAGGTCGCCTCGGGCGAGAAGTCCAAGTCCGAGGAGATGGGCTATGGCGACGTCGAGTTCGTGCCCTGGCAGATCGGCGCGACGATGTGAGGCGCCGTCGGGCCGGCATGCCGGCAGGGGCACATCCCGGCCGGTCGTCCGTTCCTTCCCATCGCTTGAGGGAAGAACGGCCTCATGATCCGCCAAGCCATCGTCACCGTCCCGCGCGTGCTGCTCGGGATGCTGGTCGTCGTCTCCGCCGTCGACGGCTTCTGGTGGCTGGCCACCGGCCAGGATCTGATCCATCCGCCGACCAGCGCGCGCGGGCTCGCCTTCGAGGAGGCGCTGCAGGCCTCCGGCTTCCTCTGGCCGCTGCTGAAGAGCGTCAACCTCGTCGGTGCGCTCAGCCTGCTCGGCAATGTCGCGCCGGCACTCGGGCTCGGGCTGATCGCGCCGGTGATGGCGGTGATCGTGCCGTTCCACCTTGTCATCAACCCACAGGGCCTGCCCGTCGCGGTGATCCTGGTGGTGCTGGGCTCGCTGCTGGTCGTCGCCTATCGCGATCGCTACGCGGCGCTGCTGCGGTGAAGCATGGGTAGAGCTCGCTCCCCCGTCATTGCGAGCGAAGCGAAGCAATCCAGAGCCGCGCGCTCGACGTCTCCCTGGCTTGATTCGTCGCTGCGCTCCTCGCAATGACGGGGGCTAGAGCGTGAACCCGCGCAGCCGCTCGCTCAGCGCGCCGATGCGGTCGGCGGCGACATTGGCGATGGCGATGCGTAAGTGCTGCTCCTGGCCCGGTCCGAAATAGGGGCCGGGCAAGGCGAGCACGCCGCGTTCCTGCACCAGGGCACGCACCACCTCGGCCGCCGGAACGTTCGGGAAGGGGTGCGCGGCATAGGCGAAATAGGCGCCCGCCGCAAGCACGCGCCAGTCGTTGAGCGGGGCCATCGCCTCGCGGAACAGCGCGGCGCGGGCGTTGATCTGCGCGCGGTTGGCCTCGCGCCAGTCGCGGATGCCGTCGATGCCCCAGGTCACGGCCGCCTGGCCGGCCCGCACGGGACTGATCTGGACGCAGTCGAGCACCTTGGCGATCTCGGCCATCACGGCTTCGCCCGCCGTGATCGCGCCCAGGCGCCAGCCGGGCACGGCGTAGGCCTTGGAGAAGCTGTAGAGGCCGATCACGGAGTCCTGCCAGGGCGTTGTCGCGAAGACCTCATGCGGCGTGGCAGCGCCGGCAGGCAGGAAATCGCGATAGGTCTCGTCGAGCACCAGCCAGAGACCGCGCCGCGCGCAGAGATCCGCGAAGGCGGCGATGGTCGCGGGCGGATAGATCGCGCCCGTCGGATTGTTGGGCGTCACCAGCACGATGGCGCGCGTGCCGGCGTCGATCAGCGCCTCGGCCACGGCGACATCGGGCACGAAGCCGGCGGCCGGGTCGCAGGCCAGCGCGCGCGCCGCGATGCCGAGCATGCGCAGCGTCATCTCGTGGTTGAAATACCACGGCGTCGGCAGCAGCACGTTCTGGCCGGCCCGCGCCACCGCCATCATCGTCATGACGAAGGCCTGGTTGCAGCCCGAGGTAATCGCGACCTCGCCCGGCTTGAAGGGCGCGCCATAGACCCGGGCGAGCTCGCCCGCATAGGCCTCGCGCAGGGCCATGTCGCCGGTGATCGGGCCGTAGCGCGTGGCGTCGGGCGAGGCGGCGGCCTGCGCCAGCCGCTCCAGCAGTGCGGCCGGCGGGGGCGAACCCGGTACCGCCTGCGAGAGGTCGACCAGCGGGCCGCTGCGCCCGTCATAGGCGCGCGCCCAGCCCTGCGCCTGCGGGATCGGCGGGGTTCCGGTGTCGAGAAGGTCGGGGTTCAGGGCGGGGAGCGACGTCTGGAGCATGGTTTGCAGCTTTGAGACGCTGCCGGCTTTCCGTCAATCGGCCGTGGGCGTTGGCTAGCTCGATCCGCCGCCGTCGACTCCCTCCCCCCGCTTGGCCGCTGCACTTTGGATGCCCATATCATGGGTGGTGAAGAACAAGAGCGGAGCGCGCATGCCAGACGAAGCCGACGACGCCATCGGGACGCTGCACGCGATGCTGGACGCCGCCGGCAGCATCGTCGCCTTCACCGGGGCGGGCATCTCGACCGAATCGGGCGTCCCGGATTTCCGGACGGCGGGCTCGCCCTGGATGGTCAACAAGCCGATTCCCTTCGAAGCCTTCGTCAAGAGCCGCGACGCCCGAGCCGAAGCCTGGCGGCGCAAATTCGCGATGGACGACCACTATGCCGGCGCCGCGCCCAATGCCGGGCACCGGGCGCTGGCCCGGCTGGTCGGGCAGGGCCGTGCGCCCGCGATCATCACCCAGAACATCGACGGGCTGCACCAGGCCTCGGGCGTGCCCGACGACCGGGTGATCGAGCTGCATGGCAACGGCACCTATGCGACCTGCCTCGGCTGCGGCCGCCGGCACGAACTGGCCGAGATCCGCCCCGCCTTCGAGGCGACGGGCGAGCCGCCCGATTGTGCCGCCTGCGGTGGGCCGGTGAAGTCTGCGACGATTTCCTTCGGCCAGACGATGCCGCAGGACAAGATGATCCGGGCCCAGCAACTGGCTCTGGAGACGGAGCTTTTCCTCGTCCTCGGATCGTCTCTCGTGGTCTTTCCGGCGGCGACGCTGCCGGTCATCGCCAAGCGCCGGGAGGCGACGCTGGTCATCGTCAACCGCGAGCCGACGGAGCTCGACGCCATCGCCGATCTGGTGGTGCGGGCGGAGATCGGAGCGGCGCTGGGGCGGTTGGCGGGGTAGCGACAGGGCTGCTCTCGACCCAAGGCGGTCATTCGTCTTCGCCTTGGCGAAGGAGAGCATCAAGTTTATCTGGTTTCATGTGCTTCGCCGCGACCTCGGTTTTGCGGTCATACCTTCGGTCGTTTGGTTCCACACCTCGTTGGGCTTTACGTCCGTAGAGCTGAACGAATATCTGAAATTCGGCCGCTTTGCGTTCGACTGACTTCGGGGTGCGCGCTGACGTTGCCCCCTGAAGCGCCCTCGGTTTGAATTGGACTCCGTCGGAAGGAAACGGAGATGAAGAAGAGCCGGTTTAGCGAAGAGCAGATCATTGCGG
>NCCO01000294.1:0-608 GCA_002279705.1 Allobosea sp. 12-68-7
GCTGAAGCCGCCGCCGCCGGACCTGGCCCAGGTTGCAACCATTTCGGCCGGAGGGAGCTTCGCCCTGGCCTTGCGTGATGCCACGGCTGATACGGCGCCGGTCATCACCACCTCGCCGGCTCGCAACCCCGCGCCGCGGGAAGCCAGCTGCGTGGCCAGCCACGCGACCGAATTGAAGGGATGGCCGAGAATGTCGCGGCCGTGGCCTTCGCCGATCGCGACGCCGTCCCTGGTGGCGCGGCCGGGCACGGCAGCCAGATCGGGCCACTTCGCCGAAAATTCCGACAGCACGATGCCGGCGTTCCAGGAATTGTCCGCCACCAGCGACAGCACGTCGAGGCCGGCATAGTCGGCGCTGCGGTCGTCGACGATCTCGATGGCGGCGCACACGCCATCGATATGCGGCGCGATCGCCTCGGCGGTCAACGGCATGCCGGTAACCGGCACGTCCGATTTGAGGCGAACCGCGATTTCGAATTCGAGGCCCAGCCGGCCGTAATCGGCGCGGCGGACGCTCGCTCCCGACGGCATCACCCGCCGGGCGAGCACGACGCCGGCAATCGGATGGTCGATCCCGCAGAAGGTCTGCATCGCCGCCGAGGTCAAAA
>NCCO01000294.1:741-2061 GCA_002279705.1 Allobosea sp. 12-68-7
TGGTGGGCCGCGAGCAGCGTTTCGGCTGCGCGTCGTGCGGCGCGTTCGTCCATCGGTCTCTCCCTTCGCAAATCTTGGCGTTCACTTGACGTGATGATACCGCAATTTTGCGCAGGAAGCTCACCTTCTTCTCGGGTATCCGTGAGCTGCTTCGATCACTTCAACGGCAGGGTCCGGGCGAAAGCCAGAACGTCGATCGCGTCCTTGAGAGGAAAGCCGCGAAGGTTGATCATCGCCGCGCCCGGATGTGCGTTGCGGATCTTGTGCAGCACCTCATGAGGGAATTTGCCGGCTTCGGTCCCGACATACGCCGGCTCGCTGGCGGTCCCCCAATTGAGCGTGCGACCGTCGAATCCGTGACAGGCGGCGCAGGTTTGCGTGTAGAGCGCTTGTCCACGCGCGGCGAGCGACGGGTTGATCGGGTAATGCTTGCTGAATGCCGGTGGCGTGGCGGTGGCGATCCACGCTTCGATGCGGGCAATGGCGGCGTGGTCGATCAGCTTCGGCGTCGCGCCGGTGCCGAAGGCGGCCGACAGGTTGCGTTCCTCGACGCGGCTGTTGTTGCCGTCCCAGTGCAACTGCATGCCCTGCTTTTTGCCCTGGTTCCAGATCGCCGGAAAGTCTGATACACCGATCAGTTCCTCTTGAGGCAACCGCTCGAACGACACGCCGAAAATGGCTTTGGCCGAGTTGAAGGTGTCGACCCGCCCGGGTCCCCAGTCGTCCTGTTGATGGATGAAGCGCAGCCGCCCGAGCAGGCCGGCGACGCCGTCGCGCATCAGGTGGACGCCGAGCGGATAGACCACCCACTGGTCGAGCAGGCCGAGGCCGCCAGCCTTTTCCTCGATACGCGGCACCACCTGCGCGGGGGTGAAGCGGCGGTCGTTGACGCAGGCTTGGACGAATTTCTGGAAGCGCATCAGGTCGAGTTGATTGGCGGGCATGCCGGCGACCAGCATCGGTTTGGCGTAGGGCGTGGTGCGCACGGTTGCGGTGTGGCACACCGCGCAGTTGAGGAACACGCGGTCGATTCCCATATGCCGGCGTTTCGACATGCCCACCGGCAGGTCGCGTCCCTGTTCAAAGATGAAACCGAGCGAGGCATAGCCCTTGCCCGGCAGCAGGTCGGGGCAGACCTCGGGCAGCACCTGCCACAGCCAGTAGGGGAAGCCCATGTTGCGCTCGCCGCCGGTCGAGCCATATTTGAAGTGTTCGACCGGGTCGGCGTAGGTGACCGGACGGTCGGGCAGGAAGCGGATCGCGGCGCCCAGCGCAGCGAGCGCGAGCAGGAGCAGCAGCGCCCACAGGAAGAAGCGGCAG
>NCCO01000177.1 GCA_002279705.1 Allobosea sp. 12-68-7
CTGGGCCTCGTCGATCAGGACGGTGCAGGCGCCGCAATCGCCGGCATCGCAGCCGACCTTGGTGCCGGTGGCGCCGAGGCTGGCGCGCAGAACCTCGCTGAGGCGGCTGTCGGGCGCGTCGCCCAGCGCGACATCGGCGCCGTTGAGCCGGAAGGCGATGGCGTCCGTGGCCTGAGCGGTGGCCGCGAGGGCCGAGCGGTCATGGATGGTCACGCTGCGGCCTCCATCGGCTTGTCGGCGAGTTGGGTCAGCGCCCGGCGCACCAGCACGAGCGCCGCATCGCGGCGATAGGCGGCGCTGGCGCGGACATCGTCGATGGGCGCCAGCGCGGCGAGGTCTTCGGGCTGGACGAGGGCGGCGAGATCGCCGGCAGGCCGGCCGGTGAGCCGGGCCTCCAGCGCAGACAGCCGCAGCGGCGCAGCGGAACAGGCTCCGACGGCGATGCGGGCGTCGGAGACCAGCCCGGCGCCATCGGTCGCGATGATCGCGGCAACGGAGGCGATGGAGATGACGAGATAGGCGCGCGCGCCGAGCTTGAGAAAGGTCGAGCGGGCGCTCTCCGGCTGGGCGGGGATGTGGATCGCGACCAGGATCTCGTCGGGCGCCAGCGCGGTCCGGCGGTTGCCCAGCACGAAGTCTGCGAGCGGCAGTTGGCGCCGGCCGCGCCGGCTCGCCAGTTCGACCTGCGCGTCGAGCGCCAGCAGCGGCGGCACGCCGTCGGCGGCCGGCGATGCGTTGCAGAGATTGCCGCCGATCGTGCCGCGATTCTGGATCTGCACGCCGCCGACCTGCCGGCTCGCCTGTTTCAGGGCGTCGAAGGCGGGCGGGAGTTCGGCCTCGGCGACGGCGCTCCAGGTCGCGGTCGCGCCGATCCGGGTTCCCGCGGCGTCATGCTGGATGCCGGAGAGTTCGGGCACCGCGCCGAGGTCGAGCACATCACGGCTGAAGGGCTGGAACCAGGCGCTCTTATGCGTGCGGACCGGATAGACATCGGTGCCGCCGGCGAGGAGCGCCAGGGGCGTCTCGCCGGCCTGCGCGCGCAGCGCCAGCGCCTCCTCCAGCGTGGTGGGCCGCAGATAGCGCGCCATGGCCAGCTCCCCTAGACTGTGACGATCTGGAACCCGTGCTGATTATTGTTAGTATACAAACAAGGTGGCGCAAGCAGATTTTGCGGGCAGCCCGTGCTCAATCGAGACGCGCCAGCAGCGCGAGCAGGCGCTCTGCCTCCTCGCGGGTGAGGGGCGACAGGGTCGCGGCCGTGATGGCGCGGGCCTTCTCGGTGAGGCCCGGCATCGCCTCCAGCCCGGCCGGCGTCAGGCGGACGCGGACGCGGCGCTGGTCGTCCGGATCCGGGCGACGCTCGACCAGCCCGCGCTCGGCGAGGCGCGCGATGACGCCCTTGATCGTCGCGGGGTCCATGGCGGTCATCCGCCCGAGCTGATTCTGGGAGATATCCTCGCCGCCGCCGAGTTTCGCCATGGCGGCGAACTGGGTCGGCGTCGGCCCGTCCTCGCCAATGATGCGCTGGAAGATCGCGATGTGGCGCTGCTGCGCGCGCCGCATCAGGAAGCCGACCTGCTCCTCGAGCACATAGGCCTCGGCCGGCTTCCGCCCGCGCGGTGCGGCGTCGGCAGGCGTCTCGCCATCCACCTCGACGATGGGGGACTCGATACGCGTCATGGCGGTCTTCTAGCCTCCTCGGCGGTGGGCCCTCGGGCGCAAGCGGGCGCCCTCGCCAGTAGCTCGCCAGCCCCTTGGCCAGCCCCTTGCCAGCGGCGGCAGGCCTCTCCATGATTGTTATTACACATTCAATCACCGCCTGTCCCACGGGGGCGTCGGCGGCCTGTGCTCCGGAGATCCAGATGGCTCACGACGTCGCGGCGGGACCCGCCAAGGGCAAGCTGGTGATCCGCAACATCGGCCTGCTGCTCTCGGGCGATCTGAACAGGCCGATCCTCGATGCCGATGCGATCGTCGCCGTCGACGGGCGCATCGCCGCGATCGGCAAGGCGGCCGATCTCGATTGCTCCGGCGCCGACAGCGTGATCGACGCGAAGGGCTCGGGCCTGTCGCCGGGGCTGATCGATTCCCATTGCCATCCTGTCTTCGGCGACTGGACGCCGCGCCAGAACCAGTTGGGCTGGATCGAGATGGGGGTGAATGGCGGCGTCACCACGCTGGTTTCGGCCGGCGAGGTGCATCTGCCGGGCCGGCCCAAGGATGCGATCGGCGTCAAGGCGCTGGCCGTCACGGCGCAGCGCTGCTTCCAGAACTTCCGGCCCGCCGGCGCCAAGGTGATCGCGGGGGCGCCGGTGGCCGAGCTCGATTTCGGCCGCGAGGTCTTCGAGGAGCTGAAGGCACTCGGCATCCGGCATATCGGCGAGATCGGGCTCGGCACCGTCGCCAAGGGGCCTGACGCCAAGCGCGTCGCCGATTGGTGCCGCGAGATCGGGCTCGAATCGATCATGCACACCGGCGGCCCGTCGATCGCCGGCTCGCATTTCGTCAACAAGGACGATGTGCTGGAGGCCCAGCCCGACGTCGTCAGCCACATCAATGGCGGGCCGACCTCGATCGCCCATGCCGACATCCGCATCCTCTGCGAGAAGGCGAAAGGCGCACTCGAGGTCGTCCACAACGGCAACGAGAAATCGGCGCTGGTGGCGCTGGAGGCGGCGCGCGAGGCCGGGCGGCTGGCGGATGTGCTGATCGGCACCGATGCGCCCGCCGGCTCCGGCGTCCAGCCCAACGGCATGCTGCGGATGATCACGCTGTTGTCGAGCCTCGGCGGGCTGCCGGCCGAGCAGGCGTTCTGCCTCGCCACCGGCAATGTCGCGCGCCGGCGCTCGCTCGATGCCGGGCTGATCGCGGTCGGCTATCCCGCCGATGTCGTCTTCCTCGACAAGCCGCAGCATTCCTCGGGCAAGGGCCTGCTGGAGGCGGTCGCTCTCGGCGACATCCCCGGCATCGGCATGGTCGTCATCGACGGGCTGGTGCGGACCGGGCGCTCGCGCTCGACGCCGCCGTCGCATAGCGCGCCTGCGGTCGGTTGAGAGGTCGTCCCATGAGCGTGCTCGTCGAGATCCGCCGCATCCAGACCACGGTCGAGGAGATTTTCCACGAATTCGGCCCGCTGCCGGGCCGCACCGAGCGCATCGCCTCCGTCTGCGCCGTGCTGACCAACCCCTATGCCGGCCGCTACGAGCCCGACATCCTGCCGATGATGGAGGCGCTCAAGCCCGCGGGGCTGGAGATGGCGACGCGCTGCCTCAACGCGCTCGGCGGCGATCCCGCGACCGTCGAGGGCTATGGCAAGGGCGCCGTCGTCGGTTCGGCCGGCGAACTGGAGCATGGCGCGCTCTGGCATGTGCCGGGCGGCTACGCGATGCGCGAAATCCTCGGCAACGCCAAGGCGATCGTGCCCTCGACCAAGAAGGTTGCCGGGCCGGGCGCGCGGATCGACATTCCCGTCACCCATATCAACGCCTGCTATGTGCGCAGCCATTTCGGCGCGGTGGAGGTCGGCGTGCCGGGCTCGCCCCAGGCCGACGAGATGGTGCTCATCCTCGTCATGACCACGGGCGCGCGCATCCATGAGCGCGTCGGCGGCCTGCGCGCCGACCAGATCAGCGTCTGGGACGGCCAGCGCTAAGCGCGCACGCCGCCCCGACACCCTCCTTTCCGCCGGAGCCCATCATGCCCGCGACCATCCGCAAGATTCTGACCCAGGTCGACGAAACCCTGATCGAAGGGGGCCAATCCGTCTCGCCGCCGACGCGGCGCGCCGTCTCGGTCGCCGTGATCGCCAATCCCTTCGCCGGCGTCTACCGCGACGATCTGGGAGAGCTGACCGAGATCGGCGTCGAACTGGGCGATCTCCTGACCAAGCGCTGCCTCGCGGCGCTGGGCATCGAGCCTGGACAGGCCGAGAGCTTCGGCAAGGCGGCGATCGTCGGCGAGGGCGGCGAACTCGAGCATGCGGCGGCGATCCTGCATCCGAAGATGGGCACGCCGGTGCGCGCCGCGCTCGGCAAGGGTCCGGCGCTGATCCCCTCCGCCAAGAAGCGCGGCGGGCTGGGCACGCCGATCGACGTGCCGCTCGGCCACAAGGACGCGGCCTATGTCCGCTCGCATTTCGACGCCGTCGAGGTGCGGGTCACGGACGCCCCGCGCGCCGGCGAGATCCTGGTCGCGATCGCGGTGACCGATTCCGGCCGGCCGCTGCCGCGCATCGGCGGGCTGACCAAGGACCAGATCAAGGGCGAGGACGGGCTGCGGTAGCGCTACCGTCATGCTCGCCCTTGTGGCGAGCATCCACGTCTTGGTCATAGGGCTCGACGAGAGAAGTCGTGGATGGTCGGGACAAGCCCGACCATGACGAAGCCCCGCTCTGCCGCTACCCGCCCAGCGACATGGTCAGCGGCGGCTTGACCTCGGGCGGGAGCGGCGAGGTGTAGCCCTCGGCGCCCAGGCGCTTCTTGTGGTCGGCCTTGGCGGCGGCCATCAGCGCCGGATCGAGCAGGACGGCGGCGCCGGTCGCCGCCATCGCCTTGGCGACATGGACCATCGCCTTGTGGGCGGCCGGCGTCTTGCCCTGGGCGACGACCTGCCAGGTGTGGAAAGGCGTGCCGATCGCGACCGTCGGCGCATGGGCCTGCACGGTCGGCACCGCCCAGCTGACATCGCCGATATCGGTCGAGCCGATCGCCGGGTTGCGCTTGGCGTCCATCGGCACGAGGAAATCGGCCAGCGGCGCGCCGGTGTCCTCCATGCCGATCGTGCGCCAGATCGAGGCGATTTCCTGCGGCTGCAGGGTCTTGCGGATCTCCTGGGCGAAGGCGCGGTCGGCGTCGTCGAAATGCGGCGGGCCGAGCTCTTCCATCACGCCATGCATCGCCTGCTCCAGCGGGGTGTTGCCGAGCAGATCGGAGACGGCGCTGACGATGCGCATCTCCATCTTCGTTTCCGTCATCAGCGCGGCTCCTTCGGCGATCTTCTTCACGCGCTGGACGAGTTCGAGCATGCCGCGCAGGTCGCGGGCCCGGATGGAGTAGCGGACGCGCGCATGGGCCTGGACGACATTGGGGGCGATGCCGCCGGTGTCGAGCACGGCGTAATGCACGCGGGCGTCGCTGGGCATGTGCTCGCGCATGTAGTTGACGCCGACATTCATCAGCTCGACGGCGTCGAGCGCGCTGCGGCCGAGATGGGGCGCGGCGGCGGCGTGGGCCGTGCGGCCGGTGAAGGTGAAGTCGGCGCGGGTGTTGGCGAGCGCGAGCGGCGGCGCCACCTCCCACCAGCTCGACGGGTGCCAGGAGATCGCGACATCGGCGTCATCGAACGCGCCGGCGCGGACCATGAAGGCCTTGGCGGCGCCGCCTTCCTCGGCCGGGCAGCCATAATAGCGCACGCGGCCGGGCAGCTTGTGCTCGGCGAGCCAGTCTTTCATCGCCACGGCGGCGAGAAGCGCTGCCGAGCCGAGAAGATTGTGACCGCAGCCATGGCCGTGGCCGCCGGTCTCGACCGGCGAGTGGCTGGCGACGCCGGCCTCCTGCGACAGGCCGGGCAGAGCGTCATATTCGCCCATGAAGGCGATCACGGGTCCGCCTTCGCCGGCCTCGCCGATGACGGAGGTCGGGATGTCGGCGATGCCCTTGGTGACGCGGAAGCCCTGGTGCTCCAACTCGGCGGCGTGCTCGGCGCAGGAGCGCGTCTCGGTGTAGCAGACCTCGGGCATGCCCCAGACCCGCTCGCTCAGCGCAATCAGGCGCTCCTTGTTGGCATCGACGTGGCGCCAGAGATCGTTTCGGTTGTCCATGATGGTCCTGCCTTGGTCAGGTCGGCATATGAGCAATCGTGCCCCGTCCCGTCCAGCCGGCAGACGCATGGCCGGGACGATTCCAGGGCAGTTTCATGCATGGCCGGCAGGCAGCCCTGTCAGCAGCAGGTGGCGGAGGGTGGCGCAGCGAGATCGCTGAGGATCGGGCAGTCGGGCCGGCCGTCGCCCTGGCAGGTCTCGGCGAGATGCCGCAGCGTGTCGGCCATGGCCTGGAGCTCGGCCGCCTTGGCTTCGAGATCGCGGACATGGTCCATGGCGAGGCGCTTCACATCGGCACTGGCGCGGCTCTTGTCGCGCCAGAGCGCGAGCAAGGCGCGCGTCTCGTCGAGCGAGAAGCCGAGATGGCGGGCGCGGCGGATAAAGCGCAGCGTGTGCAGATCGTCGCCCGCATAGACGCGATATTGCGCCTGCGTCCGCTGCGGCGCGGTGATCAGCCCGATGCTCTCGTAATAGCGGATCATCTTGGCGCTGACGCCCGATTGCCGTGCAGCCTCGCCGATGTTCATCGTTTCACTCCTGCGCCTCTGCCGGCTGCGTCCTGGCCGAGCGTGGGGTCGGATCGATGGCGCCACGCAGCGCCTCGATCGGCGCGGCCGCCGTCTCCAGCACCATGCGCTCGACCGCCCGGTAATGCGCCAGGACCTCGTGCCCG
>NCCO01000178.1 GCA_002279705.1 Allobosea sp. 12-68-7
TGACGGACGCTCGACATCCACTGTTGCACAAACCGTGGCGATGTCGATGTCCTAGGGCAACTGAGACGTTAACGGCTTTCGTCCTGCATTCGCAGGTTGACGGCCCTCCCTGACCGGGTCACCATGTCCGCTTCGGTTGAAGGCCCCGGGCGCTCATGTCTGGGGCCTTTATCGTTCTGCAGGCTTCGGACCCGGCGATGAGCTCCCCCAACCGCACCACCCACACCCGCCTGACCTCCTATCCCGAGCCCGGCAGCGCCGCGGCGCGCTTTCCCGTTCGATGGGGCGCGGACACGCCGGCCGGGCGCGGCCCGGTGATCGCCTCGACCACGACGCCGGCCGACCGCAACGTCATCGGCGCCCATGGCGGCTCCTATTCGGTCTACCGGGCGCTGGCGATCTCGGCGCGCGCGATGAACCCCGCGCAGCGTCCCGACCTGCACAACACCCACCCGACCGCCGAGATCCCCGCGCAGCCGCAATGGTTCGAGCCCGGGAAGATCGTCTCGATGGACCCGTTCGGCCACCGCGTCGCGCAGGATTTCGGCGGGCTGATCGGTGAGGGCATCGACATCCGCCCGACCATCGCCATCACCAAGGCCCGCCTCAACCTGCCGGAGATCCTGGCGGCGATGGGCGCGCATCGCCTGGCACCCGACGAGCACATCCTGCACCGCTCCGGCGACATCAGCGTCACCAAGATCGCGATCGACCCGGTCTGGCACCTGCCGGGTATCGCCGATCGCTTCGGCACCAGCGAGGCCGAGCTGCGCCGCACCCTCTTCGAGCAGACCGGCGGCATGTATCCCGAACTGGTGACGCGGCCGGACCTGCGCGTCTTCCTGCCGCCGATCGGCTCGATCACGGCCTATGTCGTCGGCGAGGTCTCGGCCATCACCGATCCCCGGCGCCGCGTCTCCTGCCGGGTGCATGACGAGTGCAACGGCTCGGACGTCTTCGGCTCCGACATCTGCACCTGCCGGCCCTATCTCGTGCACGGCATCGAGGAGGCGGTGAAGGAGGCGCAAGGCGGCGGCGTCGGGCTGATCGTCTACAACCGCAAGGAGGGCCGCGCGCTCGGCGAGGTCACCAAGTTCCTCGTCTACAACGCCCGCAAGCGCCAGGAGGGCGGCGACTCAGCCGCGACCTATTTCGAGCGCACCGAATGCGTCGCCGGCGTGCAGGACGCCCGCTTCCAGCAGCTCATGCCCGATGTGCTGCACTGGCTCGGCGTCACCCGCATCGACCGGCTGATGTCGATGTCGAACATGAAATACGACGCCATGGTCGAGAGCGGCATCGAGATCGGCGAGCGCGTCGCCATTCCCCCCGAGCTGATCCCGCCCGACGCCTCCGTCGAGATGGAGGCCAAGAAGGCGGCGGGCTATTATGCGCCCGACGGCGCCCCGGGCGACAACGCCCTCAAGGCGACCGTCGGTCGCGCCCTGGACAAGTTCTGACACGATGCCTGATCGCGATCCGGAGGCCGTGCGCCTCCTTCTCAAGCCCGCCGCGATCCGCGCCCGCGCGCGGGAGATGCTGGCCCTCGGCCGGGCCGGGCAATTGCTGCACTTCACCGTCCATCCGGAGCGGCTGGAGGCCTGCGCCGATTATGTGCTGGACACGATCAAGGCCCATTATCCGACGCTGGAGATTCCCTTCCACGCCCGCTGGCGCCATTTCACCGTCGCCGGCATGGATCGCTGGGCGCTGCTCGACCGGGCGGCGCATTTCGCCGATGCGCGCGCGCGGGGCCGTGCGGCTTACGACCTCGCCGTGGTCAGCGTGCTGCTCGATGCCGGCGCCGGGCCGGACTGGTCCTATCGCGACGCGGTCAGCGGCAAGCGGATCGGCCGCTCGGAGGGGCTGGCGCTGGCCTCGCTCGACATGTTCGCCGCCGGCCTGTTCTCCGCCGATCCGGCCAAGCCTCTGCGGGCCGATGCGGCGGCGCTGAAGCGGCTCGATCCGGCGGCGCTGGCGGCGGGCTTCCAGTCCGCGCCGGGCAACGCCCTGCTGGCGGTCGAGGGCCGCGCCGCCCTGCTCAACCGGCTCGGCGAGGAGCTCGAGCGCCGGGGCCTCTCCCGCCCCGGCGATCTGTTCGACCGCTTCCTCGCCTCGGCCGAGACCGGGAGCCTGCGCGCGAGCCACATGCTCGGCGCGGTTCTGGCCACCTTCGGCGGCATCTGGCCCTCGCGCCTGACGCTGGCGGGCATCGCGCTCGGCGACACCTGGCGCCACCCGCTGATCGCGCCCGGCGCCACCACGGCCGGGCTCGTGCCCTTCCACAAGCTCTCGCAATGGCTGACCTATTCGCTGATCGAGCCGCTGCAATGGGCCGGCATCGCCGTCGTCGACATCGACGAGCTGACCGGCCTGCCGGAGTACCGGAATGGCGGGCTCCTGCTCGATGGCGGCGTCATCGCGCTGAAGGATGCGGGCGAGGCGGGGCGCGCCCATGAGGCGGGCTCGACGCTGGTCGTCGAATGGCGGGCGCTCACGGTGGCACTGCTCGACGAGATCGGCGCGCTGATCCGCCAGCGGCTCGGCCGTTCGCCCGAGGAGCTGCCGCTCGCCAAGGTGCTGGAAGGCGGCACCTGGGCGGCAGGCCGGCGCATCGCGGCCGAAAGGCGCCCCGGCGGCGGCCCGCCCTTGACGATCATCAGCGACGGCACGGTGTTTTGATTGGATAAGTCGTCATTGCGAGCGCAGCGAAGCAATCCAGAAGGGCTCGCTCAACGGCCCCTGGATTGCTTCGCTACGCTCGCAATGATGGCTTGAGACTGACCACAGGGGCATATGGAATGACCAAGCAGCAGGACGGGGTCACCGTCGTCGATCACCCGCTGGTGCAGCACAAGCTCACGCTGATGCGCGAGAAGGACCGCTCGACCAAGAGCTTCCGCCAGCTCCTCAACGAGATCGGCATGCTGCTCTGCTACGAGGTCACGCGCGACCTGCCGGTCGAGATGGTCGAGATCGAGACGCCGCTGCAGACCTCGCGCCAGCCGGTGATCTCGGGCAAGAAGATGGTTTTCGCCCCGATCCTGCGCGCCGGCGTCGGTTTCCTCGACGGCATGCTCGAACTCGTTCCCGCCGCCCGCGTCGCCCATATCGGGCTCTACCGCGACCCCGACACGCTGCAGGCGGTCGAGTACTACTTCAAGGCGCCCTCAGACATCGCCGACCGCATGGTCGTGGTGATGGACCCGATGCTGGCGACCGCCAACTCCGCCGTCGCGGCGATCGACCGGCTGAAGGAACGCGGCGCGAAGGATCTGCGCTTCGTCTGCCTGCTGGCGGCACCGGAAGGCATCGCGCGCCTGCGCGGCGCCCATCCCGAGGTCCGGATCTGGACGGCGGCGATCGACGAGAAGCTCAACGACCACGGCTATATCGTGCCGGGCCTGGGCGATGCCGGCGACCGCATGTTCGGCACCCGCTGACGCGCGTGGCGGCGCCGCTCATCGCCGCCCGCCCTCGCAGAAAAGCCCGCCCCCTTGCGGGCGCGGGCCTGTGGCGGTGCCGAAGCCCGGGCCGCACGGAGGCAGCCCGGAGAGGGCGGATCAGTCGATGATCTGGACGATGCGGCGGGTGCCCGGCTCGATCACGACGGCGCGGTCGTTGATGACCGTGTAGCGATAGCCCTGCGCTCCGTATTCGGCCGGAACCTCGCGGTAGACCACGCCCTGCTCCGGCAGGATCACGCCGACGATGACGGTCTGCTCGTAGCGATAGGACGGGACGCGCTGCTCCAGCACATAGGTGCGGAAGCGCGGCGAGTCGTCGATCATCGTGCCGCCGGCGGGGTCGCGCTTCATCGGGCGGTTGTCGATCGTGCCGGGCATGGTCGTGCTGAGCGCCGGATCGCGGATCGCGCCGCCGGCCGGGTCGCGGATGGCGGGGCCGGTGCTCTGGGCGAAGACGGTCGCCGGCAGCACGGAGAGCGCTGCGACGAGGGCGAGCTTCTTGATCATGGTGAGGTGTCCTGTGGTTGGAGGCTTGCCGCAACAACGGCGCGCAGACCCCGATGTTCCTGCCCGTCCCGCCCGCACCGGCCGCGTCGACAGGATTTCAGACAAGACCCGCCCCCTTTCGGGAGCGGGCCTGTCTCCTCGCCGCGGGGCGAGGGGCGGATCAGTTGATGATCTGGACGATGCGGCGCGTGCGCGGCTCGACCAGCGCGGGGCGCTCGTTGACGACCCTGTCGCGATAGCCCTGCGCTCCGTATTCGGCCGGAACCTCGCGGTAGACGACGCTAACCTCCGGCAGCACGGCGCCGAGCGCGACCTGCTCGCGATAGGCATAGAACGGTACGTCCTGCTCCACGACATAGGTGCGGAACCGGGGCGTGGCCGCGTCGCCGATGATCGCCCCGACGACGGCGCCGCCCGAGGGCTGCTGGGCCTGGGCGAAGACCGTGGCCGGGATGGCTATGATGGCGGCGACGAGAGCGAGTGTCTTGAACATCGTGGGTCTCCTTCCGAGCGACCGTTCGGGCGGAGAACCTCCGGAGGCCGGGGCGGTTCCGGGACAATCAATCACGCGAGATGGCCGTGCGTTACAGGCCGGCAGCGGACCGCCCAAACGGAAACGGCGGGCCCTGGGGCCCGCCGTCGCGGTGTTCGGTCTGCGCAAGGACTAGCGCGGCGCGTTCTTCAGCGCCGGGTCGAGCTTGGCGGCATCGCGCTTGATCAGGGCGCCGAAGCCCTCCGGCGTGCGGTCCGTCGCGCTCGGGATCACCGCGCCGAGATCGAGCAGGCGCTTCTTGGTGTTCTCGTCGTTCAACGCCTTGTCGAGCGCATCGACCAGCTTGTCCACGGCCGCCTTCGGCGTGCCCTTCGGCGCGGCGATGCCGTTCCAGGCCTCGATCTGGTATTCCGGCAGCCCGGCTTCGGTGGTCGTCGGCACATTCGGCAGGGCCGGCGAGCGCTGCGCCGAGGCGACCGCGAAGGCCTTGATCGTGCCCGCCTTGATCTGCTCGGACACGCTGACGATCTGGTCGCACATGAAGTCGATCTGGCCGGAGACGAGATCGTTCAGCGCCGGGCCGGTGCCGCGATAGGCCACGGCGTTCAGCTTCGGCACGCCGAGCTGGCCCTTCAGCAGGGTGCAGGTTGTCCAGGAGACCGAACCGAGGCCGGCATGGGCTTCGTTGAACTTGTCCGGATTGGCCTTCACCGCCGCGACGAAGGACTTCAGGTCGTTCGCCTCGAGGTTCTTGCGCGCGACGATCAGGATCGGCGTGCCGCCCGCCAGGCCGATCGGCTGGATGCCGTTGATCGGGTCGTATTTCAGATTGGGGTAGGTGGCGGGCGCCGCCGAGAAGGTGCCGAGATGGCCCATCGCGATGGTGTAGCCATCTGGCGCCGCGGTCATGGCGCGGGTGATGCCGGTGGTGCCGCCGGCGCCCGCGACGTTCTCGATCACGACCTGCTGGCCGAGCGTCTTGGACATGTGGTCGCCGACGATGCGCGCGATGATGTCGGTCGGTCCGCCGGCGGCGAAGGGCACGATCATCGTCACGGGCTTCGTCGGGTAGCCCTGGGCGGCGGCGCCGCCAGCGAGGGCCAGGGTCATGGCGGCGGCGAGGCCGAGTATGGTTGTCTTCATAGCGGTTCCTTCCTCGTTATGGTTGTAGGTAAGGTGGCGCACCGCCCCGAGGGCGGCAAGCCCTTCATTCGGTGAACACTTCGTCGCGCTTCTTCGCCATCGAGGGCAGCAGCGCGATGACCAGCACGGCAACCGCCACGAGCAGGAGCCCCGCCGAGATCGGCCGCTCCAGGAAGGTCATGAACGAGCCGCGCGAGATGATCAGCGCCTGCCTGAGCTTCTCCTCCATCAGCTTGCCGAGCACGAAGCCCAGCAGCATCGGCGCCGGTTCGAAGCCGAGCTTGATCAGCAGATAGCCGAACAGGCCGAACAGCGCCGTGAAGGCCACGTCCATCGGCTGGTTGTTCACCGAGTAGATGCCGATGCAGCAGAAGATCAGGATCGCCGGGAACATCAGGCGGTAGGGCACCTGCAGCAGCTTCACCCAGAGTCCGACCAGGGGCAGGTTGATGACGAGCAGCATCAGATTGCCGAGCCACATCGAGGCGATCATGCCCCAGAACAGCTCCGGGTTCTTCGTCATCACCTGCGGGCCGGGGATGATGCCATGGATCGTCATGGCGCCGACCATCAGCGCCATCACCGCGTTGGGCGGGATGCCGAGCGTCAGCAGCGGGATGAAGGCCGTCTGCGCGCCGGCATTGTTGGCCGATTCGGGGCCGGCGACGCCCTCGATCGCGCCCTTGCCGAAGCGCGAGGGGTCCTTGGCCAGCTTCTTCTCGACCGTATAGCTGGCGAACGGCCCGAGGACCGCACCATTGCCCGGCAGGATGCCGAGCGTGCCGCCGATGAAGGTGCCGCGCAGCACGGGCTTGATCGACTGCTTGATGTCGTTCCAGTCGGGCAGCAGC
>NCCO01000295.1 GCA_002279705.1 Allobosea sp. 12-68-7
CCCCTCGGGCAAGACATTCGTCTATGAGTTCCTGCTCAGGCGCTCGGGCACCTACATGTACCATCCCCATTCCGACGAGATGGTGCAGATGGCGATGGGGATGATGGGAATGTTCATTGTCCATCCGAAGGATCCGGCCTTCCGCCGGGTTGATCGCGACTTCGTCTTCCTACTCAACGCCTTCGATATCGTGCCAGGCTCCTACGTGCCCAAGGTCAACACCATGCTCGATTTCAACTTGTGGTGCTGGAACAGCCGCGCCTTTCCGGGCATCGACCCGTTCGTGGTGGCCAAGAACGACAAGGTCCGGATCCGCTTCGGCAACCTGACCATGACCAATCATCCGGTCCACATGCATGGCTACGAGTTTAAGGTCTCCTGCACGGATGGTGGTTGGGTCGATCCCGCCACCGCTTGGGACGAGGTCTCGATCGACGTAGCGGTCGGCCAGATGCGCGCCTTCGACTTCGTGGCAGACGAGCCCGGCGACTGGGCGATTCATTGTCACAAGTCGCATCACACGATGAACGCCATGGGCCATTCGGTGAAGACTTATATCGGCGTCACCAAGAAGGATCTGGTCAGCCGCATCCGCAAGGCCGCGCCGGGCTACATGCCGATGGGGTCGAACGGCATGGGCGAGATGGGCTCCATGGAGATGGAACTGCCCAAGAACACGCTGCCGATGATGACTGGCTACTCCCAGTTCGGCCCCGTCGAGATGGGCGGCATGTTCTCGGTGGTGAAGGTGCGCGAGGGCCTGGCCAAAAACGATTACAAGGATCCTGGCCATTACAAGCACCCGGAGGGCACGGTTGCCTACGAGTACAAGGGACAGAAGCTCGCCGAGGCGCCGCGCGTCGAGGGGCCGAAGCCTAATCCTGAACTAGCTACATGGCAGGTGAAAGACCCGCGCAAGCCGCGCCTCGGTCCCGATGGCAAGCCGTTACCCGGCGCCAAGGCGGGCGGGGCGCATTCCAACCACTAAAACGATCCATCCAACTCCGGAGAAACCGATGATAAAATTTGCGTCATTGAAACTCGCAGGCTTAGCGCTTGCATTGTCGGCCGGCGCTGCGCTTGCTGGGCCAGGAGCGGCCGGCCACCACGACGGCGAGGTCGCCTATGGCAAGCCCGGCGACCCCAAGAAGCCGGCCCGCCTTGTCCAGATCTCGATGGGCGAACGTGACGGGAAGATGCAGTTCATCCCCGACAGGATCGAGATCCGACGCGGTGAGCAGGTCAAGTTCCAGCTTCGCAACAATGGCGAGCTCGATCACGAACTCGTCCTCGCGACGCTGGAGGAG
>NCCO01000179.1 GCA_002279705.1 Allobosea sp. 12-68-7
TGAATGAGCCTCTCCGCCTTTCTGGTGCGCCACCTCGCGGATGGCGCTGTCCTCGTGACCCTCACCCATGCCGCCGGCTCGACCCCGCGCGAGGCCGGTGCGACCATGGCGGTGAGCGCGACCGGCACGGCCGGGACGATCGGCGGCGGGCAGCTCGAGTTCCACTGTCTCGACGTCGCCCGCACGATGCTGCAGTCGGGCGAGACGGGGCGCCTGCTGGACATCCCGCTCGGCCCGCAGATGGGGCAGTGCTGCGGCGGGCGGGTGAGCGTCGCGCTGAAGCGCGCTCGCGCGGCCGATCTCGCCATGTTGGCGGCCTCCGAAAAGGCCGAAGCGGCCGCGCGGCCGGCCATCCTCATCTTCGGCGCCGGGCATACCGGCCGCGCGCTGGCGCAAGCGCTGGCCCCCCTGCCCTTCGCGACGACGCTGATCGACGACCGCGACGGCGTCATGGATGGCTTGCCGGCCGCGATCACCTGCATCCGCATGGGCGACCCGGTCGCGGCGGTCGTTACCGCCCGGGCCGGCAGTGCCTTCGTGATCCTAAGCCACAGCCACGCCCTCGACTACCGGCTGGCCGAGGCGGCGCTGCAGCGGGGCGATGCAGATTACGTCGGCATGATCGGCTCGGCGACCAAGCGCGCCCGGTTCGAGGCCGGCTTCCTGCGCGCCGGCGGGCGGCGCGAGGCGCTGTCCCGCCTCATCTGCCCGATCGGCGGCGCCGATGTGGACGACAAGCGGCCGGAGGTGATCGCGGCCTTGACGGCCGCCGAACTGGTGCGGAGTTTGCTTGGCGCACGGCTCGAAGCGGACACAACGATGGAGTTTCAGCGGACGTGATCGGTAACGGGCGGCCCAACCCTTCAGCCCTCATCCTGAGGAGCGCACCGCAGGGGGGCGTCTCGACGGATGCTCCAGGAGGCTCCCGAGACATCTGGAGCATCCTTCGAGACGCCGCTGCGCGGCTCCTCAGGATGAGGGCTCGTTAGGTGACACCCCGGCTCGCCCTGTCGGGCATCTCCAAGAGCTTCCCCGGTGTGAAGGCGAACGAGGACATCAGCCTCAGCGTCCGCCCAGGCGAGATTCACGCCCTGCTCGGCGAGAACGGCGCCGGCAAGTCGACGCTGGTCAAGATCATCTATGGCGTGCAGCAAGCCGACAGCGGGACCATCGCCTGGGATGGCGCGCAGGTCGCGATCGCGTCGCCCAAGGTCGCGCGGCGGCTGGGCATCGGCATGGTCTTCCAGCATTTCTCGCTGTTCGACGCAATGACGGTGATCGAGAACATCGCGCTCGGCCTCGACGAGGCCTGCGACAGCGACGCGTTGAAGGGCCGCGTCGCGGCGATCCTGGAAAGCTACTCGCTGCCGCTCGACCCCGAGCGCGAGGTCCACACGCTGTCGGTCGGCGAGCGCCAGCGCATCGAGATCGTGCGCTGCCTCTTACAGAATCCCCGGCTGCTGATCATGGACGAGCCGACCTCGGTTCTGACACCCCAGGAGGTGGACAAGCTCTTCGGCACGCTGCGCCAGATCGCCGCGCAGGGCTGCGCGATCCTCTACATTTCGCACAAGCTGCATGAGATCAAGGCGCTGTGCGAGGCCGCCACGATCCTGCGGGCTGGCCGGGTCGTCGCGACCTGCGACCCGCGCGTCGAGAGCACGAAGCGCATGGCCGAGTTGATGATCGGCGCCGAGCTGCGGCAGATCGAGCATGGCGGAAGCGCCGGCGCCGGGCCGGTGCGGCTGTCGGTGTCCGGGCTGACGCTGCCGGGCGAGCCGCCCTTCGGCACCGATCTGCGCGCGGTCGCCTTCGAGGCGCGGGCCGGCGAGATCCTGGGCATCGCCGGCGTCGCCGGCAACGGCCAGTCCGAATTGCTGACGGCGCTGTCGGGCGAGCGACCGGCGAACACGGCCACTGCGATCGCTCTCGACGGCAAGCCGGTGGGGCAGATGGATGCGGGCGCGCGCCGGGCGCTCGGGCTCTGCTGCGTGCCGGAAGAGCGCAACGGCCATGCCGCGGTCCCCGATTTCTCGCTCGCCGACAATGCGATCCTGACCGCGCGCCACCGCCTGCCGCTGACGCCGCTGGGGATCATCAGCACCAGCGACGTGGCGCGCTTCGCCGATTCCGTGATCAAGCGCTTCGACGTCCGCACCACCGGAACGGCGGCGCTGGCCCGCTCGCTCTCCGGAGGCAATCTCCAGAAATTCATCATGGGTCGCGAGATCGGCCAGACACCGGGCGTGCTCGTCGTCTGCCAGCCGACCTGGGGCGTCGATGCGGGGGCAGCGGCGGCGATCCGGCAGGAACTGGTCGATCTCGCGGCCAAGGGCTCGGCGGTGGTGGTGATCTCGCAGGATCTCGACGAACTGCTCGAACTCGCCGACCGGCTCTGCGTCATCAACGAGGGCCGGCTGTCGGCCCCGCGCGCGGTCGCCAGCCTCGGCATCGACGAGATCGGCCTGATGATGGGCGGGGTGCATGGGGCCCCCTCGCCGCCGGGAGCGCCGGCCCATGCTTGAATGGCGCCGCCGCCGCGAACCGAGCACGCTGATGCTCTGGCTGAGCCCGCTGATCGCGATCGGGCTGACGATGCTGCTCGGCATGATCGTCTTCACGGCGATGGGGTATGACGGCTTCCATGCGGTGGAGAGCATCTTCGTGACGCCCTTCATCGAGCCGCAGCGCTGGCCCGATCTCGGCGTCAAGGCGGCGCCGCTGGTGATGATCGCGCTCGGGCTGGCGATCGGTTTCCGCGCCAATGTCTGGAACATCGGCGCCGAGGGCCAGTACATCATGGGCGCGATCGCCGGCACGGGCGTGGCCCTGGCGACCCACGGCATGGCCGGCTGGTGGATCCTGCCTGCGATGGCCTTTGCCGGCGTGCTCGGCGGCATGGCCTGGGCCGCAGTGCCGGCCTTCCTGCGCGTCCGCCTGCAGGTCAGCGAGATCCTGACCAGCCTGATGCTGACCTATGTCGCGGTGCAGGGCCTGTATTATCTCGTGCGCGGGCCCTGGAAGGATCCGGACGGTTTCAACTTTCCCCAGACCCGGATGTTCGGCGCCGACCAGACCCTGCCGGCAATCATGCCGGGCTCGCTCGTCCATCTCGGCATCCCCGCCGCGCTCCTGATCGCGCTCGTCGCCTGGCTGCTAATGGAAAAGACGACGGCCGGCTATGCGGTGAAGGTGGTGGGCTTGGCGCCCGCCGCGGCGCGCCATGGCGGCTTCAGCGCCGACCGGGTGACCTGGGCGACATTGCTGGCCGGCGGCGGGCTGGCGGGGCTCGCCGGGCTGTTCGAGGCGGCCGGCCCCTTCGGCCAGCTGACCCCGCAGTTCCCGACCGGCTACGGCTTCACCGCGATCATCGTGGCCTTCCTGGGCCGGCTGAACCCGCTCGGCATCGTCTTTGGGGGCGTCGTGCTGGCGGGAACCTATGTCGGTGGCGAGATCGCGCAGACGACCGTGCGGCTGCCGCAGGCGGCGACGGGCATGTTCCAGGCGCTGCTGCTGTTCGTGTTGCTGGCGACCGACGTGTTGGTGAAATACCGCATCGGCTGGAAGGTGCGGGTGGCATGAGGGCGCGCTCGACTGCCCAACCCTGTCATTCCGGGGCTTCGCGCGGCGAAGAACCCGGAACCCACGACCGGGTGAGACGGAAAACCCGTCATGGTCGGCCTTGTGCCGACCATCCACGCCTTCCTTCGGATGGCTCCGTGTTCAAGACGTGGATTCTCGCCACAAGGGCGAGAATGACGCTGGACCACATGGCTCACCCGGTCGTGGGTTCCGGGTTCGCGCCTGCGGCGCGCCCCGGCAGGACAGAGGGCGGAGCATGACCACCGCCATCCTCGTCTCGATCCTGATGACCCTCGTCGCCGCCTCGACGCCGATCCTGCTGGCGGCGTTGGGGGAACTCGTCACGGAGAAGGCCGGCGTCCTCAATCTCGGCGTCGAGGGCATGATGCTGTGCGGCGCGGTGGCGGGCTTCGCGGTCGCGTTCAGCACCGGCAGCACGATGCTCGGCCTCCTGGCGGCGGTGATGGCGGGTGTCGCCACCGCGATGGTCTTCGCCGTGCTGACGCTGTCGCTGACGGCCAATCAGGTCGCGACGGGGCTGGCGCTGACGATCTTCGGCATCGGCGCCTCCTCGCTGATCGGCGCGGGCTTCGTCGGCCGGACGATCACGCGGCTCGGCCCGGTGTTTCCAGCCGCGCTCTCGGAGCATCCTTGGCTGCGCGCGGTCTTCGGCCACGACATCGTGGTCTATCTCTCGCTCGCGCTCGTGATCGGCGTCAGCCTGTTCCTGCGCCGGACGCGGCCGGGCCTGATCCTGCGCGCCGTCGGCGAGAACGACGCCTCGGCCCATGCGATCGGCTACCCCGTCATCGCCATCCGCTATGCGGCGATCGCCTTCGGCGGGGCGCTGGCAGGGCTGGGCGGGGCCTATTTCTCGCTGGCGCTGACACCGATGTGGGCCGACGGTCTCACGGCCGGGCGCGGCTGGATCGCGCTCGCGCTCGTCGTCTTCGCCGCCTGGAGGCCGGGGCGGCTGCTCTTGGGTGCCTATCTGTTCGGCGCGGTGATGACGCTGGAGCTCCAGGCCAAGGCGGCCGGCATCACCTGGCTCGCGCCCGAACTCCTCGCCATGACGCCCTATCTTGCGACCGTCGCGGTTCTGACCATGATGTCGCTGGGCCGCAGGGCGGGCCGGGCGAATGCGCCGGCCTGCCTCGGCAAGCCGTTCTCGGCATCGTGACGCCGCAACCAACCAGGGGAGACGCGTAGCATGACCTCCATCATCACCCGCCGCCGGTTCAATTTCGGAGCCGGAGCCAGCGCCGCGGCGCTGCCGCTGATCGGCACGGGCGCCCGCGCCCAGGCGCCGCTGGGCGTCGGTTTCATCTATGTCGGCCCGGTCGGCGATCATGGCTGGACCTGGACGCATGACCAGGGCCGGCTGGCGCTGGAGAAGGAGTATGGGGCGAAGATCAAGACCAGCTTCATCGAGAAGGTGGCGGAGGGCCCCGATGCGGCGCGCGCGATCCGCCAGCTCGCCCAGGCCGGCAACCAGCTGATCTTCACGACCTCGTTCGGGTTCATGAACCCGACCATCCAGGTCGCCAAGCAGTTCCCCAACCTGAAGTTCGAGCACGCGACCGGCTATCAGCGCGCCGAGAACGTCGCGACCTACAATGCCCGCTTCTACGAGGGCCGGGCGGTCATCGGCACCATCGCCGGGCACATGTCGAAGTCCGGCCAGGCCGGCTACATCGCCTCCTTCCCGATTCCCGAGGTGGTGATGGGCATCAACGCCTTCACGCTGGCCGCCCGCAAGGTGAACCCGAACTTCAGGACCAAGGTGATCTGGGCTTCGACCTGGTACGACCCCGCCAAGGAGGCCGACGCCGCCAAGGCGCTGATCGACCAGGGTTGCGACATCATCACCCAGCACACCGACTCGGCGGCGGCTCTCCAGGCGGCCGAGCAGCGCGGCGTCTTCGCCTTCGGCCAGGCCTCCGACATGAAGGCCTTCGCCCCCAAGGCGCATCTGACCGCGATCGTCGACGACTGGTCGGGCTACTACATCAAGCGCGTCAAGGAGGTGATGGACGGCAGCTGGAAGAGCGGCGACGTCTGGCACGGCATCAAGGACGGCATGGTCAAGATCGCGCCATACAACGACGCCGTGACGCCGGCTGCGCGCGCCGCCGCCGACGAGGTCACCAAGGGCATCGTCGCCGGCACGCTCCACCCCTTCACCGGTGAGCTCAAGGACCAGAAGGGCACCGTGCGCCTCAAGGCCGGCGAGAAGGCCTCCGACGAGCTTATGTCCAAGATGGACTGGTACGTGGACGGCGTTCAGGCGTGAGGCCTGTCTTTCCGGGGCTTCGCGCCAGCGAAGAACCCGGAACCCACGACCGGGTGAGCGTTCGCGGACGGACCTGATGCAGGTTTCACCCTGTTGTGGATTCCGGGTTCGGCCCTCCAGGCCGCCCCGGAATGACAGCAAGGCGGCCGCCCAACATTCTTGCAGCGGCCCCCTTGCAGATATTTTAAGCTTGAAACAATATGCCCCCATCGCGCGGTCAAGGAGGTCGAGGGGACCCCTGTCGCGCTGTCGCTTTCTCGCTCGTCCCGGGAGGACATTCGACATGACACTCAAATTCTCGCTTTCGCTCGGCGCCGGCCTGCTCGCGCTCGGCATCGCGTCGGCCCAGGCGCAGGAGCCGCTCAAGATCGGCGTCGTCAGCGTGCTGACCGGCCCGGCCGCGGCGCTCGGCCAGCAGGTCCGTGACGGCTTCCAGCTCGCGGTCGACCAGAACGGCGGCAAGCTCGGCGGCGTGCCGGTGCAGATCACGGTGATCGACGACGAGCTCAAGCCGGACGTCGCCGTCGGCAAGGTCAAGGCCTATGTCGAGAGCGCCAAGGCCGATTGGCCCGGTGTTTTCGAACATCCTCGGCGCGATCGCCAAGCCCGTCCTCGACTCCGGTGCCTTCCTGATCAGCCCCAATGCCGGCCCCTCGACCATGGCCGGCAAGGGCTGCCACCAGAATTTCTTCGTGACCTCTTACCAGAACGACCAGGTCCACGAGGTGCTGGGCAAGCATGCGCAGGACCAGGGCTACAAGCGCGCCTACATCATTGCGCCGAACTACCAGGCCGGTAAGGATTCGCTCGCCGGCTTCAAGCGCTACTTCAAGGGTGAGATCGTCGACGAGGTCTATGCGCCGCTGACCTCGATGGACTTCGCCTCCGACCTCGCCAAGATCGCCTCGACCAAGCCGGACGTGGTCTTCGCCTTCCTGCCGGGTGGCTTGGGCGTCAATTTCGTCAAGCAATGGTCGCAGGCCGGCCTGCAGGGCAAGATTCCCTTCCTCTCGGCCTTCACGGTCGATGAATCGACGCTGCCGGCGCAGCAGGATGCGGCGGTCGGCCTGTTCGGCGGCATGACCTGGGCGCCGAACATGGACAACCCGCAGAGCAAGAAATTCGTCAGCGCCTATGAGGCGGCCTACAAGATCGTGCCGGGTTCCTATGCGATGCAGGCCTATGACGCGGCCATGCTGATCGACTCGGCCATCAAGGCGGCCGGCGGCACGGCCGACAAGGCCAAGATCCGGGCCGCCCTGAAGAAGGCCGACTTCACCTCGCTGCGCGGCAAGTTCAAGTTCAACACCAACGGCTACCCGATCCAGGACTTCTACCTGGTCAAGGCCGCCAAGCGCGCCGACGGCAAGTTCCAGACCGAGATCGTCTCGAAGGTGTTCACGGACTACGCCGACCCGCATGCGAAGGACTGCGCGCTGAAGTGATCTGACGCAGCGGACCAACACATCCGCCGCCGTCATCCCGGACCAGCCGCGAAGCGGCGCCGATCCGGGATCCATCGAAGGGCCTCGCACTCGACGATGGATTCCGGGTCTCCGCTTCGCTGCGCCCGGAATGACGGCCGAGGTTGATCGCAAGGGCACAGCGAGCCACCGATCCCATGACCACCGGCCTCCTCATCGTCCAGATCCTGAACGGCCTCCAGCTCGGCATCCTGCTGTTCCTGGTGGCCGCGGGGCTGACGCTCGTCTTCGGCGTGATGGACTTCATCAACCTGGCGCATGGCGTGCAGTACATGCTCGGCGCCTATCTCGCGGTGACCTTCGTCGGCATCACCGGCAGCTTCGTGCTGGGGCTGGTGCTGGCGCTCGCGGCCGCCCTGGTGATCGGGCTGGCGCTGGAGTTCCTGGTCTTTCGACATCTCTACGCCCGCGACCATCTCGACCAGGTGCTGGCGACCTTCGGGCTCATCCTGCTGCTGAACCAGGGGGTCAAGATGCTCTGGGGTGCCGCGCCGCTCTCGGTGCCCGTCCCGGCCTTCCTGTCGGGCAATGTCGCGCTGCTCGACGGCATCCTCTACCCAACCTACCGCTTCGCGCTGATCGGCTCAGGCCTCGCCGTCGGCGCCCTGCTCTGGTTCATCGTCGAGAAGACGCGCACCGGCATGCTGCTGCGGGCCGGCGCCTCGAATGCGCCCATGGTCTCGGCGCTCGGCGTCGACATCAACAAGCTCTTCATGATCGTCTTTGCTTTCGGCACGATGCTGGCGGCCTTCGCCGGGGCCATGGCGGCCCCGATCCTCTCGGTCGAGCCCGGTATGGGCGACAACATCCTGATCCTCGCCTTCGTCGTGATCGTGGTCGGCGGCATTGGCTCGATCCGGGGCGCCTTCGTCGGGGCGCTGATCGTCGGCCTCGTCGACACGCTCGGCCGGTCCTTCATGAACGACCTGCTGCGGCTGTTCATGAGCGCACCCTCGGCCCGTGCGGCGGGGGCCGCGCTGTCCTCGATGCTGATCTATCTCGTGATGGCGATCGTGCTGTTCGTCCGACCCGAGGGGCTTCTGCCCTCGAAGGGCCGGGCATGAGCGAGGCGACCACGACCCTGCCCGGGCCAAGCGCACGGGCGATGCCCCTGCCCGCTCGGCGTGTCCTGCTGGTTCCGGTCCTGCTCTTCGGGCTGCTGGCGCTGCTGCCGCTCGCGGTCGCGCTCGGCCTGCCCTCGCACTGGCTGACGCTGGTGACGCGGGCGATGATCTTCGCCATCGCGGCGCTGTCGCTCGACCTCATCCTCGGCGTCGGCGGGCTGGTCTCCTTCGGCCACGCCGCCTTCGTCGGAATCGGTGCCTATGCGACCGGGATCATGATCACGGAAGGTCTGGCGGAGACGCTGCTGATCCTGCCCGTGGTGCTGGCGGTGTGCGGCCTTTTCGGGCTGGTCACGGGCTATGTCTCGCTGCGCACGCGCGGCGTCACCTTCATCATGATCACGCTGGCCTTCGGGCAGATGGTCTATTTCCTGGCGCAGGCGCTCTCCGCCTATGGCGGCGACGACGGGCTGACGCTCTACCAGCGCAGCACGGTGCTGGGCTTCGATGCGTTCCGCAGCCGCACCGGCTTCTTCTACATCGTGCTCGGTGTGCTCCTGGCGTGCTACCTCCTCGTCCGGGTGATCGTCGCCTCGCGCTTCGGTCGTGTCCTGCGCGCCGCGCGGGAGAACGCCACGCGCGTCTCCGTCACCGGGTTTCAGGTCTCGCAGGTGCGGCTCGTTGCCTATGTGATCAGCGGGCTGATCGCGGGCCTGTCCGGCTTCCTGCTCGCCAATCAGACCGAGTTCGTCAGCCCGGCCTTCATGTCCTGGCCGCGCTCCGGCGAGCTCATCTTCATGGTGGTGCTCGGCGGCGTCGGCTCGCTGCACGGCGCGATCATCGGGGCGCTGGCCTTCCTCTTCGCCGAGGACATCCTCGCCGGCTGGACCGAGCACTGGAAGGTCATTTTCGGACCGATGATCGTGCTCTTCGTGCTGTTCACGCGCGGCGGGCTGGTCGGGCTGATGCGCAAGCTCGGGGCCGGACGCGATGACTGAGCCGGTCCTGGTGCTCTCCGGCCTCCAGAAGGCCTTCGGCGCGCTGAAGGTCACGGACGGAGTCAGCCTCTCGGTCGCGCCGGGCGAGTTGCACGCGCTGATCGGCCCCAACGGCGCCGGCAAGACCACGCTGGTCCACCAGATCTCGGGGATGCTGCGGCCCGATACCGGCAGCATCCGCTTCCGCGGACAGGACATCACAGGCTTCTCGCCGGAAAGACGGGCGCGCGCCGGCCTCGCCCGAACCTTCCAGATCACCTCGACCATCCCCTCGCTCTCGGTGCTGGAGAATGTCGCGCTCGGGGCGCAGGCGCGGGCGGCCCATCCGCTGGCGCTGTTTCGCCACGCGGCCCGGGACGAGGCCCTGAATGCGCCGGCCTGGGCGGCCATCGAGGCCGTCGGCCTCACCGAGCGCGCCCATGTCCTGGCCGGGCGGCTGTCGCATGGCGAGAAGCGCGCGCTCGAGATCGCGATGGCGCTGACGCTGGAGCCGGCCGCGATCCTGCTGGACGAGCCGCTCGCCGGCGTCGGCCGCGAGGAGGGCGAGCGGCTGATCGCGCTGCTGGCGAGCCTGAAAGGTCGCTACGCCATGCTGCTGGTCGAGCATGACATGGAGGCGGTGTTTGCGCTCGCCGACAGCGTCAGCGTGCTGGTCTATGGCCGCGTCATCGCCTCGGGCGAGCCGGCGGCGGTTCGGGCCGACCCGGCCGTGCGCGAAGCCTATCTCGGCGAGGAGGGGTGATGGCAGGCATACCCCTTGTCATTCCGGGGCTTCGCAAAGCGAAGAACCCGGAACCCACGACCGGGCGAGTCCTTCATCATCCGGTCGTATCGTCGAACCCGGTCGTGGGTTCCGGGTTCGGCCCTACGGGCCGCCCCGGAATGACAGAAGGGGCTGTCTCACCATGCTGATCGTCGAGGGGCTCGATGCCGGCTATGGCGAGGCGCAGATCCTGTTCGGGGTCGATCTTTCGATCGGCGAAGGCGAGGTGGTGACGCTGCTCGGCCGCAACGGCATGGGCAAGACCACGACCATCCGCTCCATCATGGGGCTGACGCCGGCGCGCGCGGGCACGGTCCGTTTTGCCGGACACGAGGCGCGCCAGCTGCCCTCGTTCCGGATCGCGCAACTCGGCATCGGCCTCGTTCCCGAAGGACGCCAGGTCTTCCCCAATCTGACCGTGCGCGAGAACCTCGT
>NCCO01000296.1 GCA_002279705.1 Allobosea sp. 12-68-7
GGCGCGATGTAATGCCAGCCCACGCCGGTGTCGTCGGCCCAGCCGAGGATGGCGTTCGAGGTGTATTCCGTGCCGTTGTCGCTGACGATGGTGTCCGGCCGCCCGCGCTGGGCGATGATGGCGTCGAGCTCGCGCGCGACCCTGCCTCCCGACAGCGAGGTATCCGCCACCAGGGCTAGGCATTCGCGTGTGCAGTTGTCGATCACCGTCAGGATGCGGAAGCGGCGGCCGTCGGTCATCTGGTCGGACACGAAGTCCAGGCTCCAGCGTTGATTGGGCGCCAGCGGGAGCTCAAGGGGCCGCCGGGTGCCGATCGCCCGCTTGCGGCCGCCGCGGCGGCCCACCGTTAGCCGCTCCTCGCGGTAGATCCGCTGGATCCGCTTCTTGTTCACGATCTGGCCCTCGCGTTTCAGCAGCACATGCAGCCGTCGGTAGCCGAAGCGTCGTCGCTCCTGGGCCAGGGCTTTTAACCGTTCGCGCAAGGCCCCGTCGTCCGGCCGCGTGGCCTGGTAGCGCACGCTAGAGCGGTCGGTGTCGATCACCCGGCACGCCCGTCGCTGGCTCATCTCGTAGGTCGTCTGCAGGTACGCCGCAGCCTCCCGATGCGCGGCGGGCGTCACCATTTTTTTCCCAGCAGGTCCTTCAGCGCGACGTTGTCGAGCATCGCCTCGGCCAGCATCCGCTTGAGCTTGGCGTTCTCGTCCTCCAGCGCCTTCAACCTCCGCGCCTCCGACACGTCCAGCCCGCCGTATTTAGCCTTCCACTTGTAGAAGGTCGGCGAGCTGAGCCCGTGCTTGCGGCACAGGTCCGCCACCGGCACGCCCGCCTCCTGCTCGCGCAGGATCCCGATAATCTGCTCTTCCGGGAACCTTGATCGTTTCATTCGTCCGTCCCTTTCATGGGGCGGACTCTAGCTATTTCTGGAGGAGTTTCAGGGGGTCACGTCACCAGGATGTAGGTCGGCTGGCAGCCGTCGAAGTCGTCCATCTCCCGCCCGTTGCGGACGTCGACGTCCCAGCCCAGACGTTCGCCGAAGACGCGGGCTCGCAGGCGATGCATCCCGTCGAGGAGGTCAGGGAAATCCCGGGTGGATTGAGGCGCGATGGCCAGTGCGCGCATGCTCGGTGCTCCGACTTGGTTCAGGTCGGAGGACAAAAAGTCATCACCGGCGAGGGAGCGCGACTAGTGAATTTATGAGTACCGATTCCCGGCGGGATGGGTTGAGTCGGGGACGGCGACGCGGGCAATGATGCCCCGCGCAAGGGGAGAATGGATCAGAAGACCTGATGAATTTATGAGCTGGC
>NCCO01000180.1 GCA_002279705.1 Allobosea sp. 12-68-7
GCATAGGGACCTCCGGATTGTTTGACCCAGTGTCCCAGCAGGAACGGCGCGAAACCATGTTGACTGGCGACCGCGGAGCGCTCGCCGGTCACGCCGAGGCAAAACAAGGCGTTATCGCTATGCGCCACTTGCTGACATCGGGGCCTTGCCCAACAGCGGACATCTGCGTTGCGCGGTGTCAGCCACAACTGCAGGCGTCCGCCACTAGCCAGCTATTTAGTCGTCAGAATTGAACCCCAGCAGATCCTACTTCGAAGTGCGCGTCGATCACCGGATCTTAAGCGGTCGGTTTCGCGTTGCGCCAGGTGGGACCACTAGGTCTACGCCGATTCCAAAATTCCAGTGACGACCGACAGCGGCGACGGACCCACGGGGGGTGACGAGCCCCTCGATTTCAAAGATGAGAAGGCGGCCACCGACGACGCCCAACTTGCACTATCCGACATGGCGTCGGACGTGCAGCCGCACGGCAAGGCAGCTCATTGGGGCGTGCGCGTGCATGAAGATACCGGCAAACAGGTATACCGGGCTGACCTCCGCTTCTCGTCCAAGAATGGGGAGGACATGGATCGCGAGGACCGCGAAGCAGACGCGGCCGCGATCGAGGTTGAGAACCACCTAAGAGGTCGGCCTCGCGCGTGAGGCGGTAAGCTGCCCTCCATGCAACTATTCCAGTCGTCGGCAGTTGCTGCGTTTTGCACCGCCGAAAGATCGCCATGACGAAGACAGTCGTTCTAGTCGTGGAGGATGAGGCCCTCATCCGCATGTGCGCCGTCGAGTTGATCGAGCACGCCGGGTACACGGTCTACGAAGCTGCTCATTCCGACGACGCGCTACGCCAACTTGAAACTCACCTCGATATCACGGTCGTTTTCTCTGACATCGACATGCCTGGCGGGTCCATGGATGGCATCAAGCTGATCCATGCGATCCGCAGCCGCTGGCCGCCGCTGATTCTAATCCTCGCATCAGGACGCGTCTCACCGCCGGTCGCCGACATGCCATCCGAAACGGTCTTCCTCCGTAAGCCTTATTCTGAGGACACCCTGCTCGAAGCCATCGCGGCTTGAGGTTTCTGGACCGCTTGAATCACCATATGGGCAGTAAGAACGGCCCGCGGTGTCTTCGATCTACCCGGGCCAATCGCGCCATTCGAGCCGCCACGCTTCGCCGCTCCGCATTTCGGGCTTAGTACGCTGCGAACACGAGGAGCGCAGACAACCCCAATCCGCCACGCGTTTGCTCAACTTTATGTGGACGTGAGCACTCTGCACGCAGGCGTATGCCGAAACGGAAAATAGCAGGCGAAGCGGATCGCGCCTTTACCGATAATGCATGGTCGTTGCGCCGCTTTGTGCCGATCCATGTCTTTTGCCATTGTCAGGCAATGGCTCTCGTTGTCATTTGGGAAGGCCCTATTATGAACAGGGTCGGACAAAGCGACTGCGGTCACCTGTTCGGGGCCGGCAAATGGCCTGGTGTTAATGCGAGGGCCGACCGTGAAGGAGCTATTTGCACAGCAGGCGCTGACAGGCGTGTTGGGATTAGACGATGTGTTGGGAGGTGGCCTCGAACGACAACGTCTGTTCCTGTTGGAGGGAAACCCAGGGACGGGCAAGACGACCATCTCGATCCAGTTTTTGATCGCAGGCGCCCAGGCTGGCGAGCGCTCTCTGTACATCACGCTGTCTGAGACAGAGGAAGAGCTGCGCTCTGGCGCGACCTCGCACGGTTGGGACATGACGGGTATCGACGTCTTCGAACTCGTGCCTCCTGAAACACTCCTCGACGAAGATCAGCAGCAAAGTCTTCTCTATTCGTCCGATCTCGAACTCGGAGAAACGACCAAACGCATCTTTGAAGCGTTTGAGCGCGTGAGGCCCGATCGCGTCGTGCTGGACAGCCTTTCCGAGATTCGGCTGCTTGCGCAGAGTTCATTGCGCTACCGGCGCCAGATCCTGGCAATGAAGCACTACTTCGCCAGGCAAGGGGCAACCGTGCTGATGCTCGATGACCTGACGACCGATATCAACGATAAGACCGTTCATAGCGTGGCCCACGGCGTCATCAGGTTGGAAGAGACTTCGCCAGAGTACGGCGGGGACCGTCGGCGGCTTCGCGTCGGCAAATATCGCGGGCGCCGCTATCGAGGCGGCTACCACGACTTTGCCATCGTGACCGGCGGTGTGCGCGTCTTCCCGCGTCTCGTCTCGGCCGAGCACAAGAAGAGGATCGCGCGGGATGTCGTGACGAGCGGTCGGGCAGAACTCGACGCACTTCTGGGCGGCGGTGTTGAGAGCGGATCAAGCGTTCTCATTCTAGGCCCCGCGGGGACGGGCAAATCGCTGCTGACCTTGACCTTCATCCAAGGTGCCGTTGGTCGAGGCGAAAAGGCGGCGCTATTTGTCTTCGACGAGGAGATGGGGCTGCTATTCGACAGAGCGAAAAAGCTGGGCATCGACCTTCAAGGTATGATCGACGCGGGTAGCCTGTTCATGGAACAGGTGGATGCGGCGGAGCTGAGCCCCGGGGAGTTCACGGAGCGCGTACGCCGCTCGGTCGAGGCACACGGCGTCAGAACGGTCGTCATCGACAGCCTCAACGGCTATCAGGCCGCCATGCCGCAGGAGCAGGCGCTAGTCCTGCACATTCACGAGCTATTGCAATATCTCAACAGGCAGGGGGCCACCACCTTCTTGACCGTGGCTCAGCACGGGCTCGTTGGCGATATGAGGTCGCCGGTCGACGTGACCTATCTCGCCGATACAGTTATCCTCTTGCGCTACTTTGAGGCGATAGGCCGTGTCCGGCGCGCGATTTCGGTCGTTAAGAAGCGAACGGGCGCGCACGAGGATACGATTCGAGAATTCCGCATCGATGGTCGTGGAATCTCACTGGGCGAGCCGCTCGTCAAATTTCAGGGCGTGCTGCGGGGCGTGCCGACTCTGGTTGACGACGGTCCGCAGCTGATGCGGGCCGACGACCCGTGAAAAGGTCGACATCGTCCGAACGCGTCCTTGTCTTGGCGCCACGCGGCCGAGACGCAGCTATCGCCGTCGCGATGCTCGGCGAAGCCGGCATGACGGCAGAGGCGTTCCCGTCTCTGCCCCGCGTGCTTGATGAGCTTGATGGTGGAGCCGGGCTCGTGGTGCTGACGGAGGAGGCCCTGACAACGGCTGATCTTCATCCGCTGGCCGCCTGGATCTCCTCCCAGCCAGAATGGTCTGACATGCCCTTTGTCGTGTTGACCCAAGGCGGCGGGATCGAGCGAAACCCGGCGGCGCGCCGCTACCTCGACATCCTAGGCAATGCCTCATTTATTGAGCGCCCTTTCCATCCGACCACGCTGGTCAGCCTCGTCAAAGCGGCACTTCGCGGCAGAAGGCGCCAGTATGAGGCGCGGGCTCGGCTGGAGGCCCTTCGAGCTGGCGAAGAGCGGCTGCGGTTCGCTCTTGAAGCTGGTGGGATGGGAGCATGGGAACTTGACCTAAGAGATTTCACGCTGGCCGTTTCTGACCTCTACAGAGCCGGCTTTGGCCTCGCGCCTGGCGCGTCATTTACCTACGCGGAGCTCAGCGAGCTCATCCACCCGGACGATCGCGCCAATCGGACTGAGGCACTCCAGCAAGCCGTCGCCACACGCGACGACTACGAGATTGAGTATCGGGTGGTGCTGCCATGCACCGGCGAGATCCGCTGGATAGCGGTTCGCGGACGGCCGGATTATGCCGCGGACGGCACGCCGCTGCGCATTGCTGGCATCTCATCCGACATAACCCGGCGCAAAGCCGTCGAGGAGGCTCTCCGGAAGAGCGAGGGCAGGTTTCGTTTTCTTAGCGAACTGGACGATGCATTGCGCACGTCAAGCGACGCTGAGGCCGCGATGCTCGCGGCTGCCACGCTCTTGGCCCGTCAACTGGGCGCCTCGCGCTGTGCCTACGCGGACGTTGACGATGACAACGATGGCTTCGTCATCCGCAATGACTACGTCGCACCCGGTGTCGCAACCTCGGTCGGGAGGTACAGCCTCGACCTCTTCGGGCCTAGCGCTGCCTCGGCCATGCGTAAAGGCCATGTGCTCGTTGTTCGCGACGTGGCTGGCGAGGTCTCGCCGGGCGAGGGCCTTGAGATGTTCAAGGCGATCGGCATTCAGGCAATTGTCTGCTGTCCACTCGTGAGAGATGGCCGTTTGGCAGCGATGATGGCAGTTCATCAGGAACAGCCGCGGGAGTGGCACGAGGCCGAGCTCGATATCATCCGGACGGTGGTCGAGCGCTGCTGGTCCCATGTTGAAAGGATCGGTGCGGAGGCGCGCCTGCGAGAAAGTGAGGAGCGTCTCCGGCTTGCGATCGAACACGCAGACATCGGCTTCTGGGACGTCGATCCCATAGGCGATAAACTGATTTGGCCGCCCAATGTGAAGGCCATGTTTGGGATCTCGCCCAATGTCAGTGTGTCTATGCGGGATTTTTACGACGGCCTGCATGCCGACGACCGAGAGGCTACAGCTGTCGCCTACGCCGAGGCTGCCGATCCAGCGCGCCGAGCACTTTATGATGTCGAATATCGAACGGTTGGCAAGGAAGACGGTATCGTTCGCTGGGTTGCAGCAAAAGGCCGCGGGGTCTTTAGCGGCGATCGCTGTGTCCGTCTGCTAGGTACAGCAATAGACATCACGGCACGTAAAGCGATTGAGGAACGTATAAGCGATCTCAACGAGACGCTGGAGCGCCGCGTCGCGGAAGAGGTGGCAGAGCGGGCCAAGGCTGAGGACGCGCTTCGTCAGGCGCAGAAGATGGAGGCGGTCGGTCAGTTGACGGGTGGGGTTGCGCACGACTTCAACAATCTTCTGACGATCATCAAGAGTTCTACCGAACTGTTGCGTAAGCCCAACCTCGCGGATGAACGTCGTCGACGCTACATTGACGCAATCTCCGACACGGTTGATCGAGCTGCCAAACTCACAGGTCAGCTCCTTGCTTTCGCTCGTCGACAGCCGCTGAAGCCTGAGGTTTTCGAACCGTCTGTGCGAGTAAGCGCCGTCGCCGAGATGCTGCGCAGCATTGTAGGGTCTCGCATCGAGATTGTTGCCGACCTTCGTGCGGTGGACTGCTGGATAGAGGCCGACATCAGCCAGTTCGAGACCGCCCTAGTTAACATGGCAGTGAACGCCCGCGATGCGATGGACGGCGAGGGCACCCTGACAATAACAGTCGATGATGTAGCGCGGATACCGCCGATCCGGGGCCATGTTGGTGTGCCGGGCGCGTTCGTTGCGGTCTCGATGCGCGATACGGGCGTGGGAATTCAGCCCGAAAAGCTCATGCAGATATTTGAGCCTTTCTACACCACCAAGGATGTTGGCAAGGGGACAGGCCTTGGGCTTTCGCAAGTCTTTGGCTTTGCCAAACAGTCCGGGGGCGACATCGACGTGCAGAGCGAGCTGGGCAGCGGCGCCCGCTTCACGCTTTATCTGCCACGCGCAAAACCCGTTAGCCTCAAAGTGGCACCGCTTGAGACGTCCGGGTCGGCCTCTATCGCCGGCGGTAAGGGAAAGCGTGTGCTGGTTGTCGAAGACAACATAGACGTCGGCACATTCTCTACCCAGCTCCTTGGCGATCTGGGCTACGAGACGATGTGGGCGGCCAACGGCCAAGAGGCTCTTAAATTGCTCACCGATGATGACAGGTTTGATGCCGTGTTTTCCGACGTCGTCATGCCCGGCATGGGCGGAGTCGAGCTTGGCCTTGAGATCCGCAAAAAGTATCCCGGACTGCCCGTCGTTCTCACTTCCGGCTATAGCCACGTCCTAGCTGAGGAGGGCCGGCACGGTTTCGAACTGCTTCAGAAGCCTTATGCCGTAGAGGACCTCTCTCGCATTTTGCGTTCGGCGATGCGGCCTAAGCAGAATTGAGCAGCGACTGGTTTCTGCAACTAGGTTGTCTGTCGAATTGGAGTCGGGATTGCGGTCCGTTAGTGGGTGAAGCAGGCGCGTAAGGCCTCCTCGACGTGTTGGATCGCGTATGGTTTCGCCACCATCCGGCACCCATCTGGAAGGCCTGAAGCCGAGCTGCCGTAGCCGGTCGCGACAATTACTGGCACGCCACGTTCCCGCAGTATTTCAATGAGTGGTAGCGCCATCTTCCCGTTTAGATTCAGATCGACGATGGCGGCGTCGCAGCTATCCGCGTCAACCAGCGCCTGAGCTTGATCCATGTCGGCCGCAGGCCCCAATACGCGACAGCCTAGGTCGGCCAGAAGGTCGTCCAGCATCATAGCGATCATCGCTTCGTCTTCGACAACCAGAATGGCTTTGCCTGTTGTCAGGCGACACGACAAACTGCCCCCCTGACGCCATGAGGAACTGACCCCTCTGGAGAGGAGGTCGGCATGGAAGAGCAAGAGGTTCAGAGTTCGC
>NCCO01000181.1:0-7011 GCA_002279705.1 Allobosea sp. 12-68-7
AAAGAACATGTGCTCGGTGCGGCAAAGCCCGATGCCCTCTGCACCAAACTGGCGCGCTACCTGGCAGTCGAGCGGCGTTTCGGCGTTGGTACGCACTTTCATGCGGCGGTGCTTGTCGGCCCACACCATCAAGGTACCAAAATCGCCAACCAGTTCCGGCTCTACCGTGGCAACTTTACCCGCCATCACATCGCCGTTCGATCCATCAAGGGTGATGATATCGCCCTCTTTGACTTCGCGATTGCCAATGCGTGCGGTGCGGCTGGCCATATCGATGGACAAGGCTGATGCACCCGAAACGCAAGGACGGCCCATGCCGCGCGCAACCACTGCGGCGTGTGACGTCATGCCACCACGCGCCGTCAGGATGCCGCGCGCCGCATGCATGCCGTGAATGTCTTCAGGCGATGTTTCCACGCGGACAAGGATCACGGCATCGCCGCGTTCCGCTTTGGCTTGTGCCGTATCTGCATCAAACACAACCGCACCCGACGCCGCGCCGGGCGATGCCGGCAACCCGCGCGTCAGCACATCACGCGCTGCCTTGGGATCAAGCGTGGGGTGAAGAAGCTGGTCAAGCGCCATCGGATCAATCCGGCGGATCGCGGTGGCCTCGTCAATCAGGCCCTCGCCCACCATGTCGACTGCCATTTTCAGCGCAGCCTTGGCGGTGCGCTTGCCCGAACGGGTTTGCAGCATCCACAGCTTGCCCTGCTCCACCGTGAATTCGATGTCCTGCATGTCGCGATAGTGCTTCTCGAGACGGTCCGCGACCGCGATCAGCTGCGCGTAGACTTCCGGCATCGCCTCTTCGAGCGACAGGTCTTCGGACTTCAGGTCAGCCTTCCGCGAGTTGGAAATCGGCGCTGGCGTGCGGATGCCGGCGACGACATCCTCGCCCTGCGCGTTCACCAGATACTCGCCATAGAAGCGCTTCTCGCCGGTCGACGGATCGCGCGTGAACGCCACGCCCGTGGCCGAGCTTTCGCCCATGTTTCCGAACACCATCGACTGCACGTTGACGGCCGTGCCCCAGCTTTCCGGAATGTCGTTCAGCCGGCGATAGGTCACCGCGCGATCATTCATCCACGACGCAAACACCGCGCCGATAGCGCCCCACAGCTGATCCTTCGGTTCCTGCGGGAACGGCTTGCCCGAACGCTTCTCGACCGCCTTCTTGTAGAGCGCGATCACCTCGATCCAGCTCTCGGCCCCAAGGTCCGTATCCAGGTTGAAGTCGCGGCTTTCCTTGTAGTCGTCGAGGATGTGCTCGAATGTGTCGTGCCCGATGTTCAGCACCACGTTGGAGTACATCTGGATGAATCGGCGATAGCTGTCGTACGCAAACCGCCGGTCGCCTGAGAGCCGCGCCAGCCCCTCCGCCGTCTGGTCGTTGAGGCCAAGGTTCAGCACTGTGTCCATCATCCCCGGCATCGACGCGCGCGAGCCAGAACGCACAGACACCAGCAACGGATTGCGCACATCGCCGAACTTCTTGTCGGTCCGCCCCTCGAGCGCGCGCAGCGCATCGTTCACCTGGCCTTCGAGATCGGCCGGATACTGCCGCTTGTTCTTGTAGAACACCGTGCAGACTTCCGTGGTGATCGTGAACCCCGGCGGCACCGGCAGGCCCAGCTTCGACATCTCGGCAAGGTTCGCCCCCTTGCCCCCCAGCAGGTTCTTCATCGACGCATCGCCATCCGAGGCGCCGCCGCCGAAATCATAGACCCACTTGGTGGCGAGTTGGGACATCAGACCAGCCTTCCAGTTTCTATCTCAGTGTCATTCCGGTCGCGCTGCAGGTGCGAGCCGGAATCCAGGAGCCGAAAGCACAGACCGCGCCAGAAGCCCCTGGGTTCCGGGTCTGCGGTGCTGCGCGCCTTCGCCCGGAACGACACCGGAGGAAGGCGGCAGGTTCAGTATCAACCCTCGATCTTCGAGAAATCCGCCACGCGCCCGAGCGCATCGCGAATCTGCGAGAGGATGTTCAGGCGGTTTACGCGGATATCCTTGTCATCCGCGTTAACAGTGACCTTGTCGAAGAACGCATCCACCGGCGCGCGCAGCTTCGACAACGCCCGCATGGCGCCCGCGAAGTCTTCGGCCTCCAGAGCAGATGTAGCTTCCGGCGCCGCCTTGGCGAGGGCGGAGACGAGCGCTGCAACTTCCGGCGGATCGCCAGCGAGCGCCTTGCCCTGCCCCGAATAGGACACGCCGTCCTTCTTCTCCTCGATAGCCAGAATATTCGCCGCCCGCTTGTACCCCGCGAGCAGGTTCTTGCCGTCTTCGGTGGAGAGGAACTCACCGAGCGCTTCCAACCGCCGAACGACTATCGTGAGGTCGCAGCGGTCGGGCATAGCCAGCACCGCATCGACAAGGTCATGCCGCGCGCCCTGCTCTCGCACGTGGACCTTCAGCCGATCGTGCAGGAAGTCGAGCAGGCTGTCGCTCACCGAGGGATCATGCTCCTCGACAAGCTTCAGCCACTGCGGCCTCGGATCCTTGACGCTGGCGATGAGCTGCCGCGTCGGCTCGCCATACGGACCATGCGCAACAACAGAGTCCAGAAGCCGGTCGCGCAGAGCCGAATGCTCTGTCGCGCCGATCTGAAGCCTTAGACCTTGCGCATCGTTGAGCCTGTCGAGGCTGAAGCGCAATCCATTCGCGAGAATGATTCGGATCACCCCCAGCGCTGCGCGCCTTAGCGCAAACGGATCCTTGCTCCCCGTCGGCTTTTCATCAATCGCCCAGAACCCGACCAGCGTATCCAGCTTGTCCGCCAGCGCGACAGCCGCGCTCACCGGATTGCTCGGAACGTCATCGCTCGGCCCCTTCGGCTTGTAGTGATCGCGCACGGCATCCGCGACAGCCTGCTTCTCTCCCTGCAGCGTCGCGTAGTAGCGGCCCATCACGCCTTCGAGTTCGGCGAACTCGCCGACCATGTCTGAGACAAGATCGCACTTCGCCAGCTTCGCTGCGCGCTCGGCGTCAGCCGGATCGGCGCCGACTTTCGGCGCCAGTTCCTTCGCCAGCGCCATAACACGCTCGGCCTTGTCCTTCACCGTGCCCAGCTTCTCGTGGAACACGATGTTGCCCAGCTTTTCGAAGCGCGACTCCAGCGAAACCTTCCGGTCATTATCCCAGAAGAACCGCGCATCGTTCAGGCGCGCCGACAGCACGCGCGAATTACCCTCCGCGATCTTCTTGCCGCCATCCGCCGCTTCGAGGTTCGCCACGACGACAAACTTCGGCGCCAGCCCGCCATCTTTCTTCGCCGGATCGCGCACCGCGAAATACTTCTGGTGCGTGCGCATCGACAGCTTGATGACTTCGGGCGGCAGGTCGAGGAACGAGGGATCCATGTCGCCCATGATGACGACCGGATATTCCGCCAGTCCCGCCACTTCCTCCAGCAGGCCGATATCCTCGACCAGCTCCAGGTTCTGCGCGGCGCAAAGCTGCTTCGCATCCGTAAGGATGGTTTCCTTCCGCTCCTCGCGGTCCAGGATCACGCGGCCCTTGTTCTTCAGCACGTCCGAATAATCGTCGAACCGGCGCACCTTGTACGGCCCGCGACCCATCACGCGATGGCCCTCGGTTTCGTTGCAAGACTTGATGCCCTCGATCTCGAACGGCACAACCTCGCCATCGAACGTGCAGAGGATACGGCTGATCGGGCGCACCCAGCGCAGGTCGCCACTCCCCCACCGCATGGACTTCGGCCAGTGGAAGCCACGGATGATCTGCGGCACGAGGGCTGCGATCACATCCGCCGTCTGCCGCCCCGCCTTGCGCACATGCGCAACATACACGCGTCCCTTCTTGGGAACCTCGTGAACATGCGCCTGCGAAATGTCGCTCAGCCCGGCCTTCTTCAGGAAGCCCTGGATCGCCGCGTCCGGCGCGCCCTCCTTCGGGCCGATCACATCTTCCACCACGTCCGCCGATTTCACCGGCAGCCCCTCGACCACCGCGACAAGCCTGCGCGGACCCGAGAAGCCCTTGATTCCCTCCGGAATCAGGCCCGCCGCCGTCAGCCCGTCCATCAAGGCTTTCACGAGATCCGCCTCGGCCTTCGCCTGCATGCGGGCCGGGATTTCCTCGGACAGGATTTCGAGCAGAAGCTGGGGCATTTGGCCTTGTTCGCAGTCGCGGAATTCGCTGCGTGAGTGCAGCGGAACGGCAGGGATTGCAAGGGTTGGCTTGCCTGCCAGCAGCGATCATCTGGCGCCTGCCCTGCCAAACCAGACCCCCACGCGGTTGCGCCCGCTCAGCTGAGGCGGACCCCGGCCCCCCTCGCCCAGCGGCCTCCCCCGCGCTAGCCTCGCCCCATGACCCATACCTTCGATTTCTACTTCTCCTTCCGCAGCCCCTACTCCTACCTCGCCATGCCGATGATCGAGGCGCTGCAGGCGCAGTACGACGCACGGGCGAACATGCGCATCGTGCGGCCCATCGCAGTGCGCATCCCCGGCTTCTTTCAAAAGGTGAACCCGCTCTGGCCGCCCTATCTGGGCAAGGACACCAAACGCATCGCCGAGATGAGCGGCATCCCCTATCGCTGGCCCCGGCCCGACCCAATCATTCAGGACCGCGAGACGCGCGAAGTCGCTAAGGACCAGCCCTACATCATGCGCGTCTCCCGCCTCGGCGCGCTGGCGGCGGAGCGCGGGCGCGGTTTCGATTTCGTGCGGAAGGCCAGCCACATGATGTGGTCCGGCGAGACAGACAACTGGCACGAGGACGGCAAGCTCGCCGCCTGCGCCGATGCGGCGGGGCTGAATGGCGCAGCGCTCGAGCGTGATGCGGCGGCAGACGCCGCGCGCCTCGATGCGATCATCGAAGGCAACGAAACCGCACAGAACAACGCCGGCCACTGGGGCGTGCCCCTGTTCGTCTTCGACGGCGAACCCTTCTTCGGCCAGGACCGCATCGACCACCTGATCTGGCGGATGAAGCAGCACGGGCTGCAGGAACGGTAAGCCCCTACTCCCCGCCCCTCGGATCGCTCGACAACACCCCGCGCAAGACATCGGCCTGCGTCGAATCCAGCCGAGGCAGCATCACGCGCGTGGTGTAGTGGCCGAGCAGCTTGTCGCCCTGGAAAAAAGCCCAGTCGACCACCTGCGCTTCCTGAAACTCCATGATCGCGCCCTTCTTCAGGTCGCCCAGATGGCGCGGCGCGGAAGCAAGCTCGCCGACGATCTTGTCCGGCGCGCGTGCGATATAGTGCACCCACGCCTCCTCCACGCCTGACTGCCCGTCGCGGCGCGGAAAGGCGGCCTTCAGCGAGAAGTCATACTCCCCCTCGCCGGGCTCTGCGAAGCGCTCCCAAAAGAAGGAGAGCGAGCCCCGCGCCTGGTCCCGTGCGGCAGCAAGCTGACGTTCAAACTCGGCCTCGGGGTCTGCGTTTTCAGCCGCGCAGGCGGCAATGGCGGCAACCGCGAAGGCGGCAAGCCACCTCATGGATTTGCGGCGGGATCCTTGACGCGGATCTCGAACAGCTTGGGCCAGTACTTGCCCGTGACAAAGATACGATCGCCCGCCTTGTCCCACGCAATGCCGTTCAGCACGTCGGTCTTGCGGCGCTCATCAGGCTTCAGCAGGCCGCCGAGATAGATGATGCCCTTTACCTCGCCCGTCGCCGGATCGATGCGCAGGATGCGGTCGGTCTGGAACTCGTTCGCCCAGATCTCGCCCTTGATGAATTCCAGTTCGTTCAACTGGTCCTTCGGGCGGCCGTTCATCGTCACATCGATGCGGCCAGTCTCCTTCAGCGTCGCAGGATCGATCTTGCGGATCTGCGCCGTGCCGTCGCTCATGTAGATCTGCGTGTCGTCGGCGGTCAGGCCCCAGCCTTCGCCCTCATAGGTCCATTCGCCCTTCTGCGCGAAGGTGGCCTTGTCGAAGATGAATCCCTTGTTGTTGCGCCAGGTCAGCGTGACGATCTGGTCGCCCCAGATCACCATGCCCTCGCCGAAGACTTCGTCCGACATGTCGTGCTGCTGCAGGACATTGCCCGTCGCAAGATCGACCTTGCGCAGCCAGGATTCTCCCTCCTGCCCCGTCGTTTCGTAGAGGACGCCGTCGGTATAGACGAGGCCCTGCGTGAACGCCTTCGGATCGTGGGGATAGGTCGCCACAACTTCGTAGCTGAAGGCGGGCATCGCATTGACGGCGGGCCCCGCAGGCGTTGGCGTCGCCGAGGGCGAACAGGCGCAGGCGGACACAAGCACAAGTGTGGCGAGGAGCGTTCTCATGCGCCGGTTCTAGAGCACGGCGACGGAAGCTGTGAAGCGGCTTTCACCGCTCCACAGCGCGCTGATAGGCCGGGCGGGCTTCCATCTTGGCCTTCCAGGCGTTGATGTTGGGGAAGCGCGTCTTGTCCACGATGTTCAGCGCCATCCCGAAATTCAGCGGGAACACCATCATGATGTCAGCCGCCGAGAACTCGGCGCCGCCGAAATAGGGGTGCTTGCCAAGGTAGTCCTCGGCGAACTGCACCTCGGCTTCCGAATCAACCATGCGCGAACGCTCTTTCGGCGGATTGATCATCCACACGCGATAGTCCGCGATCAGGCGGGAGGCGAGCGAGCCCTCGGCGTGGTGCATCCAGATCAGGTGGTTAGGGTAATCCGCGCTGTCGAGCGCCGGCGTCAGCTTGCCCGGCGCATAGCGATTGATGATCGTCTCGATGATCGCGCCGGATTCGGTCAGCACCTGGTCGCCTACCGTCACGGTCGGCGCTACCGGCATGCCGGGGTTCACCTTCCGGATTTCAGCCATCGACCCTGCAAGGTCGCCGCGCTTGAAGACCAGCTCATACGGCAGGCCGAGCTCTTCCATCAGCCACACGATCCGCTCCGAACGGCGGCCTTCGAGGTGGTAGACGGTGATCTTCGGCATCTCCATCGCCGCGGTGGCGGTTCCGGCCGGCGTGGGCGCTGTCGTGCATCCCGCCATCGCGATCATGGCTGCGGCCAGTAGCAGGCGTTTCATGGCGTTTCTCTC
>NCCO01000181.1:7069-10410 GCA_002279705.1 Allobosea sp. 12-68-7
AACGGGCGCCTAGCGTGGCGGCGGGCGCGCCTCGTCCGGCAGCGGCACGGGCGGACCGATCATGCCGTTGGGCCGCGCCGTCGCCACCATGCGCTGATAGGCGGGGCGCGCGTGCATCCTCGCGAGCCAGCCATTGATTGCCGGATAGCGATCGGTGTCGACGATATTGAGCAACCACGTATAGCGCAGCGCGAACTCCATCATGATGTCCGCCGACGTGAACTGCGCCCCGCCAAAATAGGGATGCGTGGTCAGCCAGTCTTCCGCAAACCGAATCACATTCTCAGAATCCACCAGCGGCGAGCGCCGCTCGGGCGGCTTGATCTGCCAGACATTGTAGTCCGTCCCCACGCGCGGCAGCAGCGAGCCCTCCGCATACTGATACCAGATCTGGTGCCAGGGATATTCCGGGCTATCGAGCGCCGGCATCAGCTTGCCGGGCGCATGGCGGCGCAGGATCACATCGATGATCGCGCCCGATTCCATCAGCACCTGATCTTCGTAGATCACTGTCGGCGCCGTCGGCATTTTCGGATTCACCTTGCGGATTTCCGCCAGCGATCCGCCGAGGCTGTTGTTCACGAATTTCAGCTCATAGGGAAAGCCCAGCTCCTCCATCAGCCACACCACGCGCTCGGATCGCCTGCCCTCCAGGTGATAGATCGTGATGGGCGGCATCGGCGTTGCCTCTGCCGCGTGGACCGCTGGCGCAGGCGACACGGTTTCCCCCGTTGTGACGGAGACGCACCCGGCGAGGGTCACAGTCAGAATCGCCGCAAGGGCTGTTGAGAGTTTCATTGGCGCCTGTCTCCCCGCCCCTCGTGGGGGCTTGTGATTTGCCGCAACGTCGCCTGCTCTTCCAGAGACCGCAAGCCACGACTTCAATTCACGACTTGCCAGCGCGGCCATGTTTCAATATTTACAGTGTAAATAATACAGGAACCGCCCATGACCACGTTTCGCGACAACCTGCTGGCCGGAAAAACCGCCTTCGTCGCCGGCGCCTCCAGCGGCATCAACCTGCAGATCGCGACGCGCCTCGCCCAAGCGGGCGCGGCCGTCACCATTCTCTCCCGTTCCCCCGACAAGATCGAAGCCGCCGCCGCCGGCATCCGCGCCAAAGGTGGCAAGTGTATCGGCATCGCGCAGGATGTTCGCGACCATGACGGCGTCGGCTCCGCCTTCGCGAAGTCCGTCGAAGCACACGGCGAGATCGACATTCTCGTCTCCGGCGCCGCCGGCAACTTCGTCGCGCCGTTCAACGGCATTTCCTACAACGGCTTCCGCGCCGTGATCGATATCGACCTCGTCGGCCTCTACAACGTCATGCGGCAGGGCTTCCCCCACCTGCGCAAGCCCGGCGCCTCCTGCATTTCCATCTCCGCTCCACAAGCGGTCCACCCCTATCCACTGCAGGCGCACGTCAACGCCGCCAAGGCCGGCGCCGACATGCTGATCAAGACGCTTGCGGTTGAGTGGGGCCCGATGGGTGTGCGCCTCAACTCCATCATCCCCGGCCCCATCGCCGACACCGAAGGCATGGCCCGCCTCGCCCCGACACCGGAAGCGATGGAAAAGAGTGCAAAGGGAAATCCGCTGCAACGTCTCGGCACGAAGGACGAAGTCGCAGACCTCGCCCTGTTCCTGTCGTCGGACGCCGCCGCCTACATCACCGGTGCGGTCATCCCGTGTGACGGCGGCCTCTGCCTGCAGGGCGCCGGGCGCGTGGGTGGCTAGATGTATTCCGGATCAGCCACAGTGCGCTCGTTCGCGGCTCCGTCGCCGGTATTCACCACTTCCGATTTCTCGAACAGCACGACCTGACATTCCCCGCCAAGCGCCTCGGGTTTATGCTCGACGCCCTTGGGCACGATGATGAAGGCGCCGGGCCCGATATCCTCGAACCGCTCGCGGAAATGCATCCGTAGCGTGCCGCCGACGACGAGGAACATCTCGTCAGCGTCAGCATGATGATGCCAGTGGAACTCGCCCTGCAACCGCACCAGCCGCACGTCGTGATCGTCCACCCGCCCCACTCGCTTCGGGCTCCACGGCGCGTCGAACATTGCGAACTTCTCGGCGATTGAAACGGGCTTGGGCGTCATGGCTCACCTGTGATCGCAACAATTGCGCAAAATGAAACAACTCGCGCAAGGACGCGTTGGTAGAGGATGAGCACGCCCCTTCCTCCTGAAGTTCCCAATCCCGATCCAACGAAGCCGGGCCCCAAGCCGGACCATAGCCCGGGCGAGCCACCGGCCACGCCGCCAGTTGAAAGATCGCCACAACCCGTGTCCGATCCCCCGCCTTCGCCACGACCTCCACCCCGCGTGACGGCCTAGAACAGCAGATCGTTTTTCGGCGTGCTGGTGTGCGTTGAAGCGGAAGCCGGGGTCGCGCTCGCGGTCCCCGTTGGCGGATCGCCAGCATCGCGCAGGTGGAAGATCACTTTCAGAATGACCCGAACACCATCCACAATTGCGGCCGCAGCGGATCCGACATCGAGAATCCGAAACCGATCAGCGCCAGCGCCGACATCACGTAGACGCCCTTGATCAGGACCCGCAGCGGCTTTCCGCGCCACGGGAAAATCCCCGCCACGATGCCAACCGCCAGCATTGCGAACAACGCGATGGCGATCCAGCCCGACCAGTGAATGTCCACTTCGCCCATCGAATAGACGATGGTAAAGCAGGCCGCGATGCAGCCAAGCCCGAACAGGTGGGTGAGGATGTGGTAGGCGAGTTTCATCACTGCCGTTATGCCCTGCCCCGCGCGATGCGGGCAATGGCCGGCAAGCAGACACAGCGCATCATTTGCCCCGAGACCGCGCCCCGCCGATCATCAGTTCGAGCGCCAACACGATCAATACGCCCGCCACATAGGCAGCTATGTCCAGCCAGTCGAACGAGCCGCCGAGAACCGTGCGCGTCAGCGCATTGCCGCTCAGCCCGAGCGCCCCCAGCAGATTGAGCGCCTGCGCCGCCTCGATGGTGAATGCAATGACAAGCGTGACGGCGATTGCCGGGATCGTCCCCAGCGGTGAGACCGCCCGCAACGCCGCATAGACCAGCATCACGGCCAGCACATCACCGACATAGGGGCGGATAAAAGCATCCCGCACGAACAGCGCGATCACCACCTCGATGGCGAGGAGAACCAGGGCGGCGATTGCGTACATCCGCCTTGCCATCACGCGTGCTGCGACTTCTCCCACGCCTCGGCGCTGCCCTTCGCAAGGTCACGCACGCGACCAATGAAGCTCTGCCGCTCGGTCGGCGAGATGACGCCGCGCGCATCCAGCAGGTTGAAGATGTGGCTGGCCTTCAGCGCCTGCTCAT
>NCCO01000182.1:0-2722 GCA_002279705.1 Allobosea sp. 12-68-7
CGGGTCATGTTCGGACTGGCTGAGCAGGTCGGCGGCGATCCATTCGGGGTCGTTCTTGCCGTCCGCAACGACGACGATCTCGCTCGGCCCCGCGACCATGTCGATGCCGACCACGCCATAAAGCTGGCGCTTGGCCTCCGCGACCCAGGCATTGCCGGGGCCTGTGATCACGTCGACCGCCGCGATTCGCTTTGTGCCATAGGCAAGCGCCGCAATCGCCTGCGCCCCGCCGACGCGCCAGATTTCGTCGACGCCAGCGATGTGCGCGGCGGCAAGGACGAGCGGGTTGATCTCGCCATCCGGGGTCGGCGTGACCATCACGACGCGATCGACGCCCGCGACCTTGGCGGGAATCGCGTTCATCAGCACTGAGCTGGGATAGGCCGCGCGCCCGCCGGGGACATAGACGCCCGCCGCTTCGACCGCGCCCCAGCGCGCGCCGGTGCGCACGCCATCGGCGTCGGTGGTGTCGCTGTCCGCCGGCTTCTGCTTTTCGTGATAAGCGGTGATCCGCTTGGCCGCGAGTTCGAGCGCCGCGCGCAGATCGGGCGCGAGCGCCTCATAGGCCGCGATGCAGTCGCTCTTTTCGATTCGCCAGCCGGTTTCATTGAGGTCGTGCCGGTCGAACTTGCGGGTAAAGGCGTGCAGCGCGGCATCGCCCTCGTCGCGCACGGATGCGACGATGGTGCGGACGTCGCGCGCGACATCGGCATCGGCCTCGCGCCGCGCATCGACCAGTTCGCGGAACGCCTGGGCAAAGCCCGGCTCGGACGTAGACAGGCGGATCATGCGGCAGCCTCGCTTTCCACCGCGCGCCGAAAGGCGTCGACCAGCGGCACGATCTCCGGCCGCGTCTTGAACGCGGCGCGGTTGGCGATCAGGCGGCTCGACACCTCCATGATCGTCTCGACCTCGACCAGCCCGTTTTCCTTGAGCGTGCGGCCCGACGACACCAGATCGACGATGCGCGGGGCCAGGTCGAGCAGCGGGGCCAGCTCCATCGCGCCATTCAGCTTGATGCACTCGGCCTGCACGCCGCGCGCCTCGAAATGCTTGCGCGTCAGATGCGGGTACTTGGTCGCGACGCGGACATGGCTCCACCCGCGCGGATCGTCGGTCGCGGCGAGCGCGGCGGGCTCGGCCACCGACAGGCGGCAATGCCCGACGCCAAGGTCGACCGGCGCATACAGCTCCGAATAGGCGAACTCGGCGAGCACGTCCGACCCGACGATGCCCAGCTGTGCCGCGCCGTGCGCGACAAAGGTCGCGACATCGAACGCGCGCACCCGGATCAGGTCGATATCGGGGCGGTTGGTCTTGAAGCGCAGCGCGCGGCTGCTCTCATCCGAAAACGCCGCTTCGGGCACGATTCCGGCATGCGCCAGCAGCGGCAGCGCCTCTTCGAGGATGCGGCCCTTGGGTACGGCAAGGATGATCGGATCGGTGCTGGTGTCGGTCATGGGTTGCGCGCCTTTACTTGGGGGGGCGTTGCGGCGCAACAAGAGGGTCGGAGGTAGATATGGCCGACTGGATGACGCTGGAGGATGTACGGACCGCGTTCGCCAATCAGGTGGACTATTGCCGCGCCAACGACGCGGGCCTGACCGCCAGCGTGGTGCAGGCGATCCTCGACGGGATCGACGGGCCGGGGGCGTTCCGCGCAAGGCTGCGCGACTGGCCCGGCAAGCCGATGGCTGACGCATTGCCGCTGCGCGCGGCGGGCGGGCTGCATGCGCTGCACCTGACCGGCGCGGCGCCGTCGCTGGCGCCGCTCTATGCGGGGGAGGCGGTCGATGCCGGACCGCTGGTCAACGCCGCAATCGACGCGCACGACGCGCCCTTACTTCCCTGGCTCGACGGCCCGCCGCAAACCAATGAGGCAGCGCGGTCGAGCAACTATGCCGCCGCAATGCTGTGGCTGGCGGCGCACGGCCTGCCGGGACGGTTCGAATGTATCGAAATCGGGTCGAGCGCCGGGATCAACCTGATGATGGACCGCTATCGCTACGACCTGGGCGGGATCGCGGTCGGGCCGGACGATGCGGCAATGCGGATCGCCCCCGACTGGCGTGGCCCGCCACCGCCCGAGGCTGCGGTCGAGATCGTGGCGCTACGCGGCTGCGACGTCGCGCCGATCGACCTGACCGACCCTGAGGAATTGCTGCGGCTGCGCGCCTATGCCTGGCCCGAGCATCGCGTGCGCGCGGAGCGGCTGGAGATCGCAGCGGCGGAGGCGGCCCGGCGCGCGCCCGATCTGGTCGAGGCGGATGCGGCGGCATTTGTCGTCGCGGCGCTCGCCCGGCCACAGGCAGCGGGGACGACCCGCGTGCTGATGCATTCAATCGTCTGGCAATATCTCGGTGCCGAGCGACAGGCGGCGATCACCGACGCGATGGAAGTAGCGGGCGCGACGGCAACGCCCGAACGCCCGCTGGCCTGGATCGCGGTCGAGGCGAACCGGCTGACGTTTCGCCACGAACTGACGGTGCGGATGTGGTCGGGAAGCGGGGAGCCGCAGCTGCTGGCGGCAGCGCATCCCCATGGCGCATGGCTGGAGTGGATGGGCACCTAGCCCCTCCATTCGTCACCCCGGACTTGTGCCGGGGTCCACCGGGAGGCAGGCGCGAAGCAGGAGGATCGATCGTCGGAGGCGAGGATGGGTGGACCCCGGCACAAGGCCGGGGTGACGAGGTTGTTCTAAGCTGCGAACCTACAAAAGCTG
>NCCO01000182.1:2763-5058 GCA_002279705.1 Allobosea sp. 12-68-7
CGGACGGTTATTTCCGCCGATATCATAGGCCAATGACTTACTCTGAATCGCGAGGCCCTAGTTGGGCTGGTATTGCAGGTTTTGTTGTGTGGGTCATCGCGGGCTTCTTCTTGTTTGGGCTATTTTTTGATTCATTTGCAGCACACTGCATTTCTGATGATTGCAGCCCTTCACTTGAAATACGCATTTTAGGAGCAGCTTTCGCCGCATTCGTTATCGGCGGCATGGCAGGGTGGGCCACTACCGCGCTTCTGAAACAAGCTTTTCGAGGTCGAACAGGCTAAGTCCAGTTTCTAACGTTAGTCGGACATTCTAGCACTTGCGGTCACGCCCAACCTCAAAACCTACGCCACCTCAACCTTCCCCGTCTTCCCCATCACCCACGCAAAAAGCCGCGGGATCGGCGCGTTGCGCTCCATCCATTCGCTATATGCCCGATAGTCGGGGTCTTCGCCGAGATGCTTTTCCTCGGTCTTCGCGCGGACATAATAGATCAGGCTGACCAGCCCGAGCAGCAGGGTCGCGCGCGCCGCATCCGCCAGGCTCCCGGTCGTGACCAGCAGCGGGCAGGTCGCGATCCACCAGAACAGGTTCTTCGACAGATACGCCGGGTGCCGCGTCCAGGCATAGGGCCCGTGGGTGATGATCCCGCGATGGGTGAGGTTCGAAAAGCGAAATCCGAACGCCATCGTCGCCCAGGCATAGATGCCGGTCAGCGCCACAAGCACCGCACCGACGATCCACAACAGCACGTCATGCCCCGCCAGCCAGTGCGTCCAGTCCGACGTGCCGGGGTGATAGTCGAGCGGGCCGCCATTGCCCATCAGGATGAACGGCGGGTAGCAGATCAGCGCCACCGCCCATGCCCCCGCATATGGGTTGGCGGTGCGGATATGGCTGTCGAGCGGGCGGAAGGTGAGGATATAGCCGACCGTCGCAAACGCCACGTCGAGCATGAACATGCCGGTGATCAGCCAGTTGGCGAGCGCGATCGGGTTGGTCAGGATGCCGCTCGCATCTGCGCGCACGAATGCGCCGAACCCCGGCGGCACGATCGCGAGCATGAAGGCGAGGAAGAACGCCTTCACCGCCCAGCTGCGCAGATGGTTGTGGATCGCGGCCTCGTCCACCGGCTCCTTCGATCCGATCAGCCATGCGCCCAGCATGAACGCGCCATCCTTGGGCTTTTCGAGGTGGCGGTCGATCCACAGCACATAGGGGATCGACAGGATGAACAGCGCCGGCGCCGCCATCTGGAAGCACCACATGGCAAAGGCGAAATTGCCCTCCCAGTAGAAACGGCACACGGCATAGATGCCGGCAATCCCGCCCCAGGTCAGCCACAGCCCGGCCAGCTTGGTGATCGAAATGTCGCGCGTTTCGCTGAGCGGGCGCGGATCGCTCCACTTGACCCCGGTCGTCGGATTGCGGTGCACCTTGTCGACGAACACCGCCCACAACACCATCGGGATGCCGCCCGCGGCGAGGTTCACCAACGCCGCGAACGGGCCATCGAGACCATAGGTGCGCGCGATGGTCAGCCAGATCGCCATCCCGACCAGACCGGCCAGGCCGCATCCGGTGCTGACGGCGGATTTGGGCCGCGGATCGACCTTCACGCTGCGGGCAAGGGCGGGGTCGTGATACATGGCGCACGGTTTAGCGCGAAAATGGTAAGCAAGCCGTGAAGCCTATTTGCAGCAAGGCTTTACCTCGTCGCCTTGGACTGATTAGGGTAACAAAATAACTCGCCTCCTCCCGAAAGGTTCGTTCATGCGTCGCGCCGTTGCGCTTACCGCCCTGTTGCTCGCCACCGCATCCGTCTCCTTTGGCGCCACCGCCCAGAACAGCACGCCCCAGCCGCTGCCGTTCGACAACCGCATCCCGGTCGCCAAGGACGTCGCCTATCCCGGCACGATGACGGTCAAGGTCGATGCGACCGATGTGCAGCAGGCGATCTATCGCGTGAAGCAGGTGATCCCGGTCGCCGATGCCGGCCCGATGGTGCTGATGATGCCCGCCTGGCTGCCCGGCAAGCATGCCGCGCGCGGCGAGATCGAGAAGCTGGCGGGCCTGAAGATCAGCGCCAATGGCAAGCCGGTCGCCTGGACCCGCGACACGGTCGACGTCTGGGCGTTCCATCTCGACGTGCCGGCCGGCGCGAAGCAGCTCGACATCGAATTCCAGTTCGTCGGGGCTACCAACCGCGATCAGGGCCGCGTGTCGATTGCCCCCACCATGCTCAACCTGCAGTTCGAACAGGTCAGCCTCTATCCCGCCGGCTATTTCACCTAC
>NCCO01000182.1:5070-15009 GCA_002279705.1 Allobosea sp. 12-68-7
CCGCATCCCGGTGTCGGCGACCGTCACCTACCCCAAGGGCTGGACTGCCGTGTCGGGCCTGCCTGCGAAGAAGCAGGGTGACGCCTATGTCTACGAAACCACCGATTACGAAACGCTGATCGACTCGCCGGTGTTCGCCGGCCGCAACTATCGCGAGTTCAAACTGTCCGACCGCGTCGACCTCAACGTCTTCGCCGACGAGCCCGAGGAGCTGGACGCCAAGCCCGAGCAGATCGAGGCGCACAGGAAGCTGGTTGAACAGTCGATCAAGCTGTTCGGCGCGCAGCATTATGACCAGTATGAATTCCTGCTGGCGATCAGCGACGAGATGGGCGGCATCGGCCTCGAGCATCACCGCAGTTCGGAGAATGGAGTCGGGCCGGGCTATTTCACCAAGTGGAACGACGGCCCCGGATCGCGCAACCTGCTCCCGCACGAATTCGTCCATAGCTGGAACGGCAAGTTCCGCCGCGGCAATGACAGCTGGACCCCCGATTTCCGCACCCCGATGCGCGACTCCTTGTTGTGGGTGTATGAGGGGCAAACGCAGTTCTGGGGCTATGTCCTCCAGGCGCGCTCGGGCATCGTGTCGAAACAGGATACGCTCGACATGCTCGCCAACATCGCCGCGAGCCTCGACAACCGCCCGGCGCGGGAGTGGCGTCCCCTGGTCGACACGACCAACGATCCGATCATCTCCGCGCGCCGTCCGAAGGGCTGGGTGAGCTGGCAGCGGTCGGAGGATTATTACAATGAAGGCCTGCTGATCTGGCTGGAGGCCGACGCCAAGCTGCGTGAGCTGTCGCGCGGCAAACAGTCGATGGACGATTTCGCGCGTGCGTTCTTCGGGATGCGCGACGGCGACTGGGGCGTGCTCACCTATGACCTGACCGAGGTCGCGGCGACGCTGACGCCGCCCCTGTCCGGGCGGCTCGGCGGCAGCGGGTGCGAGACGGCGACGAGCTTGCCCTCCGGCAGCGCGGCGATGGCCACCTCCGGGCCACGCAGTCCGGCGGTGGCCGGCAGCGGCGTCGACTGGCCGGCGAGGCCGAAGCCGGTCAGCGCGACCGGGCGCAGCGGCGGCAGCGGGGCGTTGGTCGGCTTGCCGGCGACGATGCTCTCGACGAGCGCTGTCATCTCGCCGGGCCGCCGCGGCGGCAGGGCCGCGAGGATGAGCTTCTGGTCGGCGCCGGCTGTGGCGGGCGCGAAGGCGAGCGCGCCGCCCGCCGCGGGCAGTGCCGCGATCTGGACGGCTCCCTCCGTTTCTCCCGGCAGCGTCAGGCCGCGCGGGCGGGCGAGGGGCAGCGGCGCATCGACGAGGGCCGGTCGCTTGTCCTGTGCGGCCGGCGGCGTGGCGGCGGCAGTGACGGGCGCGACGGCCTGTGTCTCCGGCGGCTCGGGCGCCCGCGGAGCGAGGCGCTCGGCGCGCTCCTGCGCGAGCGAGCGCGCGGCAGGGGCCGATGGCGGCGCCATGGCGACGGCGAAGCGCCCGCCGTCGGAGGCGTTGCCGTCGGCATAGGAATTGGCGTTGGCATAGGTGATCACGGCTGGCTTCGGCTTGGGCGCGGCGCGCCGCCCACGGGTCGGGCGCGCATCCGCCTCTTCCTCGTCGCCGCCGAAGAGCGAGGCCCACAGGCTCTTGCGGCCCGAGGAGATGACTGCACCCTCGTCGAGGTCGGCCGCTGCATAGCCGGCCACCGCGCCGCCGCTGGCGAGGATCTCGGCCTTGGCGATCTCATAGCCGCCGAGCGGTTGGCCGTCGGCCGGCAGATGGACGGTCTTCTCGTCGGGGAAGAGGCGCACGAGCTGGTCGCGCGTCATGCGCGGCCAGGAGCGCACCGAGCCGGCATCGAGATGGATGAAGGGTGTGTGGGCGCCGGGATAGAAGCCGACGCCGCCGCGCTGCAACCGCATGCCCGCCTCGCGGATGCGGGCGGTCGCGGCGTCGGGCAGATAGAAATCCATCGCCTTGCCGAGCATGTGCTGGCTGTGCTTGGCGACCGCGCGCGAGCGCCGGCGCAGCATCGTGTTGGTGCCGGGCGAGCGATAGGCGGAGACGACGTGGAAAGGCTGCTCGGACCCGACCTGGCGCTGGACCTCCCAGGCGACGTCGAAGAGCCGGGGATCCATGCGGATCGGCTCGTCGGTGCGCCAGTCGCGCAGGGCCCAGTTCAGCTTCTCGAGACCTTCGGCGACATAGCGACCGTCCCGCTTGAAGGTGACGGTGACCTCTTCCTTGGTGTGCATGTGGCGGATCGAGATCGTCCGCGTGTCGCCATTGGCGACCGCATCCTGCGTGCCGCGCACGCCGAGCAGGAGGACTCCGGCCGCGACACCGAGCGTCAAGGCCCGGCGAAAGACCTGTTTCGGGCGCGCATTGCGTGCCGAAAGCGTGGCGTCTGAGCTGCCCAATCTGCTGACCCGTCTCGATGCCCCGCTTGGGCGGCGCGTGATGAACGTGAACGAACAGTTGCGGAGAAGCGTTAACGCCTCGTTAGCAAGCCGGCAATCGCCGGGCCAGCCCTTTCTGCGCGCTTCTCCGCTACGCGCCGATCATGGCGAAACGGTGCCGGTGCGCCGACCCGATTCGCGAGCGCGGCGTCAGCTGCGCGATTCGAGCGCCTGGCGCACCATGCGGTGGAAGCCGTAGAGATCCTCGAAGGTGGTGAGGCTGCCATCGGCGCCGACGACATGGGTGTTGTAGACGAGGTGGATCGCCAGCGGCTGGGGCAGGTTGATCCGGCGCTCGCCGGAGCCGATCAGGCGCTTCAGGCGGTCATGCGTCCATTCCGGCCCGAGCACCTGGTCGGCCAGCAGGAAGGGATTGTCGACGCGCACGCAGCCATGGCTGAAGGCGCGGCGCTCCTGGGCGAAGAGCCGGCGATTGGGCGTGTCGTGCAAATAGACCGCATGGTCGTTGGGAAACATGAACTTGATCCAGCCGAGCGCGTTGCGCTCGCCCGGCGGCTGGCGCACCGAGATGCCGCCGCCCTTGGTCCGCGTCACCACATAGCCGCGCTTGGCGGCGTATTCGGGGTCGGCCGCAAGACCGGGCAGGAATTCCTTGCGCAGGATCGAAGGCGGCACGTGCCAGGACGGATTGACGATGACGTGGTCCATCCTGTGCGAGAAGATGGGCGTCGCGGTTTCCGGCTTGCCGACGATGGCGCGGGTCTCGTGGACGACCTCGCCCTGGCGGACGACGCGGACCCGGAACTCCGGCACGTTGACCATGATGTGGTCGGCGCCGAGATCGCCCGGCAGCCAGCGCCAGCGCTCCATCTGGGCGATGACGTCCTGCTCGTCGCGGGCTGTTGCGGGCGTGCCGAGCGCGGCCAGCGTCTGCGCGCCCAGGACCCCGTTCGCGGGCAGGCCGGCCTGCTTCTGGAAGGCGGCGAGAGCGGTCGCCGTCGAGCGGTCGAAGACGGGCTCCTCCGTCGGGCCCAGCCCGAGCCTCGCGCGCACCAGCGGCACGCGCTCGTCGCGCATGCCGACCTTCAGCGCCGGGCCGGAGGGGATGCGCACGAGCGGCGTGTCGTCCTGATGCTCGCGCAGCTCGACGAGCTTGGCCTTGAGCCGGCGATAGCCCTCATGGGACGGGTTGTAGGCGGCGAGCACAGCGCCGGCATCGGCGGCGCCCGCCAGTTCCGAGAGCACCTCGGTGGCGGAGGGCAGCGACAGCGTCGGCGTCAGCAGCTTGGAGAGGCGGCGCTCGACGCGGGCGCCGCGGGCGTCTCGGGCATAGAGCACGGCCAGCGCCGAGAGCCGGACGTCGGCTTCGGCCAGGCTGCCCTTGTCGCTCGCCTCGAAGACGGGGAGGGGATAGTCGGTCGGGCGCAGACCGTCCTCGCCGGCGCGGCCGAGGCGATCGGTCAGGCGCAGCCCGGCGGCGCTCCAGCCGCGGCCCTCGATCCAGAGCGGCCGGTTGCCGTTGGCCTCGTAGGCCGCCAGGATCTCGGCGCGCTCGCGCTCGGAGAGACGCGGCAGCGCCAGCGCATCGGCCGCGCGGGCGGCAGCTCCTCCGCCAGCAGCAGGAGGGCGGGCTGTTCCGGCAATGGTATGCCCAGCGTCGGGTCGATGGCGGGGCCTTCGGCGGAGGCGACGGTGGCGGTCAGGGACAGGGCCAGAGCCGAGACGCAAGCCAGATCCGCCCAGTGGCGACGACGCATGGTCGCTATTCCTGAATTTTAGCCCAGAGACGCATTCCTGCGTGACTCGGCCGGTTTCGACAAGATGCGGCGGCGCAACAGGCGCCGCCATTCGGTTGGTCGCGGCTCAGGCCGCGTCGGTTTCATCCGTGCCGGCCTCGGCCTCGATCAGCCCGTAATCCTTGAGCTTGCGATAGAGCGTCGAGCGGCCGATGCCGAGCTTGCGCGAGATCTCCGACATGTGCCCGCGGTAATGGGCGAGGGCGAATTTGATGATCTCGCGCTCGAGCTCGTCGAGCGTGCGCATGTCCGAACCGGCGACGAGGTCCAGCGCATTGGGGTCGCGCACCGGCATCTGGATGATGCGCGGGGTGTCGTTGCGCGCCTCGGCCGGGCCGAGCGAGGCGGGGGCCGGCGGAATGCGGACGTCGTAGCCCTCCATCTGCGCGGCGATCTGCGGGAATTCGGTGACGGTCAGCTCGTCGCCGTCGGCCAGCACCACGGCGCGGAACATCGCGTTCTCGAGCTGGCGGACATTGCCCGGCCAGTCATAGCCGCCGATCAGGGCGAGCGCCTCGGCACCGATGCCGCGCAGTTTCTTGCCTTCCTCCGCGGCGAAGCGCGCGAGGAAGCCGCGCGCCAGATCGGCGATGTCCTCGCGGCGCTGGCGCAGCGGCGGCAGCGTGATCGGGAAGACGTTGAGGCGATAGTAGAGGTCCTCGCGGAACTCGCCGGCCTTGACCTGGTCGAGCAGGCTCTTGTTCGTCGCCGAGATGATGCGGATGTCGACGCGCACCGATTTCTTGCCGCCGACGGGGTCGACCTCGCCTTCCTGGATCGCGCGCAGCAGCTTGACCTGCGCGTCGAGCGGCAGTTCGCCGACCTCGTCGAGGAAGAGCGTGCCGCCGCTGGCCTCGACGAACTTGCCGACATGGCGCTCGGTGGCGCCCGTGAAGGAGCCCTTCTCGTGGCCGAAGAGGATCGACTCGACGAGGTTGTGCGGGATGGCGCCGCAATTGACCGTGACGAAGGGCTTTCCCTTGCGGTCGCTCGAGCCCTGGATGGCGCGCGCCAGCACCTCCTTGCCGACGCCGGATTCGCCTTCGATCAGGATCGGGATGTTGGACTTCGCCGCCCGCTCGGCGAGGCGCACGACGCGGGCCATGTCGGCGCTCTTGGTGGCGAGGTCGCGGAAGCCCAGCGTGCCCGACGCGCGGCGCTTGATGTGGCGCAGCTCGTGTTCGAGCGCCCCGAGCTTGAGCGCGTTCTTCAGCGAGATCTGCAGCCGCTCGGCGCCGACCGGCTTGACCACGAAATCGACCGCGCCGGCCCGCATCGCCTGGACGACAGTCTCGATCGAGCCGTTGGCGGTCTGCACGATGACGGGGGTCTCGATCGCGCGTTCGCGCAGCGCCGCGAGCACGCCCATGCCGTCGAGCTCGGGCATGACGAGGTCGAGGATGACGGCGTCGAAGCGCTCGCTGTCAGGCCCCGTTAGCAGCTGAAGGGCGGCCTGCCCGGTCTCCGCGACGGCGACATCATAGCCGGAGCGCCTGAGCATGGCATCGAGCAGCCGCCGCTGGACGGGATCGTCATCGACGACGAGAACTGTGGCAGTCATGACACCTCGGTAGCCGGAATCGCCCGGAACAGTGCCATCGGCCGATGGAATCGCTGTTCCGTTCTGGGGCATCCTCGGCCAGAACGGTTAAGCGGCGCTTAAGCGCAAACCGCCCTTGCCGCGACGCCGGGTCCGCCACAGCGACATTGATCCCGCCGACCGTCCCGCGCATATGAAGGCGAACCGGATTGAAGGCTGCGAGGTGATCCAGAGATGATGACTGCGTGCGACAGCGTCCTGCGGACGAAAGCCTCCGAGACCGCCGCGGCCCTGGCGAAATCGCTCGGTGCGCTGCCGGAATGGGACCTCGGCCATCTCTATCCCGGCATGGAGTCGCCGGAGCTGAAGGTCGATCTCGAGCGGGCCATGAGCGATTCGCAGAGCTTCGCGGCGCTGTATCGCGGCAAGCTCGGCGCGCTCGCCGAGCGCGAGGACGGTGGCGCCCTGCTGGCCGAGGCGGTGAAGGCTTTCGAGGCGCTGAGCGACCGGCTCGGGCGGATCGGGGCCTATGCGGGCCTCGTCTATGCGGGGGACACCACCGATCCGCAGCGCGCCAAGTTCTATGGCGACACGCAGGACAAGCTCAACGCGGCCGTGACGGAGCTGCTGTTCTTCGAGCTCGAGCTCAACCGGATCGAGCCCGAGCATCTCGCCCGGATCGCCGCGACGGGCCCGCTGTCGCATTGGAAGCCCTGGCTCGACGATCTCGCCAAGGACAAGCCGCATCAGCTGGAGGACCGGATCGAGGCCCTCTTCCACGAGAAGTCGATGACCGGGCATGCGGCCTGGAACCGGCTCTTCGACGAGACCATCGCCTCGCTGCGCTTCCGGATCGGCGGCGAGGAGCTGACGCTGGAGCCGACGCTCAACAAGCTGCAGGATGCCGATGGCGCGGTGCGCAAGGCCGCCGCCGAGGCGCTGGGCGATGTGTTCCGCGGCAATCTGCGCGTCTTCGCGCTGATCACCAACACGCTCGCCAAGGACAAGGAAATCTCCGACCGCTGGCGCAAGTTTCAGGACGTCGCCGATTCGCGCCATCTCGCCAACCGCGTCGAGCGCGAGGTGGTGGATGCGCTGGTGTCGGCGGTGCGCGCGGCCTATCCGCGCCTGTCGCATCGCTACTACAAGCTGAAGGCGAAGTGGTTCGGCCGCGAGGCGCTGGATTTCTGGGACCGCAACGCGCCGCTGCCGAAGGTCGAGCAGCGCACGATTCCCTGGACGGAAGCGCGCGACACGGTGCTCGACGCCTATGGCGCCTTCTCTCCCGAGATGGCCGGCATTGCGCGCCGCTTCTTCGACGAGCATTGGATCGACGCGCCGGTGCGCCCCGGCAAGGCGCCGGGCGCCTTCGCGCATCCGACCGTGCCCTCCGCGCACCCCTATGTGCTGGTCAACTACCAGGGCAAGCCGCGCGACGTGATGACGCTCGCCCATGAGCTCGGGCATGGCGTGCATCAGGTTCTCGCCGCCCATAACGGCGCGCTGATGGCCCCGACGCCGCTGACGCTGGCCGAGACGGCGAGCGTCTTCGGGGAGATGCTGACCTTCCGCCGGCTGCTCGACGGCACGCAGGACCCCAAGCAGCGCAAGGCGATGCTGGCCGCCAAGGTCGAGGACATGATCAACACGGTCGTGCGCCAGATCGCGTTCTACTCCTTCGAGCGGAAGGTGCATGAGGCGCGCAGATCGGGCGAGCTGACCGCCGAGGCGCTCTGCGAGCTCTGGATGAGCGTTCAGGCAGAGAGCCTGGGGCCGGCGATCCGGCTCGGCCCCGGCTACGAGCCGTTCTGGTGCTACATCCCGCACTTCATCCACTCGCCCTTCTACGTCTATGCCTATGCCTTCGGGGATTGCCTGGTGAACTCGCTCTACGGCGTCTACCAGAACGCGGCGGAGGGCTTCCAGGAGCGCTATTTCGCCCTGCTCTCGGCCGGCGGCACCAAGCACCACGCCGAGCTGCTGGCGCCCTTCGGGCTGGACGCGCGCGATCCCGCCTTCTGGCAGATCGGCCTGACGATGATCGAGGGGATGATCATCGAGCTGGAAGGGATGGAGTAGCGGGGGCTTCCGCGTCATGGTCGGGCTCGAACCGACCATCTCATGACCGGAGGGCGCTGGGTTCTGGGATTCTCGGGTCAAGCGCGAGAATGACGCGGGTGGTCAGAACTGCAGCCTCAAGCCCACCTGCGCGACATTGGCCGTGTAGTCGGAGCCCTGGGCGCTCGAGTTCAGCCGCTCATGGGTGAAGCTCGCGCGTACCGAGAATGTCCGTGTCAGCTTGTAGTCGAGGCGGGCGCCGATGCTGGAGGAATCCTCGCGCAGCCCCTGCCCCTCATACTCCGTGCGGTTGAAGCTGCCGAAGGCGGTGACGGTGAGGTTGCGGCGCAGCGCATGGGCGACCTCGAGCGACACCCGCCGCGCCGTGGTGCCCGACGAGCCCGCGATGGTGGTGTCGCCGAGTTCGGAGGTGCCGCGCAGCGTCACGGTGGTGAGCGGCGTCGGTGACCACAGGATCGCGGCGTCGCCGATGAATCCCTTGAGATTGCGCAGGCGGGCGTCGTCGTATTTGCGGTCCTGGTAGCCGACCGAGACCTCGCCGGTGAGCTGGCGGCTGATCTCGAAGGTCGAGCCGACACGCCCGGTGAGGCCGTTCGAGGAGCGGCGGTACCCGCTCGAATCGACGGCCTGGTCGAAGTCGCGCGTGTCGACCTCGCCCTGGACGAAGGGCCGGAAGCCCGGCGTGACCTCATAGGCCGCGCGCAGGCGCAGGCCATATTGCGTCTGGTTGCGGTCGCGCTGGCTGACGACGCCGCCATTGCTCAGCTTGCCGTCCTCGTAGTCGCTGCGGTCGACCGAGCCGCGCAGCGTCATCTGCAGGCGGTTGATGTCGTGGGTGACGCCGGCCGAGGCGCCGTATTGATAGACCAGCGGGCGGCCGACGACGGCCGCGGTCAGATCCGGCGAGCCGGGCCGCTGGGTGTCGAGCCGGGCCCGGGTTTCGAGCAGGATGCGGGTGTCGCGCGAGGCGTCGAGCCGCAGCTGGAGGTTGCCCTCGCCATCGGGGCGGGAGGCGTCGCGGTCGCGGTAGAACTTGCTGTAGCCGGCGCGAAGCCGGCCGGTCAGCTCGTGCACGTTCCAGTTCGACTGGATATCGACCTCGCCCTCATGGCGGCTGAAGGGCGAGGCGTTGCGCGTCGGCCCGGCGGTGCGCTGCGGGTTGTTGTCGTAGCCGACGCTGTTGGTGAGCGCGGGCCGGAGCACGACGCTGCCGAGCCGGAGGCCGAGTGGCGCATAGGGGTCCTCCTGCGCCGCCGGGGCGCGGCGGGGCGGCGGTGGCGCGGGCGGCACCGCCGGAAGGCCGGTGACCGTGGGCGGCGGCGCGCGGAACTGGCGCTGGGTGACGCCGCGCAGGCCGCTGCCACGCACGGAGCGGCTGGCATAGGGCGGGGCCCGGTTCGAGATCGCCGAGGGCTGGGAGCGGATCAGACCGGCGGGATCGCCGAGGACGTCGGGTGTCGCGGGGACAGCCACCGGGTCCCGGGGCGGCTGCTGGGCGACATAGGCCGGAACGGTCGGGCGCAGGGGTGTCCGGCGCGTCTGCTGGGCCGATACGACGGTCGTCGCCAGCACGAGGCTGGCGGCGGCGACGCCGGTCAGGAGCAGGGTGACGCGGGTTGACACGGGGCTCGGTCGCTCCAGGCATGAGCTCTGACGCGCCCGGGACGACGCGCATGGTTAACGGAGTTAGAACGAAGGGGGTTAACGGGGCGTCAATGCCGCGCCGGCCGGTGCAGCCTGAATGGCGCCGGTTGCGGCCAAAGCTGGCGAGCCGGAGGCCGCCTGTGCTAGAGCGCGCGCCATGACAGCCGATATCCGCACCTCCGCGCTCCGCACCATCGCGACCGAGCGCGCCGGCCTCGACATTCTCCATGACGCCCTCGCCAACGGCCTGGGCGAGCCCTTCGGCGCCGCCGTGGCGATGATCCGGGCCGCGGGCGGCCGCGTCATCGTCTCGGGCATGGGAAAGTCCGGCCATGTCGGGCGCAAGATCGCGGCAACGCTCGCCTCGACCGGCACGCCCGCGCATTTCGTCCATCCGGCCGAGGCCAGCCATGGCGATCTCGGCATGGTCCAGCCGAACGATGTCGTCATCGCGCTGTCCTGGTCGGG
>NCCO01000297.1 GCA_002279705.1 Allobosea sp. 12-68-7
GAGTCGTTTTCGGCATTCCACCAGTTGGCGGCAACATCGACCGTCTTCTGCTGCAGCGCGATCACGGCATTCTCATGGCTGCCGGTGTAGGTCACACGACCGAAGAAGGTCTCGGGATTGAGCTTGATCTTGTTCAGCGCAAAGCGCGGGACATTGTTGCCCGAGGTGGAGTTGGGATCGACGAGGCCCAGGTTCTTGCCCTTGAGATCGTCGATCGTCTTGTACGGGCTGTCGGCGCGCACGTAGAAGACGGAGTAGTAGCCGACCGTCCCGTCATTGTTCACCGTCGTGACGAAGGGCTCGACCTTGACGCCGGTCACGATCGCGCGCGCATAGGACGCCGGACCGTAGCCCGCGAGATGGATGCTGCCGTTGCGCTGCCCCTCGATGACGGCGGCGTAATCGTTGGCAACACGCAGCGTCACCTTGGTCCCGAGCGTCTGGGACAGATACTCGACGAAGGGACCGTAGCGCTCGGTCACGCCCGACGCGTTCTCGGCCGGGACCACGGCAAGGACGAGCTCCGGATAGGCGCTCTTCCACGACTGCGCCTGGGCGGTGCCAGCGAGGACGAGGGACGAGGCAGCAAGGGCGGCGCCGAGCGCGTGACGACGGGTGAGCATGGCTGTTTCTCCTTGAAGAGGCGGAACGTCGTGAAAGGTCAGGAGCCCGCGAGGGCGAAGCCCGGCTGGGCGCCGACGGGGAACGTCGCGGGCGACGGCAGCCCATGGCCCATCACGTCGCCGGCCTCGAGCCCGTAGAGCTCGCGCGACGTCGCCTCGGTGAGCGCGGCCGGCACATCGTCGAAAACGACACGGCCCGCGGCCATGCCGACCAGCCGGTCGCAGTAGCTACGGGCGAGGTCGAGACTGTGGAGATTGCACACCACGGTGATCCCGAGCTGGCGATTGATGTGCTGCAGCGCGTCCATCACCACCTTGGTGTTGCGCGGGTCGAGGGAGGCGATCGGCTCGTCGGCCAGAACGATGTCCGGCTCCTGGACCAGCGCCCGGGCGATCGCGACCCTCTGCTGCTGGCCGCCCGACAAGGTCTCGGCACGCTGGCCGGCCATCCGCGCCATGTCGAGGCTTTCGAGCGCAGACAGGGCCTGCGCCTTCTCCTCGTCGCTCCACAGCTTCAGCAGCGCACGGGCGGGCGGCATGTGGAAGGCCCGCCCCATCATGACGTTGGTGAGCACATCGAGGCGGCCGGCAAGGTTGAACTGCTGGAAGATCATGGCGCAGCGGGCGCGCCAGGCG
>NCCO01000183.1 GCA_002279705.1 Allobosea sp. 12-68-7
GCCGTCACCAGAACGCCCCAGGCGAACAGCGGCATCTTGTGCAGCGTCATGCCCGGCGCGCGCATGTTCAGGATCGTGGTGATGAAGTTGATCGCGCCGAGGATCGAGGCTGCGCCGGCCAGATGAAGCGCGAAGATGCCGAAATCGACCGCCGGCCCGGGATGGCCGGAGGATGAGAAGGGCGGGTAGATCGTCCAGCCGGTGCCGACGCCATGGGCGCCGGGGGCGCCTTCCATGAACATCGACATGATCAGAAGCACGAAGGCGGCGACCGTCAGCCAGAACGAAATGTTGTTCATGCGCGGGAAGGCCATGTCCGGCGCGCCGATCATCAGCGGCACGAACCAGTTGCCGAAGCCGCCGATGACCGCGGGCATGACCATGAAGAAGATCATGATCAGGCCATGGCCGGTGACGAAGACATTGTAGCTCTGGCCGTTGGCGAAGATCTGCAGGCCGGGCTGCTGCAACTCGATGCGCATCATGATCGAGAGGAAGCCACCGACCAGGCCCGCCATGATCGAGAAGATCAGGTAGAGCGTGCCGATGTCCTTGTGGTTGGTCGACATCAGCCAGCGGCGCCACCCGGTCGGGTGGGCATGGGCGTCGTCGTGATGTCCGTGGGCGGGAGCGTGCGGAGCCGCTGTTGCCATCGCCTTGGTCTCCTCGTGCGAAATCGCTTCGCGACAGTCGTCAAATCGGGTGGTTCGCGGGCCCCATGGTCCGCGGGGATCGGAGCCTTAATGGCCGGCGGCGGCGACCTTGCCGCCTGCGTCCGCGGCATTGGCGAATTTCTGCTTCGATTCGGCGAGCCAGGCCGCATAGCGCTCCTGGCTGACGACGCGGAACGCGATCGGCATGTAGGCGTGGTTCTGGCCGCAGATAAAGGAGCATTGACCGTAATAGATGCCCTCGCGGTCGGCCTTGAACCAGGTCTCGTTCAGGCGGCCGGGGATCGCGTCGATCTTCACGCCGAAGGACGGCACGGTGAACTTGTGAATCACGTCGGCGGCAGTGACCTGGACGCGCACGATCTTGCCGACCGGCACGACCGCCTCGTTGTCGACGGCCAGCAGGCGCGGCGCTTCCGCGGCCGCGATCTTGTTGCCGGCGATCGCCTCGGCGCGCTGCTTCTCGTCGAGCATCAGCGAATCGAAGGTGAACGCGCCGCCATCCTGAGGATACTCATAGGACCAGTACCACTGCTTGCCGGTCACCTTCACGGTGATGTCGGAAGGCGGCACCTCGAGCTGGAGCTTCAGCAGCCGGAAGGAGGGAATGGCGATGACCACGAGGATCAGGACGGGAATGACCGTCCAGGCCACCTCGAGCAGGGCATTATGCGTGGTCTTGGACGGTGTCGGATTGGCCTTCTCGCTGAAGCGCCAGCAGACGTAAACCAGCAGCCCCAGCACGAAAATCGTGATCGCGAAGATGATCACGTTCAGCCAGTCGCTGAACCAGCGGATATAGGCGGCGACCTCGGTCACGGCGCCCTGGAGGTTGAGCTGCCAGGGGCTCGGCATGCCGGTTCCGGCCAGAGCGGCCTCCGGAAGCAGCGTCGCCGAGGCGGCGAGGGCCGATGCGGCCACGGTGGCTAGGGTCCTGCTCAGAAATCGCATCGATCCGACGTCGCTCCTCATCATGCCCCGCATCGGAGCCTGCGGCTTGCGTCCCCGAGGGCGCCCGTCGCAGGCCGTGGCCCATGCGTGGCGAGTGCGGCCGCGAGGCCGCCTTGCTCTTCGGGATTGCGATAAATCAAAGATCACGCTTGCGCCAGAGGGGCAATGCAGGGTGCCGGTGCAGGCCGTGCGGCATAATCGCGCGAAGCGGAAGGGAGCGCCCCGGTCCATCTCGCCGGCGCGCCTTGACAGGGCGGGGCCTGCATGGTCCCAACGCAGTCGATCGTTAAAGTGCGGCAGACCCGGCCTCGAAGGGGTCGGCATTCCGCCCGAATCCCCGTATTCGACAGGCGCGAACGGGTTTTCGATGGCGCAGGCGGCGGTTGCCGCCGGTTTGGAGGTATCGCAGGGATGGGCAAGATCATCGGACCTGTCTGCGCGGCGGCCCTCGCGCTGGCCGGCATCGGTCTGGCCGCAGGCCCCGCGGCGGCGCAGGGCGCCGTCAAGTCGACGCATGGCGACTGGCAGATGCGCTGCGAGGTGCCGCCCGGCGCCAAGACCGAACAATGCGCGCTCGTCCAGAACGTCGCGGCCGAGGACCGGCCGAATCTGACGCTGCTGGTCATCGTGCTGAAGACGGCCGACCAGAAGAGCCGGCTCCTGCGGGTCGTCGCGCCGCTCGGCGTGCTGCTGCCCTCGGGGCTCGGTCTCAAGATCGACGACAAGGATATCGGCCGGGCCGGGTTCGTGCGCTGCCTGACCACCGGCTGTGTCGCCGAGGTGGTCATGGACGACGCGCTGCTCGGTCAGCTCAAGGGCGGCAAGAATGCCACCTTCATCGTGTTTCAGACGCCGGAAGAGGGGGTCGGCGTTCCCGTCTCCCTCAACGGCTTTGGCCCCGGCGTGGAGACCCTGCCGTGAGTGATGCGCTTTTCCGTCGGCCGAGCCTGCTGGCCCTGCCTTTCCTCTGCCTCGGCCTCGCCGGCTGCGGGTCGTCCGGGTCCTCCTCGGGCCAGCCGAGCGCGATGCAGACGCTCGGCAACGTCGTCATGTTCCAGTCGACGACGCCGCCGCCGGCCGACCAGCTGCCCAAGGACGAGGAAGACGAGCGGCTGATCTGCCCGGAGGTGATCATCGCCGATGGCGGGGCGGCGGTTCGGGCCCAGTCCGGCCAGGACAGCGGCGGCCTGCGCCACCAGATCTCGATCCTCAACGTCGCGCGCGAATGCACGCCGACCGGCAATGGCGGTTTCCGCCTCAAGGTCGGCGTCGAGGGGCGCGTGCTGCTTGGCCCCGCCGGCGGCCCCGGCAATTACGGCGCCACGCTGACGACGCTGGTCACCCGCGGCACCACCCAGCTCGCCCGCCGGACGGCCCGCGTCGGCGGCACCGTCGGCGCCAGCCAGGGCGGCACCGACTTCTCCCATGTCGAGGACGGCATCCTGGTGCCCGCCGGACCGGGCGATGTCGAGATCATCGTCGGTCTCGGCACCGGTGCGGCGACGCCGGCCCGGGCGCGTCGGCGCTGAACGGCGGGCCGGGTCGCCCCGGCCGCTGCAAAGAGTCGCGTGGGTTGCCTGTTAAGAAGGCAGTGCCGCGATTGACTAAGGCGCGTCGTCTTGTATCTGTGCCGACAGCCGCAACATCCCCGCGGAAGAGACCGGGGCCGGATTCGTCCGGCTTCGGCGCCGAAGGCGCAACCGCCCCGGAAACGCTCAGGCAAACGGACCGCGTGGGAACTGGCACTCTGGAAAGCGGCGGGGGCAACCTCGTCCACCGACGGGTGTAACCTGTCCGGCGCGACCATGCCGGCTCGGGGAAATCTCTCAGGTTCCAAGACAGAGGGGGCGCGTTCCGGACACATCCGTCCGGGGCCTGCGCTCGACTCTGGAAGGGGCCGTCGATGGATGCCGCTGTTGCCGATGCCGGGGCTTCGCCCGAGGCCATCGTACTCAAGACCCCGCTCCATGCCCGTCATGTCGCGCTCGGCGCCCGCATGGTGCCCTTCGCCGGCTACGACATGCCGGTGCAGTACCCGCCGGGCATCCTGACCGAGCACAACTGGACCCGCGAAAAGGCGGGCCTGTTCGACGTCTCGCATATGGGCCAGTGCTTCCTGGTCGGGCCTGATCACGAGACCACGGCGCTCGCCCTCGAGGCGCTGATCCCCGCCGACATCGTCAATCTCGCGCCGGGCAAGCAGCGCTATTCGCAGCTCCTGAACGAGGAGGGCGGCATTCTCGACGATCTGATGGTGACGCGCGGGGTCGATCCCGACGAGGACGGCGCGCTCTATCTCGTCGTCAACGCCACCTGCAAGATGGAAGACTACGCCCATGTCGAGGCGCGCCTGCCCGCCAATGTGAAGCTGATCCGGGCCGAGCATCGCGGCCTGATCGCGATCCAGGGCCCGGCGGCCGAAGCCGCGCTGGCCGCGATTGCCCCCGAGGCCCGCGAGATGGCCTTCATGACCTCGCGCACGATGAAGGTCGCCGGCATCAGGGCCAATGTCAGCCGCTCCGGCTACACCGGCGAGGACGGCTACGAGATTTCGGCCGCCGCCTCGAAGATCGGCGAGATCTGGGACACGCTGCTGCTCGACGCCACCGTCAAGCCGATCGGGCTCGGCGCACGTGATTCGCTGCGGCTGGAAGCTGGCCTGTGCCTTTACGGGCACGACATCGACACCACAACATCCCCCGTCGAGGCCGCCCTGACCTGGTCGATCCAGAAGCGCCGGCGCGAGGAGGGCGGCTTCCCCGGCGCCGCCCGCATCCAGCGTGAATTCACTGAGGGCGTCTCGCGCGTCCGCGTCGGCCTGCTGCCGGAAGGCCGGGCGCCTGCGCGCGAGGGTGCGGAGATCGCGACCCCTGAGGGCGAGGTGATCGGCAAGGTCACCTCCGGCGGCTTCGGCCCGACGCTGAACGCCCCCTGCGCCATGGGCTATGTCGCCAAGGCCTACAGCGCGCCGGGCACGCCGCTCCACCTGATCGTGCGCGGCAAGCCACTGCCGGCGGTCGTGGCGGCGATGCCTTTCGTCCCCAACGGCTACAAGCGCTGAACCCCATCCCGTTTTCTGTTTCCGGAGACTGAACTCATGTCCGAGACCCGCTACACCAAGGACCATGAATACATCCGCATCGAGGGCGATACCGGCATCGTCGGCATCACCGATTTCGCGCAGGGCCAGCTCGGCGACGTCGTCTTCGTTGAGCTTCCCGCGCTCGGCAAGGCCGTTTCCAAGGGCGGTGAGGCGGCCGTGGTCGAGAGCGTGAAGGCGGCCTCCGAGGTCTACGCGCCCGTCTCCGGCGAGGTCGTGGCGGTGAACAGCGAGCTCGAAGGCGCGCCCGGCACGGTCAACGAGGATCCCTCCGGCAAGGGCTGGTTCCTCAAGCTCAAGCTCAGCGACGCCGCCGAGCTGGAGGGCCTGATGAGCGAGGCCGAGTACCAGAACTACCTCAAGACGCTTTAGCCTTTCACCGTCGTGTCATCCCGGACAAGCGGCGAAGCCGCGCAGATCCGGGATCCATTCCGGACCGGCTCAGGAATGGATCCCGGCTCTCCGCTTCGCTCCGGCCGGGATGACGTCGCGGATGGATCGAGCGCCTGCACTCAATCACGACACGGACATTTCCCATGCGCTATCTCCCCCTGACCGACAACGACCGCGTGGACATGCTCGCCCGTATCGGCGTCGCCGATGTCGATGCCCTGTTCTCCGACGTGCCCGCCGACAAGCTGCTGAAAGCGCCCGTCGATCTGCCGCGCGCCAGGGGCGAGCTTGAGGTCGAGCGCATCATGGCGACGATGTCGTCGCGCAACGTTTCGGCCTCCTCGGTGCCCTTCTTCGTCGGCGCCGGTGCCTACAAGCACCATGTCCCGGCGACGGTGGACCATCTGATCCAGCGCTCGGAATTCCTGACCAGCTACACGCCCTACCAGCCCGAGATCGCGCAGGGCACGCTGCAGTATCTCTTCGAGTTCCAGACCCAGGTCGCGGCCCTGACCGGCATGGATGTCGCCAACGCCTCGATGTATGACGGCTCGACCGGCACCGGCGAGGCCGTGCTGATGGCCCACCGCGTGACGAAGCGCAAAAAGGCCCTGCTGTCGGGCGGCCTGCACCCGCACTACGCCGAGGTCGTGCGCACCCTCTCCACCATGGCCAGCGATCAGGTGGTGTCCCTGCCGCCGGACGTCACCGCGGGCGAGGACATCCTGAGCCGGATCGACGACGAGACCTCCTGCGTCGTCGTCCAGAATCCCGATGTCTTCGGCAATCTGCGCGACCTCAGGCCGATCGCCGCCAAGGCCCATGCCCATGGCGCGCTGCTGATCGCGGTCTTCACCGAGGTTGTCTCGCTGGGCGCCATCGTGCCGCCGGGCGCGCAGGACGCCGACATCGTCGTCGGCGAGGGCCAGTCGATCGGCAACGCCCTGAACTTCGGCGGCCCCTATGTCGGGCTCTTCGCCGCCAAGTCGAAATACATCCGCCAGATGCCGGGCCGGCTCTGCGGCGAGACGGTCGATGCCGCCGGCCAGCGCGGCTTCGTGCTGACGCTCTCGACGCGCGAGCAGCATATCCGCAGGGACAAGGCG
>NCCO01000184.1 GCA_002279705.1 Allobosea sp. 12-68-7
TTCGGTGTCGCGGCCGGCGTCTCGATCACCCGGCTGTTCCTGGCCGGCATCGTGCCCGGCCTGCTGATGGGGCTGGCCCTCGTCATCACCTGGTATTTCCTCGCCAAGGACGAGCCGGTCTCGACCCTGCCGCGGCCGAGCGTGCGCAGCATCGCCACGGCGGCGCTCGACGGGCTGTGGGCGCTGCTGCTGCCCTTCGTCATCATCGGCGGGATGAAGCTCGGCGTGTTCACGCCGACGGAGGCCGCGGTGGTGGCGGCGGTCTACGCCTTCTTCATCGGGATGTTCGTCTATCGCGAGCTGCGGATTTCGCATCTGCGGCCGGCGCTGCTGGCGGCGCTGAAGATGTCGGCCTCGGTGATGTTCCTGGTCGCGGCGGCGCTGGTCTCGGCCTGGCTGATCACCATCGCCAACATTCCCGCCGAGGTCGGCGCGCTGCTCGGCCCGCTGATCGAGCACAAGACGCTGCTGATGGCGGCGATGATGCTGCTCGTGATCGTCGTCGGCACGGCGCTCGACTTCATCCCGACCGTGCTGATCCTGACGCCGGTGCTGATGCCGATCGTCAAGCAGGCGGGAATCGACCCGGTCTATTTCGGCGTCCTCTTCATCATGAACAACGCGATCGGCCTGCTGACGCCGCCCGTGGGCACCGTGCTCAACGTGGTCTGCGCGGTCGGCCGCGTGCCCGTGGACAAGGTGGTGCGCGGCGTCATGCCGTTCCTGCTGGCGCAGATCGCGGTGCTCGCCCTGCTGGTTCTGGTCCCGGAGATCGTGACCGTGCCGGCGAAATGGTTCTACGGGCGCTGACGAGGCGCCGCGTCGAAGACGAGAAGCACCAAGAACGACACCCCAGGAGGAAGACAAGATGACCATCACCAGGCGCCACGCTCTGATCACCGCCGGCTCCGGCCTCGCCCTCTTCGCGATCGGCCGGCCGGCGCTCGCCCAGGCGGCGAAACTGCGCTTCGCGCATCCCCATCCGGAATCGGACAGCTGGCACAAGGCCGCGCTGCAGTTCGCCGAGAAGGTCAAGGCCAAGAGCAATGGCCAGCTCGAGGTCCAGATCTTCCCGAATGGCGCGCTCGGCTCCGATCCGCAGACGATCAGCGCCGTGCGTGGCGGCTCGCTCGACATCTGCCTGACCGGCAACCCGTTCTTCACCGGCCTCGCGCCCAAGCTCAACGTGCTCGACCTGCCCTTCCTGTTCCAGAGCCGCAAGCATGCGGCCGCCGTGATGGACGGCCCGATCGGCGACGGCCTGCGCAAGGAGCTCGAAGGCTCGAACCTCAAGGCGCTGGCGACCTGGGAGATCGGCTGGCGCAACCTGACCAACAGCCGCCGCGCGGTGGCGACCGCCGCCGACATCAAGGGGCTGAAGATCCGCACCACGCCGAACCCGGCCCATATCCGCGCCTTCCAGCTGCTGGGCGCCGTGCCGACGCCGATGGCCTTCACCGAGCTGTTCTCGGCGCTCGAGACTGGCGCGGTCGACGGGCAGGAGAACCCGGTGACGCTGATCCTCAACGCCAAGTTCGCCGAGGTGCAGAAGCATCTCTCGCTGACGCGCCATGCCTTCACCACCGGCCCGGTGGTGATGAACAAGACGAAGTTCGACGCGATGGCGCCCGATCTTCAGAAGGTCCTGACGGAGACCGCGATCGAGCTCGCCGCTGTGCAGCGCCAGATGAACGAGGACACGGAGGGCTCCAGCCTCGCCGCGCTGAAGAAGGCCGGCATGCAGGCGGTCGAGAACCCCGACCGCGAGTCCTTCTCGAAGATCGTCACGGCGGAAGTCGAGAAGGAGTTCGTCACCAAATTCGGCGGCGAGACGCTCGAGGCGATCAAGAAAGCGGCGGTGTGATGGAGATCATCGACCTCTCCATGCCGATTGAGCCGCATTTCCGCTGGCCGGTCGACCTGGCGATCAAGGGCGACATCGCGGCGGGGGACCCGTTCCGGGTCTCCCGCATCAGCATGACCTGTCACGGCTTCTCGCATGTCGATGCGCAGGCGCATGTCATCGCCCACAGTCCGACGATCGAGGCGACCGCGCTCTCGCGCGTCGTCGGACCCTGCCGCGTGCTCGACCTGCGCGACGTCGCCCCCAATCAGGCGATCGATGCCGAGAGACTCGCCGCGGCCGATCCCGGCGGGCCGGAGGGCGAGATCCTGCTGCTCTCCAGCGGCTGGGACACGAAGCGCGACTATCGCACCCGCGAATTCTGGCTCGACGCACCGTACCTCACGCGCGAGGCGGCGCTCTGGCTCAAGGACCGCAAGCCCACCGCGCTCGCCTTCGACTTCCCGCAGGATTATCCGATCCGCCTGCTGCTCGACGACCAGCACGTGCCGTTCGAGCAGCATGTCACGCATGACATCTGCCTGCGGGCCGGCATCACGCTGATCGAATATGTCGTCAACACCAGCGCTCTGACCAGGCCGCGGACCTTCCTCTGCGCGGCGCCGCTGAAGCTGCCGCATGCCGACGGCTCACCGGCCCGCATCTTCGCGATCGAGGGGATGGTCTGAGAAGGGGTCCCGCTCAGGCGAGGGCGCCGAGGCCGCGCCCGATCACATAGAGCCCGACGACGGCGACGAGGCCGGCGAAGAGCCGCGTCAGCAGCGTCCTGTGGCCGGAAAGCCGGCGCGCCAGCAGCGTGCCGGCGATGCCGCCGACGAGTCCGCCGGCGACGAAGAGGGCGGCGACAGGCCAGTCGACCAGCCCCGACAGCGCATAGGACGTGGCGGTCGTCAGGCCGAAGGCGGTCACCGCCACGAGCGAGGAACCGATCGCGACGATCATCGGCAGGTTCGCGGCGGTCATCAGCCCCGGGACGATCAGAAAGCCGCCGCCGATCCCGAAGAAGCCGGAGAGCCCGCCGACCAGGCCGCCCATGCCGAGCAGGCGCGGCAAGAGCCTCGCCGCGGTTTTGCGCCCGAGCGGCTCGAAGCCGGCGCCGCTCTCGCTCCGGCGCAGCAGCATGGCTGCGGCGATGACGAGCATCAGCACGCCGAAGACCAGCAGCAGCTTCTGCCCGTCGAGCCGCTTGCCGAGCGCCGAGCCCAGCGCGGCGCCGGCGATGCCCGCGGCGGAGAACACCAGCGCACAGGGCCAGCGGACATGGCCGGCGCGGGCATGGCCGAGCAGATTGGCGAAGGCGCTGAGCGCGACCGCGACCGCGCTCGTGCCGATCGCGACATGCGGGGAGGCGACGCCGACGACATAGACCAGCAGCGGCACGGCGAGAATCGAGCCGCCGCCCCCGACGAGACCGAGGGTGAAGCCGACGAGCGAACCGGAGCCGAGCGAGGCGATGTCAGCTGTGGTGATCATCGATGGCGTCCGTCAGAGGACGTCCAGCGGAACCTTGAGGAAGCGCTTGCCGCTGGCATCCGGCGCCGGCAGTTCGCCGGCTTTCATGTTCACTTGCAGCGAGGGGATGATCAGCCTGGGCATGTCGAGCGTCCTGTCCCTTGCCTCGCGGGTCCGCACGAACTCGTCTTCGGTAATCCCGTCGCGGACATGGATGTTGTGCGCACGCTGCTCGGCGACGGTGGTCTCCCAGCGAATGTCGCGGCCGTTGGGGCCGTAGTCATGGCACATGAACAGCCGGGTCTGCGGCGGCAGCGCCAACACGCGCTGGATCGAGCGATACAGCGTCCGGGCGTCGCCACCGGGGAAATCGGCCCGGGCCGAGCCGCCATCCGGCATGAACAGCGTGTCGCCAACGAAAGCAGCATCGCCGATGACATGGGTCATGCAGGCCGGGGTGTGGCCGGGCGTGTGCATGGCGAAGGCGGTCATGCCGCCGATCGTGTAGGTGTCGCCCTCGGCGAAGAGACGGTCGAACTGGCTGCCGTCGCGCTGGAACTCGGTGCCTTCGTTGAAGACCTTGCCGAAGGTTTCCTGCACGATCGTGATGCGGTCGCCGATGCCGATCTTGCCGCCGAGCAGCCCCTGGAGATAGGGCGCGGCGGAGAGGTGGTCGGCATGGACATGGGTCTCGATCAGCCACGCGACCTCGAGGCCGTGCTCGCGGACGAAGGCGGCGATCTCGTCGGCGGAGTGATAGGCGATCCGGCCCGCCGCATAGTCGATGTCCATCACTGAATCGACGATGGCGCAGGCGCGGGAGCCGGGGTCCTTGACGACATAGCTGACGGTGTTGGTCTGCGCGTCGAAGAAGGCGGTGACCTCGGGCCTGGTCGCGAGGTCGACGGGGTGCGGAATGGCGGTCACGGGGAACCTCCTCGGTTCGTCAGGCGGTCTTCGACCGCAGGGGCGTCGTGGCGGACGACAGGAGCCGCGCCATCGCCATGCCGGCGAGCATGGCGCCGATGAAGATGATGGCGGGCTGGCCGCCGGTGAGGGTCGAGACGAGCGCGGGGCCGGGGCAGAGGCCGGCGAGGCCCCAGCCGATGCCGAACAAGGCCGTTCCTGTGATGAGCCGCGCATCGGCGGCTCCGGGCTGCGGCAGATGGAATCGCTCGGCCATGACGGGGAGCTCGCGGGCCAGGATCAGCCGGTAGGCCAGAAAGGTGACGGCGATGCCGCCCGCCATGACAAAGATCAGGCTCGGGTCCCAGGTGCCGGCCGGGATCGCGGCGAGATCGAGGAAGGCGAGCACCTTGGCCGGGTCGGCCATGCCGGCGAGGATCAGCCCGAGCCCGAAGACGAGGCCGGTCAGGAACTGCAGGATCACGGACATCGAGGCTCTCACAGCACGTGTCGGACGAGGAAGACGGTCGCGATCGCCGTCGTCATGAAGGTGGCGACGGCGACGGCGGAGCGCAGCGACAGCCGCGAAAGACCGCAGATGCCATGGCCGGAGGTGCAGCCATTGCCCCAGACGGCGCCGAAGCCGACGAGACCGCCTGCCACCACCAGCAGAAAGGGCGTGGTCGCGATGTCGGGCCGAGGCGCGGTCCCGGTCAGCGCCAGATAGACGAGCGGGGCCAGGACCAGGCCCGCGACAAAGGCGAGCCGCCCCCAGGACTGGCCGTCGCCGGCCGGCAGGAGCAGCCGCGAGACGATGCCGCTGATCCCGGCGATGCGGCCCTGGAACAGCATCAGCATCGCGGCCGCCAGACCGATCAGGGCGCCGCCCGCCAGCGAGGCGAGCGGCGTGAAGCTCGACGCGACCGTCACGGCTGGCGCGTCCCGCAGGTGTTGAGGCGCAGCAGCGTATAGGCCGGGCAGAAGCGCATCGCGGCCGTCCCAATCATCACCGCGCCCCAGGCCGTCAGCGCATATTTCCAGGCGCCGAGCGGTGCGACCCAGCCGGCGAGGGGGGGCACGAAGACGGCGACGAGGAGGACCGCGCCGACGACGAAGCGAAGCGTCCGATCCAGCGAACCGATATTGACCATGACCACGATCTCCCGTTAAGAACTGATATCCTCCATATATATGGAATATCGAATATGTCAACGGCCTTGTTGAAGCGCGACGAAGCCGGCATCGAAGCCCCGATCGAGGCGGCGGCGGTGCTGCTCGCCGCCATGGCGAGCCCGCGTCGCCTCGCCATCCTGTGCCGGCTGGTCGAGGGCGAGGAGGGGGCGGGCGAGCTCGCGCGGATCACGGGGCTGAGTCCGGCCGGCGTCGCGGCCCATCTGGCGCAGCTGCGGCGGCAAGGGCTGATCGCCGCGCGCCGACGCGGCGTCGCGGTGACCTTCTCGCTCGCCAGCGCGGAGGCGAGGGCGGTGCTGGAGACGCTGCACGCGCTCTATTGCGGGCCGGGCGCCGCGCAGGGCGGCGCGGCGGCGCAGGCCTGAGCGGGGTGTCCGCCCAGGCCGGTCGTCTGTCGGTGTCGTCAGGGGCCGACGAGCTGGCCGCCATCGACGACGAGGCTCTGGCCGGTGACCCAGCTCGCCCGTTCGGAGGCGAGGAAGAGCACGACCTCGGCGATTTCCTCGGGGCGGCCCATGCGTCCGAAGGGGATGGTGGCCAGGGTCGAGTTGTAGAGGTCGGGGTTCGAGGTCTTCCGGTCCTCCCAGGTGCCGCCGGGGAACTCGACCGAGCCGGGCGCGACGCAGTTCACGCGGATGCCCTGCCGCGCCAGCATCTTCGCCTGACTCGCGGTGTAGTGCATCACCGCCGCCTTGATCGCGCCATAGGGCGCCGAGCGGGAGGTGGCGCGCAGCCCCGAGATGGAAGAGATGTTCACGATCGCGCCGCCGGCGGCCATGTGCGGGATGGCGGCGTGGCTGCCACGCAC
>NCCO01000298.1 GCA_002279705.1 Allobosea sp. 12-68-7
ACGGCCCGCAGCCAAGTGGACGGCTTCCTGATCAACTGGGCCATCACCCAGCCCTTCCGCCTGTATGAGGTGGCGAAGTTCCACAGCGAGCCGCCGGGCTTTCCGTGGCGGAGAGCCCGGTGTTCATGAAGGGCAGCTCCAGCCCTTCCGTGCCCATGAAGCGGCCCGGGGTGAAGCCCGGCACCGTCCAGATCATGTCCACCACGCCGTCTTCCAGCTGCTGCACCAGGTCGCGCGGCTGGCCGCCGAGCTGCATGGCGGGGAAGACGTCGATCTTGATGCGGCCGTTGGAGTCCTTCGCCACCTTCTCCGCCCAGGGGTCGAGATGCAGCGTGTGGTCCAGCGCGGTGGGGGAGGAGAAGCTGTGCAGCCGGAAGGTGAATTGCGGCGCGCCCTGGGCGCGTGCCAGCGCCGGTGCGGCCAGGCCGATGGCGGCCCCCATGAAGATCCGTCGCTGCATGCTCATGCTCCCTGTGTCCTGGATGGGGTTCAGCGCGCCGGATGCGCCGGCACGAAGACCGGCTTCAGCAGCCAGCGGCGCGCAATCTCGAAATAGCCGCGGAAGACATAGTGGCCGTTATGCGCCAGCAGCTTCGCGCGGTTGCGGCGCCAGAAGCCGGGGATCTCGAACCACGCCATCTGCGGATACAGATGGTGCACGATGTGCAGGTTGTTCCACAGGAACAGCAGGCCGAAGAACCAGTTGGATTCGACGCTGGCGGTGCGTTCCCCCGGTGTGGGGCCCCAGCGATGCTCGATGAAGGCGCGCAGCAGGCCGAGGCTAAGGCCGGGCAGCACGAAGACCAGGTAGTAGTGCCACACCGGCATGCCGGCGACGCCGGCGACGAACCACAGCACCACGGCCAGGCCGGCGAAGAAGCCGAGCCACACCGGCACGTCGCGGAAATCGCCTGCGCGCAGCTTGCCCGTCTCGATCATCGCCAGCTTGCGCAGCCGCAGGATGGGCCCGATCGTCAGCCGGCCGAGCAGCGTCTGGTTGAACAGCAGCACGGCCTGCCAGGGGCGCGAATAGCGGGACCAGTCGGCCTGCCGGTGATAGACGCTTTCCGTGTCCTCGCCGGTGAATGCTCCTCATCGGCCTGCGGGGCGGAAAAGCCGCCAAGACTGGCAAACCCTCCCAATAAAACCGCCAGCAACAGCAGGCGACGCCATTCAAAATTAAATTCCATCGGAGCTCCTGGCTTTGAAACGAACGTTCCCTTTATGCTGGCTGAAATCGATCTTTTTCATCAA
>NCCO01000185.1 GCA_002279705.1 Allobosea sp. 12-68-7
GGGCTCGACCTGGCGGCCGTCGGCGAAGACGAGATGCGACTTCTTGTAGTCGCCGGAATCCACCGGGCTCACGCGCTGCAACTCCGCCAGGATGAAGCCGACCAGGTCCGCGCCGATCTCAAAGGTGAAGACGATCCGGCCATCGGGGCGAACCTGCTCCAGCGGGCGGCCTTCGACGTTGTCGACGAACTGGCGATAGGCCGGCTCGCGCTTTAGGACGCGCCGGTTCTGCGCCTGCGCCTCCCGGAGCTTCGTCCGCGCGAAGGCCGCCACCGCCGCGCTCTGCGCCTTCGGTGACAGGGCGCCATCGGTGATGAGCCGGAGCGTCTTTTCGATCGGCTGAATCCGCATGCGAACGGCCATCAGGCGGCCCTCCGGCGGGCAACATAGGCCTCCGACTTCCCGACGAGATCCGCAGCCCAGAGCACCGCCAGGCGGAACGCGCGATTCTCCGGCGCCGCGACCAGCCGGCGCGCCATCTCGACGCTGTACGGCACCGGCTCGCCATCGATCGTCAGATTACGCCAGTCGCGCAGCACCACATGCACCAGGGCATCCGTCAGCGCCTCGTCGCGCACCGACTGCGGTGGGCCCTGCGCGATGACGAATTCCGGCAGCCGCTGGCCTTGGCTCCACCGCTCAAGCCGGCGCCGGCGCACATGGCTGGCCTCCGCGCAGTCGAGCCCCCGCACCAGAAGTTCAAGGTCATCGCAGTCCGGGATGTCCCGGATCCAGCGCCCTTCGCTTTGAGCCTCGCTGTCGATCATGATGTCTTCGAGCTTCACGGGACTTTCGCCTTCTTCGCCAAGGCCTGCGCCTTGCGTCGCTCCTGCCGGTTGAGCTTGCCTGTCGCCGCTGCCTGTTCCTTCTCCAGCGCGTCACACATGGCGCTGATCTCGCGGTTGAAGCGTGCGACCTCAGCATTGAAGCCCTCAACCCGCGCTTCCGAATAAGCCATCAGCGCATCCTCGCCGGCGCCGCGGCATGCCAGTTCGAGCCGGGTCGCGCGGTCGCGCTCGATCTCGCGCGCTTCGCAGGCTTCAACGGCGCCGACATGGAACGCGGACCAGTCCACGCCGCTCACGGAGTCGCGGACCTCCTGCAGCGGCGAGATGATGCGATCGAGCATCGGGCGAAGATCGGTGTTGATCAGGCCCTGCGCCTGCTGACGTCCGTCGACAGTGCCGAGCGCGCGGCAGGATTCTACCGTGGGGGCGGTGCTCATGTGGTGATCTCCTGGCAATGGAATCGGGATTGCGCGATTGCTTGGCGACCGATCTCGACGAGATTGCGCTGACGGGCTCGATAGGCCCGCTGCATCGTCAGCTTCTTGCAGCGGTGAGAGCAGTAGATCGCTCTCAGGTCGCGCTCGGCCGGGATGGGCCGTTCGCAAAGCCTGCAATGTCGGTTGAGCGCGAGCCTGTCGCCGCGTTCGCCCTGCTTGCGCAGATCGTTATGGTAAGCGTTCCGGCATTCGCTGCCGCAATAGAGGCGCTTGCTGGCGTGCGGCTGATCCATATCGATCTCGCCGCCGCACCAGAGGCACGTCTCGTCGCGGAAATCCTCAAGGCGCATCTGCATAGACCGCCTCCATCTGCTCTGCGACGAACCGCCGATAAGCCTTGCCCTTCATGCTGTTGGCGCAGCGGCTGGAGCAGTATTTCCTATGCCCATCAGGCAGTTGCCAGCCGCAGTTTACGCAGCGCTCACGGTCGATCAGGAGAACGCCTTCCTGCGTCCATTCCGGCTGCGCCTGTTGCCAGGTCGGACGCTTGGCGCCGAGGCGCGCCAGAGCTGTGCCGACGACATCAGCGGCCACATCATCGGCCTCGCGCCATGACCAGCCCCGCAGGCAGAGCCCAGACCGGATGCCGTGCCGCATGAACCCTTCGAAGGCGAAGACGCTCGGCTCGCCCTTCCGCATGATCGCGATGGTCTGCTCGATGAGCGCCCGGCGATAAGCCTCTGTGACCCTTTTGGCCTTCGGCTTCCGCGGCTGCGGCCCGGCAAGCGTGATCGGCGCGGGCTTCGTCCGGCCGTTCCAGCCGGCCAGCGCTGCCCGTACCAGCTTCATCCCTTCGGGCGTGATCATCAGCATCAGAGCACCAACAGCCCTTCGGGCCGCGCCTCTGAATCGTAGATGCTGCCGCCCATCCCGGCGGATGCCCGGTTGACCGCCATGGCCGAGGCAACGGCGCCATCGATCGACGCATGGCGCTTCGCCTTCGCCAGGCGCGTCATGTGGCCGTGCGAGTTGGTCTCCACTTCGACGTTGAGGAAGGTCCACCGCAGCACCGGATGGCCGCCGTGGCGGAACCGGCGCGCCGTCAGCGCCCGATCAAGCTCTGCGATCGCCGGCATCATGGAGAGGGAGCCCTGCCGGTGCTCCACCGCGGGGAAACCGTCCTCCGTCAGGTTGTTGAGGGTGTTGCGCGCCAGCGCCGGGTCTATGGCGATCTCGCGGACATCGTATTCGTCGCAGATGTCGCGGATCCGCTGCTCGACGAAGCGGAAGTCCACCACATTGCCCGGCGTCGCCGTGATCAGGCCCTCGGCCTCCCACTGGACATAGGGTGCGCCGCTCTGCTCCTGGCGCTGGCGCAGGTTGAGCGCAGGGCAGAAGAACCACGGCAACACGGTGTAGCCGCCGTCCTCATCCGGGAAGGCCGCCACGATGACGGTGAGGTCGCCGGAGGACGAGAGGTCGACGCCAAGCCAGCATGACCGGCTGCGAAGCTCGTCGAGATCGATAGGCTCGGCCCCGGCGTCATAGACCTCGCTGCTGACGAACGGCGCCGCGCTGTGATCGAGCCGGATGCCGAGATGGAACTGCTGAAATGCCTCCCTGTCTGCCGGCCGGTTCGCTGCCTCCCTCGCCAACTGGCGCAGGCCGGCGAGGTCGGGATAGCCATGCGCCAGGCCGGGGTTCACGGCATGCCAGACAGCTTCATCGGTCCAGTCGCTGCCCTTCGGCGCTTCGAAGATGATCGGCAGGAAGCCCTCGTCCTCGATCTCGCCGGCGGCAACCTTGCGGGCATAGTCATAGATCGGGAAGTCCGGTGTCGCGTCGCCGCGGCCGGCCGTCGTAGTGATCACGCAGAGTGAGCCGGCCACCTTCGCCAGGCCGGTGCGCAGCGAGTGCCAGAGGTCCGGCTTCTTGTGCGCCCATAGCTCATCGACCAGGGCGAAGTTCGGCGTGCGGCCGTATTGCGTCGCGGCGTCTGCCGAGATCGCCTCGTAGACGCTGCGACTGGTGGTGTGCGTCAGCCGGTTCTTGAAGTCCTGCGGCTGCGCCTTCGCCTCAAGTTGTGGGACTGCTGCCACGATGGACAGCGCCTCATCATAGGCGATGCGGGCCTGCTTCCTATCGGCCGCCGCAGACAGCACCTGGCCGCCGGGCAAGCGCTCGGGTCCGAAGGTGTGGAGCAGCGCAAGCACCGCGCCCAGGCTCGTCTTCCGGTTCCCGCGACCGACCTGCAGATAGACGACGCGGACCTTCCGCCGGCCGTCCTCTTTCGCCGGGCCATAGATGCGCCGGACGATGCGCTCCTGCCACGGATCAAGCTGGAACGCCTTGCCCGGCGCCCGGCTCTTCGGATGCTTCAGCAGGCGCAGGAATTTAACCGCGCGCTCGCCATAGCCGAACGGATCGGGGATGTCGGAGCCGTCAAAGATCCATGTCGGACCAGTCATCTGCGCCTCCCTGCTTCTCAGGAGGGGCGGCGAAGTGCGCACGGGCGCGCGCCGTCGGCGACAGGCCGAGCTCGGAGCCCAGCCGGACGATCAGTTCATGCGACTTCGACATGAGCTGCTGAGCAGGATGGACCCGCGTTTCGCCGCTCTTGCCCTTGATGAACGACCCGTCCCGCTTGATCGCGCGGACGCAGAGCGCGACTTGCCAGATGGCGAGCACGTAGCTCGTCACCAGCGGCAGGGTGATCTCTGACAGCAGTCCGCGCGCGGCGAGATCAGCGCAGACCCTGTTCCATTCAGCTCGCGCCGGCGGCGGGACGTGCGACGGCGGCGAAAAACGACTGTGTACATTGTCAACGGTCGTTCCAGCATCGACCAGCTTCAGGCTCGGTTTTCTCCCTCTCATCGCGAATTACCTCCGCGATCCGAATTCGGGCTGATGTCGCGCGACGGACCCCAAGCGGTCATCGGCCCCTTGCCGAAAGTCTTGACCCACCCCCCGGTTGCATGGCCATTTCGGATCGCGTTTGACGACTCGACCGGGACGACGATGACTCCGCTGACAGCTGACGAAGTGATGTTGTTGAAGGCGATGGCCGAGCGACCGCAACCCTTGACTGCTGACCCCGTAATCCATGGGGTGATGCGCAAGGGCCTCGCCGAAATGAGCGAAGGGCGAGGCGTCGTTCTGACTGCCAAGGGCGAGCAGTTGCTCATGGTGCTGCCTCCCGAATAGGCCTGCCGAACCCGCCTTCGGAGGCGATGGCCTTGCGCGTGTTGCAGACGCGGGCAAAGGGCTGCCAGTTGCTCCGGTTCCAGAACAGCGCCTGATCACCCTTCGGTGCCCTGATGTGGTCGACCATGTCGGCAGGCCTGCCGCAGCCGCAGGCGCATCGCTCATGACCTGGCAGGGCAAGGAAAGCCTTGGACGCCTTCGACCAGTTGGCGGTGTAGCCTCTGGCGCTGGCGCTTGGGCGCTTGGCCTCGCTCTCCCTGGCGCGCTTAACGGCGCAGGCGCAGCGAGTGCCAGCGGGGACGCGATGGCCGCAAGCGCAGATGGATGGTGCGCGCATCGGGCTCATCCGAGCACCTTGCAGGGCACTCGGACGACGACGTCACCGACGCGCTGCGGGGCGGTGGCCTCGATCCGCCTGTCTGATCCGCCGACCTGGCGCACGAAGTCACCCACGCGCGGCCACACCGGCCCGCCTGCCGCACCGGGCCATGTGCCAGCGGTCACGGCGGCATTGATCGCGGTCGGGCTGATGATGACGCTGCTCGCCGTCTGAGCGACGCCACCGATGAGGATGGAGCTATCGAACCCGGTGACCTTGCCGCGGCACTGCACCTCCGCGAACGTCGAGCCCGTGCCGATGCGGCGGCGAAGCGTCAACGCCTCGCCTTCCGTGACCAGCATGCGGTCAAGCGCTTCGATGATGCGGGCGGCGCTCATCAGGCCACCATCGCCATGCGGTAGGGTGCGAGCAGCGCCTGCGCCTCGAGGCTCAGCCCTGCGCCATGGGCGGCGAAGTAGGTGAAGACGGCGACGCCTGTGCTCTCCTCACTGCGAAGCGCAGGGTCTCGGCCCATGCTGGTCCAGGCGCTGCGCACCATGAGAATGCAGGCCCGCTCGATGTCGTGAGGCAGGGTGCGGTCATCCTCGCCAGGCAGGGCATAGCCCGTGCTGTACGTCGCGATGGTCTCGCCGACAGGCCAGAGCGTGAAGCGGGTGGTCTCGCCCCTGTACAGAAGCTCACCCTTGGCGGCGTCGAGCACATAGGCGTCTGATGCCAGAGCCTCGCCTGCGACCGTGATGCTGGTGGCGGCGATAACCGGCCAGCGTTCGAGCAGGATCGACCGGCGATCGCAAAGGCGGGTGATGTCCTGCGTCTCGCGCACCGTGGCGGCGCCGAAGGTCCGGCCGCACCAGGCCGCGATCGCATCGCTGAACTGATCAATCAGCGCGCCGAGCGCTTCGTCGGATGCGGAGCCAGATAGGCCCAGGTCTGCCTTGACCGCGTCCAGCGTGGTCAGGCGGGTGCTGCTCGCTGGTGTCACGATCTCAAGCATGTGGATGCCCATGTCGGAGGGAAGGGGACGGGGAAAGCCGAACCCGTAGGTTCAACTTTCCCCTTGCGACCGGCCGGAGCCGGCTGCCTCGCGCAGGAGGCAGAGACCCAAATTTGGGCCTCTGGATCAGGATCAGGCGACGGGGCTGACCTCGGGATGGCCGAGCACGGCGACGGCGCCGAGCGCGATCGAGGTGCCGCCTGCCTTCGTGAGCTGCAGGCGCGCATAGCGCTTGTTCCCGCGATACGAGACCTTGTAGACGCTGTCCGCCGCCAGGGTGGCCGGGGCGTTGCTGTCCACGAAGTCGGCGCCCGCGGCAGTGAAGCCGGAGCCGCTGGCGTCGCTGTCCTGCACCGCCACACCGAAGTCGCCGGCCGAGGCGATGGCCCCGGTGGTGATGACGAAGGTGAGGCTGGCATAGCCCTTCGTGTCGACGGTGATGCCGTCCGCAAGCCCGATGTTGGAATAGAGATCGCGGCGCATCGATGCGGCTCCTTACGAGGTTGCGGTCTTGAGCTTCCGGAAGCGCGCGGCCTGCAGCACACGGCCACCGACGCGGCGGGTGCCATGGATGCGAACGACGCCGGAGCGCTTCTGCGTGTAGGGATCGACCAGGATGCTCAGCGCGAGCCGATCGAGGATCCGGTACGCGGACCAATCGCCGAAGATGATCGGGAAGGCGCCATCGGCGATGTCCGGCATGTCGACCATTTCGACGACGGGCTTGCCGAGCAGGGTCTCGGGCTGGCCGGCCTGATAGGCGGGCTGCCACAGATAGTTGTTCTGGCCGTCCTTCAGCTTCCGGACGGCGGCGAGCGTGGTGCCATTCATGGCCCAGGCGGCACCTGGCGCGTTCCGGTAGGCGGCCGGCAGCGCGTAGACCAGATCAATGAGCTTGTCGGCGCTCAGATTGGTCGCATGCCCGTTGACGGTGTGCAGGATGTCGGCGTTCGACATGAACCCCTGCGGCTGCTTCACGCCCGTGCCGCTGACGAAGCCGACGACTTCCTTCTGGCCAAAGTCTTCCGCGAGCGCGAGGCGCACTTCCGCTTCCGCCGTGCCGCCGCTGTCGGCGAGCAGTTCCTCGGAGATGTCGACGAAGGTCGTCAGCTTGTGGACCGGAACTTCGAGCTGGCCGAAGGACGGCTCCGACTCCTGCGACTCCTCGAGCTCGCCTTCCCACTGCGCGTTCGTGATGCCGGTGCGCTTGGGATACTTCACGCTCGGGGCGCCGGTGGTGCGCACGCTGGCATAGGTGCGGATCGGCGAGAACTGCACTAGGTCGCGGATGAACTCCGTCGACATCTCGGCCGGGGCGAAGTAGCCGGCGCCGGGGTCCGACGAGACCGTCAGCGTCTTGATCTCGTCGGCCGGGGTGGCGTCGCCGCGACGCAGGTACGTCGCGAAGGCCTTGCGCTCTTCGGCCGCCCCGGTGTCGCCGTTGCCGTTACCGCCGTTCGGACGGTTGAGCTTTGCCTCGAGGCCGTCCAGGCGCGCGACGAGAGCGGAGGTGTCGGCCTTGCTCTCGACGGCCTTCAGGCGCGTGTCGACCACGGCCGTCAGATCGGTGATCTGCTTCACGACGTCGACCGGATCGTCGTCGCCCTTCAACTCGATTGCGCCAGTGATGGCGCCGGGATGCATGTGCTTCACGTTGCAGTCTCCTATGCTCGCCAGGCTGCGGCGGCGTTGCGGATCGCTTCAGCCAGTCGGAGGGCGTCTGCGGTTTTTGCGCTGGTGACCCGTGCGCCGGGATGCATGGGGACGCTGACGAGGCTGATCTCGACGAGGTCCAAGCTGCTGATGAGCCGGCCGCCGCCTTTGCGCGCGACCGCCTTTTTCGTGATGAAGCCGATCGACAGGCCATCGATGCCGCCGGCCTTGACCAGGGCGCGCACCTCTTTGGCGCGGGGCACGTCATTGACCAGAAGCTGGCCGCGCACCTCCAGGCCCTGCGCCGTCTCGACGAGGCCGGTCCAGGCGCCAAGGGCCTGCTTCGGATCATGAGCGAAGAGCAGGGGCAGGGGAGCCGCAGCCGACTTGAAGGCGCCGGGCGCGATCTCATCGCCGACACGATCGGCAGAGCCGAAGGGCCATGCGAGCCCGGTGATCAGGCCCTCATCGTCAACGGCGATGTCGGCCTTGAATTCGAGACGCTGATTCATGCTGCGGCCTCGCTGTTAATGTCGTCCCTGGCGACATTTTCCGTGGAGCCGCCGGCCGTGACGTTCG
>NCCO01000186.1 GCA_002279705.1 Allobosea sp. 12-68-7
GATTATCGACGGCGTTCGGATCGTGATCCATCTCAAGGATCATCTGCCGCCTCATCTTCACGCGACGTTCGCTGGACATGAGGCGCAGATTTCGATCGTGACGGGTGATATCCTCAACGGATCGCTGCCGCCGGCCAAGACCAGGTTGGTCAAGGCCTGGTTGGCGGCCCATCGCGAACAGGTCGCCTCGATCTGGGTCGAGATCAGGGAAGGCCGCTACAGCGGAGGCCAGATCACATGAAGTACCGGATCAAGGACGTCGAAGCGGTGCGTTACCCGGTCCTCCGGGTGACCTTCGATGACGGCCTGTCGGGCGAATATGATCTGACGGGCTGGATTGGACAGGGCGAGTCGTCCCTACCTTTGAAGGATCCCGCCTATTTCAAGACAGTTGCCGTGGCGGCCCATGGGCGATCCTTCGGATGGAACCTCGACGAGGTCGGCCACGAGATCGATTTCTGCCCCGACGCGGCCCGGATCACCATCGAGACCGCCATGGTCGAACAGCTGGCGGCGCATTACGTCGCGAACCGCCCAGCCGCCGAATAATCGCCAATCCTGAAGAGAGCTCCATGTCCTACGATCTCGTCGTCATCGGAACCGGCCCCGGCGGCTATGTCTGCGCCATCCGCGCTGCCCAGCTCGGCCTCAAGGTCGCGGTGGTCGAGAAGCGCAAGACGCATGGCGGCACCTGTCTCAATGTCGGCTGCATCCCCTCCAAGGCGCTGCTGCACGCCTCCGAGATGTTCGAGGAGGCCGGCCACAGCTTCGCCAAGCTCGGCATCGTCGTCGGCCAGCCCAAGCTCGACCTGAAGGCGATGTTCGCCCACAAGCAGGAGACGGTGGACGCCAACGTCAACGGCGTCGCCTTCCTGCTGAAGAAGAACAAGATCGAGCCCTTCCACGGCACCGCCTCGATCCCCGGCGCCGGCAAGGTCGTCGTCACCGCCGAGGACGGCTCCACCACGGAGCTCGACACCAAGTCCATCGTCATCGCCACGGGTTCGGAGGCCGCCGGCCTGCCGGGCGTGACGGTCGACGAGAAGACGGTCGTGACCTCGACGGGGGCGCTCGAGCTCGCCGCCGTTCCCAAGGAGCTGGTCGTGGTCGGCGCCGGCGTGATCGGCCTCGAGATCGGCTCGGTCTGGAGCCGGCTCGGCGCCAAGGTCACCGTGATCGAATATCTCGACCGCATCCTGCCGGGCATGGATGCCGAGGTCGCCAAGCAGTTCCAGCGCATCCTGGAGAAGCAGGGCTTCACCTTCCGCCTCGGCGCCAAGGTCACCAAGGTCGAGACGGGCAAGAAGGGTGGCGCGACGCTGACGGTCGAGCCCTCGGCCGGCGGTGAGGCGAGCACGCTGGCCGCCGACATCGTGCTGGTGGCGATCGGCCGCCGCCCGAACACGGACGGGCTCGGGCTGGAGGGCGCGGGCGTCGCCACCGAGCGCGGCCGCGTCGTCATCGACGATCATTTCAAGACCAATGTCGCGGGCATCTACGCCATCGGCGACGTGGTGCGTGGGCCGATGCTGGCGCACAAGGCCGAGGACGAGGGCGTCGCGGTCGCCGAGATCATCGCCGGAAAGCACGGCCATGTGAACTATGACGCGATCCCCGGCATCGTCTACACCTCACCGGAGGTCGCTTCGCTCGGCAAGACCGAGGAGGAGTTGAAGGCGGCGGGCGTCGACTACAAGGTCGGCAAGTTCCCCTTCACCGCCAATGGCCGCGCCCGCGCGATGCGCCAGACCGACGGCTTCGTGAAGGTCCTGGCCGACGCCAAGACCGACCGCGTTCTGGGCTGCCACATCATCGGGCCGCGCGCCGGCGACCTGATCGCGGAGGTGACCGTGCTGATGGAGTTCGGCGGCTCGTCGGAAGATCTCGCCCGCACCTGCCACGCCCATCCGACGCTGGCCGAGACGGTCAAGGAAGCGGCGATGGCGGTGGAGAAGCGCCAGATCCATATGTGAGGGGGCGCGGGCCGCTCAGGCCCCCGCCGGCATCGTCCTGCGCATGAACGCGTCAAAGAGCGGTACGGTGAAAGCCGTATCGCCGTGTGACGGGGCGAAGATCATCCCCTTCGCAATCAGGCTGTTGCGCACGGGTGCGACGGCTGTGACCTTGCGGCCCAGCTGTTCGGCAATATCCCCGGAGCGGTGAGGTCCGGGGCCGAGTTCCGCCATCGCTCTGACATACAGCTTTTCGGTCGGGGTCAGCCGATCGAAACGCACGCGAAAGAAGCTGGCATCGAGTTCGGCCAAGGCATTGACCGTTGCCCGTTGCGCATCCTCACCCGTGATCGGCGATCGGTCCGCGACGTCCCAGCTGTGCTTCCCCCATTCCTGGAGGAAGTAAGGGTAGCCTTGCGTTTGGGCAATGATCTCGGTGATCGCGGCCGCCTCGAAGCGCACGCCCTCCTTCTCCGCGGGAAGCCAAAGCGCTTTCGTCGCGGCATCGTCATCCAGGCGGTCGATCTGGACGAACGAAAACAGACGCTCGGCATAGGACTTCGCCCTGCCGGTCTGCCCGACCAACTGCGGCAGGCCTGCGGCCATCATGGTGACCGGAAGCTGTAATTGGCTGGTCGCGTGCAGGGCCGTGATCAGGGATGCGAGTTGGTCCTCGGGCACATATTGCAGTTCGTCGATGTAAAGTACGATGGCTGTTCCGCATGCGCTGGCGGCCTCGCCGATCGCACGCAGCAGTGCAGTGAGATCACTGTCGAGATCGCCGCTGTCCGCGAGCCCTTTTTCAGGAGTGACGTCGAGCCCCACTTCGAGGTCGCCATATTTGACCTTCATGGCCCCGATAAAGCCTGCGAGCCCGGATAGTGCTCGACCAATCGCGGCCTTGGCAGCTTCGAGATGGCTCAAGCGGAGGAGTGCTGCCCGAAGCGAGGGGGCGAGCGCTGCGGGCAATGACCGGCCCTCGGGAGCCTCGATCTGGATTCCCTCGATGCCCCTGGCCTCTGCCTCGATCCTGATCCGGTTGAGCAAGACCGTTTTGCCGACGCCACGCAGGCCATAAAGGACGAGGCTCCTGGCGGCTCGGCCTGCTCTGATACGATCGAGCGCGATGGCTGCATCCTCGATCAGCTTGTCACGCCCGGCCAACTCCGGCGGCGGTGTTCCCGCGCCCGGGGCATAGGGATTGATGCGCGGGTCCATCTATCGAGACCTTATGACGGTTTATCAGATTTCGATAAACAATCATAAGGTCACTATCGTTTCAATGGGTGCCGCTCCGGGCCTACCCCCGCCTCGCCTTGAACGCCGTCAACGTGTTGCGCAGCAGGCAGGCGATCGTCATGGGGCCGACGCCGCCGGGGACGGGGGTGATCGCGCCGGCGATGTCGGCGGCTTCCGCGAAGGCGACGTCGCCGGTGAGCTTGCCGTCGGGCAGGCGGTTGATGCCGACATCGATGACGGTGGCGCCGGGCTTGATCCAGTCGCCCCGGACGAAGCCGGGGCGCCCCACCGCGGCGACGACGATGTCGGCGCGGCGGACCACGGCGGCCAGGTCCTTCGTACGCGAATGCGCGATCGTCACCGTGCAGTCGGCCTGCAGCAGCAATTGCGCGACGGGGCGGCCGACGAGTTCGGAGCGGCCGATCACCACCGCCTCAAGGCCCGCGAGCGCGGGCAGGGCGCTCTTCAGCAGCAGCATCGAGCCCAGCGGCGTGCAGGGCACGAGCAGATGCTCGGGGTCGATCTTGCCGCCGGCGAGGCGGCCGGCATTGAGCGGGTGCAGCCCGTCGACATCCTTGGCGGGGTCGATGGCGTCGATCACGGCGGCGGTGTCGAGATGCTTCGGCAGCGGCAGCTGGACGAGGATGCCGTCGACCGCGTCATCGGCATTGAGCTCGGCGAGCTTGGCCAGCAGCGCGGCCTGGGTCGTCTCGGTCGGCAGGCGGTGGGCGACCGAGTTCATGCCGACCTCGACCGCCAGCTTCTCCTTGGACGCGACATAGACGCGGCTGGCGGGGTCGTCCCCGACCAGCACCACATGCAGGCCGGGCACCTTGCCGCTCGCCGCCTTGAGGCCGGCGACCTCGGTCGCGATCTCGCCGCGCAAGGCGGCGGCGATGGCCTTGCCATCGATCAGTCGGGCCTGCGGCATGGGGACATTCTCCATCGGCGGGAAGCCGCCCTCATGCGCGATCGTCGCGCGCGCGACAAGCCCGGATGCGGCGTCGGGGCTTTGCGCAGGTTATCGTATCACGAGCCTCATCCGCTTCCCCCCGCTTGCGGTGGGGAAGGGTCAGGGATGGGGGGCCGCAAAGCCCGAGCCCTGTCCTTGATCGTCCCGCCGAGCGGCACTGCCCCCCATCCCGGCCCTCCCCACCGCAAGCGGGGGGAGGGAGAAGGGGGCGTCGCGCCTGTGACGACCCGACCTTGCGGCGCCGGCTTGCCCGCCGTCAAGCGCGCCGGTATCGATCGTGCATGGCGAGGCCGATGGAGATGCTGTTCCCGTGAGTACCGGTTTCGCCGCTGTGCCGTCTTCGCCGTCCTTTCGTCTGACGCAGGCCCGCGTGCCGCTCTGCCTCGTCGCGGCGGGCGGGCTCGCCGCCGACCGCGACGGGCTGGCGCTGGTCGATCTCGCGGTCGAGGAGGGGCGGATCGCCTCGATCCTGCCAGCGGGTGCGGAGGGGCTGCAGGACGGCCCCGTGCTCGATCTCGACGGCGGCATCGTGCTGCCGCGCCTGGTCGACTGCCACATCCATCTCGACAAGGGCCATATCTGGCCGCGCCGGCGCAATCCCGACGGCAGCTTCATGGGCGCGCTCAACAGCGTGATGGCCGACCGCGAGGCGAACTGGTCGGCAACCGATGTCCGCGCGCGGATGGATTTCGGCCTGCGCTGCGCCTTCGCGCATGGCACCGCCGCCGTGCGGACGCATATCGATTCGCTGGGGAAGCAGATCGGCCTCTCCTGGCCGGTGCTGGCGGAGCTGCGGGCAGAATGGGCCGGGCGGATCGCGGTGCAGGGCTCGCCGCTCTTCGGCATCCAGTTCGCGCTCGACGACGCCCATATCCGCGATGTCGTCGCTGCGGTGAAGGCGCATGGCAATCGCCTGTTCGGCTGCGTCAGCTACATGATCCCCGAGCTGGATGCGGCGCTGGACGTGATCTTCCGCATCGCGATCGAGAACGGCTTCGATCTCGACTTCCATGTCGACGAGACCAACGACCCGGCCGCGCGCTCGCTGGAGCACATTGCGGACGCGGCGATCCGGCATCGCTTCACGGGCAAGATCCTGGCCGGGCATTGCTGCTCGCTGGCGCTGCAGGAGCCGGACGCCGAGGCGCGCATCATCGCCAAGGTCAGGGAAGCCGGCATTGCGGTGGTCTCGCTGCCGATGTGCAACATGTATCTGCAGGACAGGACGCCTGGCCGCACCCCGCGCTGGCGCGGCGTCACCGCGCTGCACGAGCTGAAGGCGGCCGGCGTGCCGGTGATGATCGCGTCGGACAACACGCGGGACCCGTTCTACGCCTATGGCGATCTCGACCTGATCGAGGTGCTGCGCGAAGGCACCCGCATTCTCCAGCTCGACCATGCCGGCGCTGACTGGGCCAATGCGGTGGCGCGGACGCCGGCTTCCATCATGGGGCTGGACGGGAAGGGCGTGCTGTCGCCCGGCGGCCCGGCCGACCTGATCCTGACCCGCGCGCGGGACTGGACCGAGTTCTTCGCCCGTCCGCAGTCGGACCGCACGGTGCTGGTCGCCGGCCGCGCGATCGACACGACGCTGCCCGACCATCGCGAACTGGACCATCTGATGGGCGGGCGGTCGTGACTCTCTTGTTCGCCCTGACCGTCATGGTCGGGCTTGTCCCGACCATCCACGTCTTCGTTCGTCGAGACCTGTGTTCAAGGCGTGGATGCTCGCCACAAGGGCGAGCATGACGGTGGAGCCGCATCACATGACCACCCGCTACGACATCGCCGCGCTCAAGGCCCGCCTCGGCTCGATCCGCAGCGAGGACAATCCGGCGCTGGTGAAGCAGAAGAGCCGCGACTTCTTCTGGTACTCGCCGGTGCTGAAGCGGCAGCTCGACCATGTCACCGCCGATCTCGTGGTCTCGCCGACCAGCGAGGCGCAGGTGCTGGAGGTGCTCGCCGCCTGCCACGCGCTCGGCATCCCCGTGACGCCGCGCGGCACGGGGACCGGCAATTACGGCCAGGCCATGCCGCTCT